>DASTCZ010000431.1:0-3785 GCA_035710585.1 Candidatus Acidiferrales bacterium | reverse complement strand
GCGCGCTACTGCTATGGGATCATCTCCGTAGTGCAGCCACAGAGCGCGCATAATCGGCAGCCCAGTTTCGTGCCCTTCGTGGACGGCCGAATATAAATAAGGAAGCAGCCGATATCTGAGCTCGAGATATTTTTTGCAGATCGGCTCGACCGCGGCGTTGTGCAGTTCGCTTGGATCAGGATTCTGCGCTTCGCCGTAATTGCTGATTTCATTTGGCCCGAGGTCGCCAGTATTCCATCCCCAAGGCAGCCGCAATTCCCAATCGCGCCCGTGCGAGCGGAAGAGCGGACAAAACGCGCTAAACTGAAACCAGCGCACGAAAAGTTCTCCAGTGAATTCCTTCGTCGGCACAAACCCGCCCGTGTCCGTTCCCCACAGCGGAATTCCTGAGAGCGATGTGTTGATTCCGATGGGCACGTGCGTGCGCAGCGTTTCCCAGAGCGAGTACACATCGCCCGACCACAAAAACGGGGCATATCTCTGCATTCCCGCGTAGCCATTGCGGTGCAGCGCAAACGGCCGCTCGTTGGGCCGGTCGATCTGCGGCCCTTCGTAGTACATGCGGATGCGCGTGAGGCGCGAAACCGGGTCCAGCGGATCGCCTTCGTCCGGCCACCAGCCGTCCACGCCGAGCGAAAAATCCTTGCGGTGCGTGTCCCAATAGCAGCCCGCTTGCGACGCGTCTGGCTGACCGCCCGCGCAGGGATCGTGCGCCGAGCCTTCCAATGTTCGCGTCATGATGACGGCGTGCAGCGCCACTTTGAAATTCATCGCGTGGAATTCGTCGAGAATCTTTTTCGGCTCGTCGAAGACCTTTGCGTTGAATTCAAAGGACCCGTTTTGCACGTTCCAGCCCGAAGGACAAAACCCCGTGCCCAGATAAATCATCAGGTCGCACGGCAATTTCTTTTCGCGGAACGTGCGCGCCTCGCCCAAAATTTCTTCCGCGCTCATGATCGTGCGGTGCGATTGCTGGTAGCCGAGCGACCACAGCGGCGGCATCTCCGGAAAGCCGGTGATGCGCGCGTATTCGTTCATCGCGAGCGCCGGTTCCTTGGCGTCGACTACGAAAATGTCGAGCGGCAGCGCCTTCTCTGCGGCAGGCGGATGAAAAACTCCTTCCGTAATTTTCGCGGCTTCTTCTGCGGAAAGCGGCGCCGGTGCAGGCGGAGGACCTGATGGCGCAGTTCCGGGCGCAGTTCCGCGGGCCGCAGGTGGCGCAGGCGGCGCAACAGCCATGTTTCCTCCCGCCAAATCAAAAATTCCCAGAGGCTGATGGATGTACATCGCCCAACCGGAGGCGCCGATCAGCCACTGAATCGGCACACGTCCTCCGTTCGTCCGCAAGCGGTACCCGCCTTGGCCGCCGCGCATGCGATCGGCATCGCCGCGCCGGTCAAATTGCGGGCCGCCTTCTCCCATGCCAAAAATCGGCCCGCCGCCGAGCGCAAACGTCACTGCGCCGGTTTCTTTGTCGATCGTCAGCCGCTGCACCAGGCTGCCGTCCGGGCGGGTAATTTCAATTTTCAGCGGCTCCTGCGAGATGTGCGCCTTCAGCCCGCCGCGAATATTTTCGTCGAAATGGTCGGAGACAAGCGCGCCGTCGTTGAGCGCTGTAGCAGTTTGCGCCGGGTCGTCGGCGGCAATGAGAATTCGGACCGCGTGTGGACTGACAGGCTTGACGCTGATATTCGCCGTTTTCCCAGCGATTTGAAGGCCACGCTGAGCCGCGAGCAGCATCGGCGGCGCGACGTAAGCCGCCGCCGCGCCCGCGCCGATCAGCTTGAGCGCGTCTCGCCGTCTTATTCCGTCATATCGATCTGAGTTGCCATCGAATTTCATTGGCCCGTTTCTCCGAGAGATTTTCAGCTGCCGCGAGCCGCCAGAGCACGACAATCGTCTGCGGCTGCCGCTGCTTCTGCCTGTAAAAAGCGCATCGAACGTGCTAGTTTGTATCACGTCCTCGATTTTTATGAATGCGCTTTCATTCCGCCTCCGATCAACTCATTTTGCGTTCCGGCGTGCGGCCTGTGCGATTTTGGGTTGTGCGTTCGTCGCGGTCGCAATTTCAGCGCAGTCTCCGGCGTATAAGACCTCGAAGCCCGCTGCCGCCTCGGTTTCGCACGCGATTTCACTCGCGGAGACTGGACGCTGTACGGAAGCTCTGCCGGAATTGAAAGCCGCGGCGCGCACGCCGGACAAAGATCTTCGCTATCGCGGGCTGATGGCCGAGGCACGCTGCGCGATGAGCGTGCAAGATACGCCTGCCGCTGTCTCCGCGTTGATGGCACTGCAGAGCGATTTCCCTTCCGATCCGGAAGTGCTCTACGTGTGTACGCACTTTTTTTCGCAGCTCGCGAACCGCGCCGCGCAGCAGCTCGCCGACACCGCTCCGGCTTCTCCGCAAGTGCAGAAATTGAATGCCGAGGCGCTGGAGTCCGCGGAGAAATGGGACGACGCCATCGCCGTCTATCGCCGCATTCTCGACCAGGACCCGCAGCAGCACGATATTCATTACCGCATCGCGCAGATCATGCTGAATCGCCCCGCCTATCCCGCAGCCGCGGACGATGCGCGCGCTGAACTTGATGCCGAACTGAAGACCAATCCACAAAATGCTGCCGCCGAGTTCATGCTCGGCGAACTGGCCCGGCGCGACGCCAAATGGGACGACGCCATCGCGCATTTCACCCAGGCTTCGAAGCTCGACGCCGGTTTTTCGGAGGCGTATCTCGCGCTGGGGATGTCGCTGAATTCCGCCGGACGCTATCCGGATGCAATTCGTCCGCTCGAACGCTACGTAAAAATGGAAGCTGACGATCCCGCCGGACACTATCAGCTCGCGCAAGCCTACGCGCGCACAGGAAACAAGGAAGGCGCCGCCCGCGAGACGCAATTGCAGCGCGATGCCGCGGCGAAAAATCCTTCGATCTCGCACTGAGCGAACTGCTGACGCGCGCGATGAATCGCTTCACATTTTCACGCCGCGAAATATTGCGCTGGATGGGTTGCGCAGGCTTGGCCGCTGCATATCCGCGCATCACGCGCCCAAATCCGCGTTCGGCTGCTGCAGTTCCTGCCTTCGAAGAAATTCCCTCTTCCGCGAGCGGCATCCGGTGGAAACACACCGCAGGAATTTCTCCGCAAATGTACATGCCTGAGACTGCAGGCGCGGGCTGTGCTTTTTTTGATTACGACAACGACGGCTGGATGGACATTTATCTCGTCAATAGCGGCAAATGTGATTTTTTCGATCCGCAGCCTCCGTTGCGTAACGCGCTCTACCACAACAATCGCGACGGAACGTTTACCGACGTTACGGAAAAAGCAGGCGCCGGCGGAAATGCCTACGGGATGGGCGTGGCTGTGGGCGATTACGATGGCGATGGGCTGCCGGATCTCTACGTCACGCAATATCCGCGCAGCATCCTCTATCACAATAATGGCGACGGAACTTTTACTGATGTCACTGCGAAGGCGGGAGTCGCCGCGCCGGGTTGGAGCACGAGCGCTGTCTGGTTCGATTACGATAACGACGGCAAGCTTGATCTTTTCGTTTGCGGCTTCATCGATTTCACCAAGGCCAACAACATTTATTGCGGCACGCCGGATCTGCGCGCGTATTGCATGCCGGTCGCCTATCACGGAACGCCGAGCAAACTTTTTCACAATAATGGCGACGGAACTTTCAGTGACGTGAGCAAGTCCGCTGGAATCGATTTGCCGGCAAAGGCCTGGGGAGTCGTCGCCGCCGATATAAATAATGATGGCTGGATGGATCTATT
>DASTCZ010000430.1:0-24566 GCA_035710585.1 Candidatus Acidiferrales bacterium | reverse complement strand
ATGATGGCGGTGTTCGGAGCCATTGCCCTAGTTCTCTCTTCGGTGGGCGTTTTCGGCGTGCTTTCGGAGGCGGTTGCGCAGCGCACCCGCGAAATCGGAATTCGAATCGCGCTGGGAGCGGACCGGCGCGATGTATTTCGCTTGATTCTCGGGCAAGCGATGAAATTGTCGGCGATTGGTCTGCTGATCGGCATGCCGCTTGCGTACGCCGTGAGCCGCGCGCTTGCCAGCGTGCTTTATGGCGTAATCTCAATGAACTCACTGTGGCTCGCGGGTTTCACTGTGCTGCTTTCAGTCGTCGCGCTCGCTGCAGGTTACTTGCCTGCGCGCCGAGCAATGCGCGTGGATCCGCTCGAGGCGCTGCGCCACGAATAATGCGGTGCGGCTAATCGGAAGCGGTTGGCACCGGCGAAGGATGGCGAACTTCACTGCCCTGCATCCACGTCTGGAAACGATCGAGATAGAGATAGACGACCGGCGTCGTAAACAACGTCAGCATCTGGCTGAAGATCAGTCCGCCGACGATCGTGATTCCGAGCGGACGGCGCAGTTCCGCTCCCACGCCTCCTCCAATCGCCAGCGGTACCGCGCCGAATAGCGCCGCCATCGTCGTCATCATGATGGGACGGAACCTGAGCAGGCATGCCTGATAGATCGCGTCGATCGGGGCTCGCTTGTTTTGACGTTCTTCCTGGATCGCGAAGTCAATCATCAAGATCGCGTTCTTTTTTACGATGCCGATCAGAAGGATGATTCCAATGATGGCGATAATGCTCAAATCCATCTTGAAAAGAAAAAGCGCCAAGATCGCTCCAATTCCCGCGGAAGGCAGAGTCGAAAGAATCGTGATCGGGTGAATGTAGCTTTCATATAGCACGCCGAGAACGATGTACACGGCTGCGAGCGCGGTCAGGATCAAGAATGGCGTGGAAGCCAAAGACTGCTGAAAGGCCTGTGCCGTGCCTTGCGGCGTGGCATGCACCGTGGCGGGCAGTCCGGCTTCAAGCTCCGCGGCGCGCACGTCTTCGAGCGCCGTGCCGAGTGATGCACCGGGCGCTAGATTGAATGAGAGCGTGATGCTCGGGAAGACGCCCTGGTGATTCACGGTGAGCGGCGTCGTGGAAGTTTCGTAATGAGCGACGGCGCTGAGTGGCACCACTCCGCCAGAATTTGCATTCACGTAGATCGACTTCAGAGCGTCGGGACTCTGCTGGAGCGCTGGCTCCACTTCGAGCACCACGTGGTATTGGTTGATGCCCTTATAGATGTTAGAGACCTGCCGCTGCCCGAACGCGTCAACAAGTGTTGAATCGATCGAGGCCATCGAAACACCCAGGCGCGCCGCGGTATCGCGATCGATAACGAGATTTGTCTCGAGCCCGTGGCTTTGCGCGTCGCTATTCGCGTCGCGAAGCTCGGGAATTTTGCTCAGGCGCTGCAACATTACGTTGGCCCAGTAGCTCAACTCGTTCAGGTCATCGGCCTGCAGCGTGTACTGAAATTGAGCGTTGCTGCCGCGGCCGCCGACGCTCACGTCCTGCGGAGCCTGCAGAAACACCGTGGCGCCCGGAATACGAGAAAGCTTCGGCCGCAACCGCGCGACCACTTCGTCTACGCTGAGCTTGCGATCTTGCAGAGATTTCAGCTGCGCGAACATGCGCGCCGTGTTCGTGCCGCCAAAACCTCCCGAACCGGCGAATGCCATCACCGTGTCCACCGCGGGGTCCTGACGAATGATTCGTTCAAACTCAGTTAGCTTCACGGAAACCGCGGCGAACGACGTGTCCTGGTCCGCGACGAGGTTTCCTGACAGCCGGCCAGTGTCCTGTTGCGGGAAGAAACCTTTCGGAATGATGTAGAAGAGATACAAGTTCACGCAGACGGTCAGCACGGTGATAGCGAGAATCAGCGGCTGACGGCCGAGCACCCAACGCAGGCATACGTCGTAGAGGCGGTGCAACCGGTCAAACATTCGCTCCGCAAAGCGATACGCGTGACCATGTCCTTCTTCTTCGTGCCGGAGAAATCGCGCGCACATCATCGGCGTCGTGGTGAGCGAAACCAGCAGCGACATCATGATGGCGATGCTCAGCGTAACCGCGAACTCCCGGAACAGCCGGCCCACAATTCCAGCCATCAGTAGAATTGGGATGAACACTGCGATGAGTGATGTGCTCATCGAGATGACGGTGAAGCCGATTTCGCGCGCGCCCTGCATGGCGGCGTCGAAGGCTCTCATGCCGGATTCGAGATGGCGCGCGATGTTTTCGATCACGACGATGGCATCGTCGACGACAAAGCCGGTGGAGATCGTCAGCGCCATCAGCGAAAGGTTATCGAGCGTGTAGCCGAGCAGGTACATGACGCCGAAAGTTCCGACCAGCGAAAGCGGAACGCTGATGCTGGGAATGGCCGTCGCCCAGGCATTCCGCAGAAATGCGAATACAACGAGAATCACGAGCGCGATCGAAATGAGCAGCGTGATCTCAACGTCGTGGATGGAAGCGCGGATGGTGGTGGTGCGATCGTTCACAACGCTCAGGTGGATCGAAGGCGAGACAGAAGCCTTCAACTGGGGAATGAGCGCATAGATGCGATCGACCGTGTCAACGATATTGGCGCCCGGCTGGCGGTTGATGAAAATCAAAATCGCAGGCGAGCCATTGGAGATGCCCGCGTTGTAGACGTTTTCCACGCCGTCCGTGACTTGCGCCACATCCTGCAGCCGCACTGCGGCTCCGTTCTTGTAGGCCACGATCAGCGGCCGGTATTCGCGGGCGCGAAAGAGCTGATCGGTCGTATTGATCTGGAAGGCGTGGTCCAGATCCTCGATATCGCCTTTCGGGCGATTGGCGTTGGCGTTGGATAACGCGTTTCGCACTTGCTCGAGGCTGATCCCGTAACTATTCAGCAGCATCGGGTTCGCGTCCACGCGCACGGCAGGACGCGCGCCGCCGCTGACGTTCACTTGCCCGACACCTTCCACCTGGGCCAGTTTCTGCGCCAGGATCGAATCCGCCGCGTCGTAAATATCCTGCCGTGAAATATTGTCCGAAGTGAGCGCGATGATCATGATCGACGCGTCGGCGGGATTGATCTTGCGGTAGCTGGGGCGCCCTGGCAGATCGGCGGGAAGCTGGCCCAGCGCGGCGTTAATGCCTGCTTGAACGTCGCGCGCGGCCGCATTGATGTCGCGATTGAGTTCGAACTGCAGTGTGATACTCGTCGAGCCGAGTGAACTCGTCGAAGTCATCTGCGTTACAGAGGCAATCCGTCCGAACTGACGCTCCAGCGGCGTCGCGACCGCGGAAGCCATCGTCTCCGGACTCGCCCCCGGCAGGCTGGCGCTCACCGAGATCGTCGGGAAATCCACGTTTGGCAGCGGCGCCACCGGCAACAATTTGAAGCCGATCGCGCCAGCGAGAAGAATCGCGATCGTCAGCAGGGAAGTTGCCACAGGGCGCCGGATGAAGGGCGCCGAGATGTTGGAGGTGATATTCACAGCTTAATCCGAAGCCGTTTGCTCGATGGGATCGCCGATGTGAATTTTCTTTTGCAGCCGCGTCTGCACCCAATCAAACGCCAGATAAACGACGGGCGTGGTGTAAAGCGTGAGGAGTTGGCTAAGAAGCAGACCCCCGACGATGGTGATACCCAGCGGACGCCGCAATTCGGAGCCGGTCCCCGTGCCGAGCGCCAGCGGCAATCCGCCCAAAAGCGCCGCCATGGTGGTCATCATGATCGGCCGGAAGCGCAGCAGACAGGCCTCGTAGATCGAATCCACAGGGGATTTGTGTTCCTTGCGCTCCGCCTCGAGCGCGAAGTCGATCATCATGATGGCGTTTTTCTTCACGATGCCGATCAGCAGAATCATTCCTATCAGCGCAATGACGCTGAACTCAGTGCGGCAGATTAGTAGCGCGAGAATCGCTCCGACGCCGGCGGACGGCAAGGTCGAAAGAATCGTGATCGGGTGAATGTAGCTCTCATACAAAATCCCAAGGACGATGTACACCGTGACAACTGCGGCGAGGATCAGGATCGGTTCATTGGACAACGAATTCAAAAATGCGGCGGCCGTGCCCTGGAAGTTCGTTTGAATGCTCGCTGGCAATCCCAATTGTTGTTTCGCGCTATCAACCGCCTTCACCGCGTCACCCAGCGAGACACCGGGCGCGAGATTGAATGAGAGCGTCACCACGGGAAACTGTCCCTGGTGGTTTATAGTCAGCGGCGTCGTGCTCGTCTCGACACGCGTGAACGCCGAAAGCGGAATCTGAGTGCCGGATGATGTGCTGATTCCGCTGCCCGAACTGCCGCTGGCGGATGTACCCAGGCCTGCCGCCGAACCGGATAGACCCGAGCCGGTGCCTGCCGGATTGCTCGGATTCGACGCCTTCACGTAAATATTCTTCAGCATGTCCGGATTTGCCTGGAAGTTTCCCTGCACCTCCTCGACGACGTGGTACTGATTCAGTTGCGTGAACATCGTCGAGACTTGCCGTTGGCCAAAAGCGTCGTAGAGAGTGTCATCGATAACCTGCGGCAGCACTCCCAGCCGTGATGCCGAATCACGATCGATAACCAGCGTCGTCGCCAATCCGAAGTTCTGTTGGTCGCTAGCAACGTCGCGCAGCTCTGGCATCGACTGGAGCTTCGCGATCATTTGGGGCACCCAAACGCCGAGCTCCTTTGCGTCAACGTCTTCCAGGCTGTACTGGAATTCCGTGCGCGAAACGCGATCTTCCACCGTCAAGTCCTGCACCGGCTGGAGGAAGAGCTGAATGCCCTGCACCTGAGAGAGCGAAGGCTGAAGTCTTCGGATCACATCCGACGCCGAAATTTTCCGGTCTTCCACCTGTTTGAGCGTAACTTGAATGCGCCCATTGTTTACCGTCGTGTTGGTTCCGTCGATTCCGATGAACGACGAGACATTTTCAACAGCGGGATCTTTGATGATTACATCGACGAGCTTCTGCTGTCGGCGACCCATCTCCTGAAAGGAGACGTCTTGCGGAGCTTCTGACATGCCCAAAAGGACTCCGGTGTCCTGCACGGGAAAGAATCCCTTCGGCACGTAGATGTAAAGCAGAATTGTCGCGACGAGGGTGGCGACGGTCACAATCAGAGTGGTGGTTCGGAAGCGAAGGACTACCTGCAGAGTTTTTCCATAGAACGCGATGATGCGATCGAACCACTCCTCCGATTTCCTATAAAACCATCCTTGCTGGCTTGGCGGTTTGTATTTCAGGAGCTTGGCGCTCATCATCGGCGTAAGCGTCAGCGACACCACCGCGGAAACCAGGATCGTCACAGCCAAGGTGACAGCGAACTCGCGGAACAGCCTGCCGACTACGTCTCCCATGAAGAGCAGGGGAATCAGCACGGCGATCAGCGAAACCGTCAGCGAAACGATCGTAAACCCGATCTGCTCCGACCCTTTCAACGCGGCTTCAAGTGCCGAATCGCCTTCCTCAATGTAGCGGCTGATGTTTTCGATCATCACGATGGCATCGTCCACCACGAAGCCGGTCGAAATCGTTAGGGCCATCAGCGACAAGTTGTTCAGGCTGTATCCGAGCAGATACATCACGCCAAAGGTTCCTACGATGGAGAGAGGGACGGCGACGCTGGGGATCACGGTCGCCGAAAGGCTCCGCAAAAAGAGGAAGATCACCATGACGACGAGGCCGATCGTCAACAGAAGCTCAAACTTGACGTCCGTCACCGACGCTCGGATCGTGATCGTGCGATCGGTCAGCTGCTGAATGTTGACGGAGGCGGGGAGCGAAGCCTGCAACATCGGCAGGAGCTTCTGCACGCGATCGACGACGGCGATGATGTTCGCGCCCGGCTGCCGTTGAATGTTCAGAATGACGCAGGGATTCTGATTCGCCCACGCGGCTTGCTTCACGTTTTCGGCGCCGTCGATCACCGTGGCGACGTCGCTCAGCCGGACCGGAGAGCCGTTGCGGTAGGCCACGATCAGTGGACGATACCCGGTGCTGGTCAGCAACTGATCATTCGCGCCGATCGTGTACGCCTGTTGCGGCCCGTCAAAATTTCCCTTCGCCTGATCGACGTTTGCCTGGCTGAGCGCCGTCCTGAGATCTTCAAGGCTCAAGCCGTAAGAAGCGAGCTGCGCCGGATTCGCCTGAATGCGAACTGCCGGCCGCTGGCCGCCGCTGATGCTCACCAGTCCAACCCCGGGCAATTGGGAAATTTTCTGCGCGAACGTTGTCTCTGCCAGATCCTCGACTCGCGTCAGCGGATCTGCGGTCGAAGTCAAAGCAAGCGTGAGGATCGGAGCGTCGGCCGGATTGATCTTGCTGTAGATGGGCGGATTAGGCAGGTTCGCAGGCAGAAGCTGCGTCGCCGCATTGATTGCGGCCTGCACCTCTTGCTCGGCGATATCGATGTTCAGGTCGAGAACGAATTGCAGGGTGATGAGCGAGCTTCCGAAGGAGCTCGTCGAGGTCATCTGGTTCAATCCGGGGATTTCGCCGAATTGACGCTCGAGCGGCGCCGTCACGGAAGAAGCCATCACGTCCGGACTGGCACCCGGATAGAAAGTCTGAATTTCGATTGTTGGGTAATCGACCTCAGGCAGCGCGGAGACCGGCAACTGCCGGTACGCCACGAATCCCGCGAGAAGAATCCCAGCCATCAACAGGCTGGTCGCTACAGGCCGAAGGATGAAAGGGCGGGACGGGTTCACTGATGCGGCCCTCCGCCTCCTTGCGCCGCAGGTTGTCTCTGCGGGTTTTTGCCTGAACGTGAACCGCCGGACTTCTGCCCGCCGGAATTCGGAGCGTTCTGTCCCTGTCCGCCAGAATCAGGTGAATTTCCCTGGTTCTGGCCGCCATTCGGTCCGCCGTTTGCGACCGACACCTTGAGTCCGTCCTGCAACTTGTCCAGTCCGTCGGTAACCACTTTTTCGCCGGGCACGACTCCGGCTTCCAGTCCGACGTTATTATTGACGTTGATCGCGGTCGTCACCGTTCTGATTTTCACGGTGCTATCGGGCTGGAGCACGTACACGTACGTGCCTGAAGGCCCGCGCTGGATGGCTGCGTTCGGCACGATCGTCATTCCCCGCTTCACATCGACGAGAAGATGCACGTTCACAAATTGATTCGGAAAGAGCGAATTGTCAGCGTTCGCGAACACGGCTTTCAGCTTATACGTTCCCGTCGTTTGATCGATCTGATTGTCGATCGTCAGGAGAGTACCGCTCGCGATCTTTTCGGTGTCGTCGCGATTGTATGCATCGAGCGAGAGCTGCTGTCCGCCGCGGAGCTTTGAATAAACGACCGGCAGCTGATCTTGCGGCAGCGTAAAAGTGACCGCGATCGGTTGCAGCTGCGTGATCACCGCAATTCCGTTTGCATCGGCCGCATGCACGATATTCCCGGGATCGACGAGGCGCAAACCAACGCGGCCTGAAATCGGCGCGATCACGCGGCAATACGCAAGCTGCAGGCGGGCGCTATCCACCGCTCCCTGATCGCTCTTGATCGCGCCTTCAAACTGCGCGGCTTGCGCAACTTGAGTGTCCACCTGTTGCCGGGCGATTACCTGATCCTTCCAAAGTTGTTGAAAGCGGTCCGCATTCAACTGTGCATCTTTCAATTGCGCCTGATCTTTGGCGAGCTGTCCCTCGGCCTGCTCGAGCTGGACTTGAAATGGCCGCGGGTCGATCTCCGCGAGAAGGTCGCCGGCCTTCACCATCTGGCCTTCGCGAAAGGCGACGTTGATGAGCTGGCCGTCCACTCGCGTGTGCACCGTGACGGTGTTAAACGCCAGAACCGAGCCGATCCCCTCGTAAAAAACGGGCATATCGCCCTTTTGCGCGGTCGCAACGGAGACCGGCGCCAATCCCGCGCCGCCGCCCCGCCCGCCACGTCCCCGGCCCGAGCTTTGCGTCTGATCGGAGCCGTTCGCCGTTCCGCCGCGGAATCTCCAATACAAACCCGCCGCTACCAGAATAATGAGGACCCACACCCACCAGCGGCTCTTGCGCGGCCGCGGCGGCGGCGCTTGATAACGCGCCATTGGTGGTTTCGCCGGTACGCGCTCCTCGAATGTTTCTGTTTGTCCCATCCCCATACTCCGTTGCGGAAGCGTCTCATTTGCTCGCCGCAAATGCAGCGCAAAATTCCTGACTTATCGCGCGCAAATCGTGTCTGCAACCAATCTGCTTCGTTCCCGACGCCATTCGCTTAGAGTATACGACGGACAGTAGGTTAAATCGGTTGCGATCTCCTTCGCGCTCAACGAAATACGCCGAGTATCGCGCCAATGCGAAATGCGTCTTCGTAACTTATTGTAAATACGCTGGTTAATCCACATTTAAATCGGTACTTTCAGTCTATAGCTCCGCGCGATTCCAATTGTTTCAATATTCGGTGGAGCGCCATATGATCACTTGCCTGAACTGCGATCGACTACCGGAACCTGGGCGCGTCTTTTGTTCGGATCATTCCGCGGATTTCAAGCGGCCCGAGCGCCGGGGCCTGCGCACCTTCATGTTTTTCATGGTCGTCGGGCTGGTATTGGGCGCTATCGTCGCCTGCAGCTTCGCGGGAGCTCATGTGCTGCAGTCTTCATGGGCATCCGTATTCCACTACAATCCCTGATCGGCGATTCTTAGGCTGCATAACCCGCCCTTGCACCGATATCTCGGGAGGAGATCTCTTTCTCCGCTTCCGGCGCGAGATTCTTCGCACGCGCTCTGCTTCCCATCAGGCCAGCTCACACTCGAGAGCCGTCGCAGTCTCGCACATTCTACGCCTTGGAAATTTCTCGATTTCTTGAGCGCATTCTTCGCTCCGACCGTATATACTGGTGATGTTGATCTGCCGACCGCTTAGAGTCGCGAGGAAATTTCGATTCAATGACGTCTGCCCGCACCGCCCGGTATCGGTATGTCTCGGCAATTCCGTTTTTCGTGATTCACGCCGCGTGTATCAGCCTGTTTTTCGTCCATTTTCAGTGGAAATGGCTCGCGTTGATGCTCGCGCTTTACGTCGGCCGGATGTTTGTGGTCACCGCGGGCTACCACCGCTATTTCAGCCATCGCTCATTTAAGCTGAGCCGCTTCTGGCAATTCTGCCTCGGCTTCGCCGCCGAAACCTCCGCGCAGAAGGGCGTCCTCTGGTGGGCGGCGAATCACCGCCATCATCACCGCTACTCGGACCAGGAAGAAGATGTCCATTCGCCGGGCTTGCAAGGCATCTGGTGGGCCCACGTCGGCTGGATACTTTCGGACGAGTTCGACGCGTATGATGCGCGCAACATCCAGGACTTCGCGAGGTATCCCGAACTCCGCTGGCTGAATAAGTGGCATCTCGTTCCGCCCATCGTCCTCGCAGCCGCATTGCTCGTTTTTACCGGACCCGCAGGATTCGCGTGGGGATTCGTCGCTTCGACCGTCCTTTTGTATCACGGAACTTTTTGCATCAATTCGCTGGCACATCTCTGGGGCTCCCGCCGATTCAACACTCCGGACCAGAGCCGTAACAATTTTGTTCTCGCGCTCATCACCATGGGCGAGGGCTGGCACAACAATCACCACAAATTCATGCACGTGTGCCGGCAGGGAATTCGTTGGTGGGAAGTTGACTTTACCTACTACGGCCTAAAACTGCTCAGCTGGATCGGAATTACGCGCGAGATTCGTTCCCTTCATTTGAAGCCGGTTCTCTCCGCCGAAAAGGCTCCCGTCTATCACCCGGCCACCGCGGGCGACTGACACCGTTCGTCTTAAAGATTGCCGCCGAATTAGTTCGTCGCGGACGCGACGGTTTCGCCGCGAATGAGAAAAATCCTGTCGAGCGTGACCGTTAATTCGTCCAGCGAAATCGGCTTCGCGATGAAGTTGTAGATTGCCAGCTTTTGCGCTTTCGCCTCGTCTTCCGGCCGCACGTACCCCGAGGTGACAACGATCGGCAGATCCGGCCGCTCTTCTCTCATTTCTCGCGCAAGATCGAGCCCGGACATTTGAGGCATCGAGAGGTCTGTGATCAGGATGTCGAAATAACTTGGCGCCGCCCGGAATGCCTCGAGTGCGCCAACCGGGTCTGTGAATCCGCTGACCCGGTAGCCAAGTTTCTCAAGCTTCCGAGTCCCGAGCGTGACAAGCGCCGCCTCATCATCGACGTAGAGCACCCGTTCATGGCGGTCGCGGTTGATCGGTTCTTCCTTCAATGCTGGCATCGCAGCTTCTCCATCCGCGGCCGGAAAATAGAGATGAAGTGCCGTGCCGCGCCCGGGCTCGCTGTATACCGTCACCGCGCCGTTGTAGCTCGTGAGGATTCCGTGTACGACGGAAAGCCCGAGCCCGGTGCCGCGCCCCGTAGGCTTGGTTGTGAAGAACGGATCGAAAATCCTCGCCAGCGTTGCTTGGTCCATTCCACAACCATCGTCGCCGACGAAGAGCCTCACATATCGGCCCGGTTTCAGCTTCAGGGACCCGGTGATGTCGTCAGCTCTCAGCAGCGGTGCATCGAGCTTCAGCTCGATATGGCCCGGCTTATCGCCGATGGCATGAACGGCGTTGGTCGCCAGATTGACGATCACCTGATGAATTTGCGTCGAATCCACGCTCGTCAGCGGAAGATTCGGCTCGAATTTAGTCACGATCTTTATGGAAGCCGGGATCGTGGCGCGAACGAGCTTCAGCGCTTCCTCAACTACGTCCTGAAGCGGTTGGACCTCGCGCCTTTGCTCGCTCGGGCGGCTGAAACTGAGGATCTGCTTGACGAGGTGAGTTGCGCGCATGCCGGCCTTGGAAATCTCTTCGATGTGCTGGTGCGCCGTGTCATCGGTCGCTGTCTCGCTCAACGCCAGTGCCGCATTTCCGTTGATCGCCGAGAGGATGTTGTTGAAATCGTGCGCGATTCCTCCGGCCAACGTGCCAAGCGACTCGAGTTTTTGTGATTGGATCTGCAGCGTCTGAGCGCGCTTTAGCTCTGTGATATCCGCATTCACTTCCAGGATTCGCGATGGCGTGCCTTCCGAATCCCGGTAGAGAACCCAACGGCTCGCGACCACGAGTTTATTGCCGTCGCGCGTGCGCTGCATGAGTTCTCCTTCCCAGATGCCCTTGTCCAGCAGGTACTCGCGAATTTCGGCAATCGGTTGCGGAAACTGCGTCTGCAGCACAGTGGAGGGATTGCGCCCGATGGCCTCCCTTTTCGTGTAGCCGTAGAGCTCCTCTGCGCCCATGGTCCAAACCTCGATGCGATCGTCCATGCTGCGGACGATCAGAGGCGCGAGATCAAGGAGACTTCGCTGCTGGCGCGACGCCTCCGCGGCCCTTTCTCTCTCGGTTATGTCGCGCAAGATGACGGTGAAGATCCTTTCGCTTTCGACTTCGACGTGAGAGATCGACGCCTCGATGGGGAACTCCTCTCCGTTCCTCCGCAGCCCGGTGATTGCCCTCGCAGCGCCCATCCGGCGAGTGGCGGCGCCGGCCTCGCCAAAGGAACGCACGTGGTCGGAGTGTGTGACTCGGTAGCGTTCGGGGAGCAGCACGTCCAGGGATTGCCCCACGATTTCCGCAGCTTCATATCCGAACATTTTTTCAGCGGCAGGGTTGAAGAGCGTCACTCGCTGCATATTGTCCATCGCGATGACGGCGTCCATCGCGGAATTGATCACGCCGGAGAGGCGCGCCTCCTGATGCCGCACCTTCTGCTCGTTTTGTTTCTGCTGCGTGATGTCGCGGGCGATCGTGGAGGCTCCGATGATTCGCCCGTGACTATTTCGAAGCGGGGAAATGGTCACGGAGACGAAGATGCGTTCGCCGCCTTTGCGCAGGCGGGTGCTCTCAAAATGACTCGTTGTCTCGCCCCGCGCGATGCGCTCAAGAATCGTTCTTTCTTCCTGTACTCGTTCCTGGGGAAAGAGGATCAACATCGGTTTGCCGAGCACTTCCTTCGAGCTGTACCCGAAGATCTTCTGTGCGCCGGCGTTCCAGCTGGTGATTACGCCGTCCAGCGTTTTCGTGATGATGGCGTCGTCGGAGTTATCGACCACGGAAATCGATCGGAGCGATTGCTCCTGCGCTTCGACTCGTTTTTCATCGATACCATTCAGCCAGCGAGCGGAGAGAATTACGACCGTCGAGAGGCTCACCACCTGAGTCATAGCGTACAGCGCCACGCCGAACTCTGTCCCGTAATAGCCGAGATGCTGCCCCTGCAGGCGCAGCCAACCCAAGGCGAGGGGAAGCAAGATGACGATCGGGAGCATGCGCCGGGCAACCTGGCCGCCCAGCCTTCGGCTTGAAAGCTCCGTAACCAATGCGCCTGAGGGATCGGCGAATATCGCTCCGACACCCAGAATCACGAATAGCGCCGCGGAGTGAATTGCCATGGACGAATATTCCGAGAGCCAATGCGATTCCGGCACCGCATAGATGTAGCCTGTGACCGCGATCAGCCCCATTACCGCGGGAAGCAGGGCAAAATATTCGGCCCATCGGCTGAAGCGCGACTTTCGGCGCATGCACATCAGGCTTAGGCTCATCGACACGACGCACATTGCGGTCGCTGCAGCCATCCGGCCCGGATGGACGTCATTTGTGGCGAGCACCGAATCGCGAAACAGGATCGCATCGAATCCAAAATCGAATCCTGTTGCGTATTCGCTGAGTGTCAACAACGCGATACCGCAGGCTACCGCTGCCAGTCCCAGCGACACCAATTTTCTCTCTGAGTCACTCTCGAGCTCCGCGCCCGACGGTTGACGGAGGAACCACAAGGAAAGTCCGAGCAGGAGCAGGCAAACCGCGGTAATCGGTTTCACCGTGGGCCACGCCGGCACGACGCTTGTGAAGACACGAAGATGCAACGGCCAGCCGACAATAGCCAGCGAACTGACCGCGACAACGACGGCCGAAGAAATGAATGGGAAGTGCGCGAACCGTCCATTTTGACGGGACTTCGACGTAGTGTCCAAAGGAGCCTCTTTTCGCTATTGCGCGAAGAACGGCCCCAAGCGCCACTTCATCGGCACGGCGTTTCAATTAAGTCTTCAAAATCGGGATGTACTTCGGAAGGGTGTCCAATAGTTACGCTTAATCTTCGCTTCTGTCAATGGTCCGCCAAACCGCGCGTCCCTATGAAAGCAACTCGCTCTAATTCCGCTTGAATAGCCAACCGATTGCATTGATCACGATCCAGAGAAACAACGCCGATCCGGCAGCACCCAGGAAGAACAGAAATATCTCGCCCAGCTGCTGATTCCAGTCCGCGGCGGTTTTCTTTGGAGCTGGCTGCTTGGGTTCTGCCGGATCGATATCCGTTGCCATGTAAACCCGCCCGATGCGATCGTATCGCTAATTTTTAATCGCCCGCGTTGAAAGGAATTCCTGCCTCATCGCATTCTCGCTGTAGTACTCGGCGGCGGCCGCCTCAAAATCGCGACGAAACGATTCCAGCGCGACCGGATCCGAGGCGGAAAGCGCCTCCACGAGCTTCACCAGCGGTCCGGCGGCCTTTTCGGCGAAAGCACGATAATGCTGCAAGCTCAGAGCCGCCGAGATCATCGTGCCTCTGCGCATCGCGATGTCGCGCACATTCTTGCCAAGCCGCTCGCGAATAATTCGCTCGTCACCCCATTCGGTCGGCGGAGGAACATCTGCGGGACGAGATGGCGAATACTTTGCCACCAGCGTGAACGTTTTCCCGATCATAGCGTGTGGCGGCCACGTGGAAAACGCAATCGTTCCTCCCGGTTTAAGCACGCGCAGCATCTCGCCAACGGCCAATTCGGGCCTTGGCGCGAAAATGTGGCCGAACTGGCTGACCACGGCGTCGAACGCCGCATCATCGAACGGCAGTTTTTCGACATCGCCTTCGTGCCAGTCAACCTTCACGCCCGCGAGCTGTGCGTTATACCGCGCCCGCTCGAGCAATTCCGGCGTCAAATCGAGTCCGGTGACAGCTGCGCCCGCTCGCGCAGCAGTCACCGCGACCACGCCGGTTCCGCACGCAACATCGAGAACTTTTTGTCCAGAGTGGATTCCCGCGAACGACACCAACTCAGCCGCGGGGATCATTGTTGAATTCTCGAGCGGCGCAAAGTGCGCCCAACCTTGGCGCTGCATTGCCTTGAATGCGTCACAGTTGTCCATCCCGGCCTCCGAGTGTGCCGCGCAGTTTAGCATTGAAGTTCTCTCCGGGAATATCGAGACATCATTCCAGTGCCCTCCCGCTCGCGACTGATCCCATCGTCGCGGGTATACTTCACGGCGATTTCTTCGCCGTATGAGAAATATACCCACGCTCAATATCGGATCGGCCGAAGTCTTGGCGCTGGGTTGTGCCGGCATCCTCATCGGCGTCTGGCTGAAGAAGAAGCTTCCGATTCTCGATCGTCTGTGTATTCCCACTTCCATCGTCGGCGGACTCGTCTTCGCGCTTATCACGCTGGTCCTTCACGATCGTGTGGCCAACTTCGAATTCGATACTTCGCTTCGGGATCTGTTCATGATCGCGTTCATGACGACTGTCGGGCTCAACGCGAGGCTGAGCTTGCTGAAGCGCGGAGGAACTCCCGTTTTGATCCTGCTCGGCGTCGCGACGGGCGGCGCGATACTCCAGAATCTCCTTGGAATCGGTATCGCGAAGTCATTTCGGTTGAGTCCGCTGATCGGAATTGTTGCCGGGTCGGTTGCTCTTGCCGGCGGACCAGCAACATCACTCGCATTCGGCCCGACATTCGAAAAGATGGGCGTTGTGGGGGCAACGGAAACGGGAATTGCCGCGGCAACGTTCGGTATCGCGGTTTCGGGGCTCGTTGCGGCATACATCGGCAAGACGCTCATACGCAGGCATAAATTGCGCCCGGCGACCGCAGAAGAAACATCCGGCCCTCAACACGAAATCGCGCAACGGCGTGGCTCCGCTGATCTGCTTCAAGCGATCATCGTGATCGGCATCGCCATGGGATTGGGAAGCCTGATTAGCAGAGGCTTCGAGCACGTCCATTTCATTCTTCCCAGCTACATCGGCGCGCTGATCGCCGCCGTCATCGTGCGCAACGTTATGGACGCATCACGCCGCATCTCGCTGCGGCAGCCGGCCATCGACGATTGCATGCTGGTTTCGCTCTACCTGTTTATCGTGATTGCCGTGTTGTCGCTCCGCTTGTGGGTTTTGGCGGCGCTCGCGGTCCCGTTAATCGTGATTCTCGTTCTGGAAGTCGTGCTCTGTTGGCTGATGTGCGTGACTCTCTGCTTTTACGCGATGGGCCGCGATTATCGCGCCGCCATTGTGAGCAGCGGCTTCTCTGGTTTCATGCTCGGGATTACTGCGAATGCCGTCGCTTCGATGCAGGAACTCGTCGAAAAATTCGGCCCGTCGCCTGAAGCGTTCTTCATTGTTCCTGTCGTTGGCGCGTTCTTGATCGATTTGACGAACTCCATCGTCATCACACTGATGGCGAATCTGTTTCGATAGTGATGCTGCAATGGGTTGGCTCATGGTGTGCTACGCTAGTTTTGCTCTATCCTTCGCCGGAAATTCATAGCGAAATAGGCGCATGCACGGGAAAACCATCGCCGAAAAGATTCTTTCACGCAAATCGGGCCGCGACGCGCGCGCCGGCGACGTCGTCGTCTGCCCTGTGGATTGCGCGCTCGGCACGGACGGTTCCACGCCGATGGCGCTGAATTATTTTCACGCTATGAATGGCAGCTGCGTGGCCGCGCCGGAGAAGATCGTTTTTGCGCTCGATCATTACGCTCCCGCGCCGAGCCGTGCAACCGCCCAGCTCCACGAACAAATGCGCGCTTTCGCGAACAAACATGGCATCCATCTGTGGGAAGTCGGCGAAGGAATCGGACATCAGCTCATCGTGGAATCGGGACGCGCGCTTCCTGGATCGCTCGTGGTGGGCGCCGATAGCCACGCGGTTACGTATGGAGCGCTAAATTGCTTTGCCACCGGCATCGGCTCTTCCGATCTCGCGGCGATATTAATCAGCGGGAAAATGTGGTTGCGCGTTCCCGAGACGATTCGCGTCAATCTAATGGGCGAATTGCGGCCGCACATCTATCCAAAAGACATCGCCCTTTCAATCGCGGGCGAGCTGGGCGCCGATGGAGCGAATTATCAATCTCTCGAATTCTCGGGCTCTGGACTCGACACGCTCGATCTCGAGGATCGCTTGGTCCTCTGCAATCTGGTCGTGGAAATGGGCGCGAAGAACGGAACCGTGCCTACAGATGGCAAAACGCTTGAATACCTCGCTTCGCGCACTTCAGAATCGTTCGAGCCGGTGAGCGCTGATCCGGATGCGGTCTATTCCCGCGATATTTCGATTTCACTTTCTGACCTCGTGCCGCAAATTGCGTTTCCGCACCAGACGGATAAGGTTGAATCGCTCGAAAGTTCCTCACGCACTCCGGTCCAGATGGTGTACCTGGGGACTTGTACCGGCGGCCGCGTGAAGGACTTTCATCAGGCGCGCGACATTTTGACGTCTGGAGGAGGCGTTGCGCCGGGCGTTCAACTGGTCGTAACTCCTGCTTCGCGAGAGGTTCTCGAAACCATCTCGCGCGACGGCACGCTTTCCGATTTCATTTCGCTGGGCGCCGTGATTCAGACTCCAGGGTGCGGCTCCTGCTGCGGTACCTGCGGCGCGATCCCCGCCGACGGCGCGAACGTGATTTCGACCGCGAACCGAAACTTCAAGGGACGCATGGGTAATAGCAACGCGCTAATCTACCTTGCTTCGCCCGCTAGCTGCGCCGCCGCTGCGGTGCGCGGCGAGATCACCGATCCTCGCGCGATGGGCAAATAATGCGACTCGAACTGGCAGGCCGCGCGCGAGTTTTTGGCGACGACATCAACACGGACTACATCATCACTTCCCGCCGAAAACGTGAATCGCTCGATCCCCAAGTCCTCAAGAATTATTTGTTCGAAGAAATAAGCCCGGACTTCGCGGCAAGCGTGCAGCCCGGCGATCTGATCGTTGCGGGACGGAACTTCGGCTGCGGCTCCGCGATGGAAGTCGCCGTTACTGCCGTTCTCGGCGCCGGAATTCAAGCGATCATCGCGAGGAGTTTTTCCCGAACATATTTTCGCAACGCGATCAACAACGGCTTGTTGCCGATCATCTGCGACACCGCGAGCATCCGCGAAGGAGACTTGCTGTCGATTCGAGCCGACGAACGCGGATCGGGCGACGGAATCGTTGTTCACAATGCGAAATCGGGCACTGCGATCGGCGCAGCGCCCCTTCCTACAATCACGCTGGATATCCTTGCAGCCGGTGGATTGATTCCATATTTCCGCCAACATGGGGATTTCCGGCTGTGACGTCTTCTCAGCCGTACCGGCTCCGCTTGCCTGGACCTACTCCTGTCCCCGAACAAGTCCGTCAAGCGATCTCCCAGCCCGTCGTCAATCATCGCGGACCCGAATTTCGCGCGATGTACGAACAGGTTCAGAGGCTGGCCAAGCCCATCTTTGGCACCGAGTCTCAGATCATTGCGCTCGCGTGCTCGGGAACCGGCGCGATGGAAGCCGCACTTGTAAACGTTCTCTGTCCGGGCGAGCGAGTGCTGGTTGCGATCAACGGTCAATTTAGCGAAAGGTTCGCCGCCATCGCCCGCGCACTCGGCGCCGAAGTTGACGTGATTGAAGTTCCGTGGGGACGCGCGGTTGATGCCGCCGACATAGAGAATCGCGTCTCGAAAACCCATTACCGCGCCGTGGTCGTTGTGCACAACGAAAGCTCCACAGCTATTACCACGCCGCTTGAGCCCATCGGCGCGTTGCTTCGCGATCGCGAAACAATTTTCGTCGTGGATTCCGTCAGCGGACTTGCAGGCACGGAGATACGGCAGGACGAGTGGGGCGCCGACATAGTCGTGACCGCATCTCAGAAAGCGCTGATGTGCCCGCCAGGCGCGGCACTGGTCAGCATCAGTGAAAAGGCCCGCAAGCTGATTGCACTTGAATTGCGTTTCCCCCGCTTCTATTTCGATTTTCGCAAAGCGCTCGCTTCGAGCGAAAAATTCGAGACTCCGTTCACCGCCCCAGTTACGCTCGTCGCCGGCTTGAAAGCCGCGTTGGAGATGATCCACACCGAAGGCTTGCCGGCGGTTTTGAAACGCCACGGGCGGCTATCCTCCGCGCTTCGCGCGGGCTGCGTAGCGATCGGGCTTCCAGCCTTCGGCGATCGAGCCGCGCAATCAGCGACCGTGGTCGCAGTGGAAGTGCCGCAGAACCTCAACGGCGCCGATATTGTCCGTCTTTTGTACGAGCGCCACCGCACAGTGATCGCCGGCGCACGGAATAACAGGCTCACTGGAAAGATCATTCGCTTCGGTACGATGGGCCACATTCACGAAGCCGATATTCTCACCGATTTGGAACATCTCGAGGACGTTCTTGCCGCTCTCGGCCACTCATTCCGACGAGGGAATGGAGTTGCGGCGGCCGACGCGATGCTTCAAAACTCATGATAGTGTTTCGTCGAGGTCGCTCATGCCAGGAAGAGTAGGATTTCGCGTTCGCGATTCGTGGACGCGTCCGGATAAAGAGTTGCTTGCTTCCTTCCTCGCGGCATCGAGCGCGCAAGTCGCGGATTGCATGTCGCGCCTCGGTGCGATGGACTCCGGCATCCGGCCGATCTGGCCTTCGCCGCGGATTATTGGTGCTGCGATCACCGCGTGGTGCCATACCGGCGACAATTTGATGGTGCACAGAGCGCTTTCGCTCGCACAGCCCGGCGACATCTTGGTAGTGAACACCCAGGGAAACACGTCGAATGCGCCGTTCGGCGAACTTCTGGCTACGAGCGCCGTGAAGATCGGAATCCTTGGCGTGATCGTCGATGGCGTTGTGCGCGATGCTGATGCGCTCGAATCGTTGCGCCTGCCCGTGTACGCCCGCGGTCTAGCTGCGAATGGCTGCAATAAAGACGGCGCGGGCGAAGTGGGCTCGATTATTTCCTGCGGCGGAGTTGCCGTTCGGCCAGGAGATATCGTTCTCGCCGATCGCGACGGCGTCGCCGTCGTCCCGCTCGAAGACGCGCGGGAAGTTGCCTGGCTCGCTGTGGCTCAAATCGAGCGTGAAAGAAAGCGCCTCGCCGAGATCGAAAAGGGTGTGCTTGTCCGTCCAGAGATCGATGAGCAGCTCCGGCAGCAGAGAGTCATCGATTAAAATTACGGCCAAGCAGCGTCAGATTGACTAGCGAGTTCGAGTCGCGTTGAAGTGCTGGCTTCTTTACTGGCGAGATTTGCCTGACTTGGGCTTCAATCCCCTGAATCCCGCAGGTTTTGTGCGACTCAAGTCGCATGTTAAAATTTCCCGGCTTTCTCGAGTTACCGCGCGCCCGTAGCTCAGCTGGATAGAGCGTTTGGCTACGAACCAAAAGGTCGGGAGTTCGAATCTCTCCGGGCGCGCCAGTTTTCTCGCCGCTTCTTCTGAAGGACTTCCAACCCAACGCGTATTGCTGTTTCGAACGATTTGTACGGTTAGCCTGTTCACCAGGACTTAGGCGATTACTTCCGGTTTGCCGACGATTCGCCCCGCTATCTGGATGCGTTACTTCAACGAATAGCGCGTTACACGTCCTAGTGAGCAGGGAAGGGCTGCGTTGGCATTACACGACCGCGACCTTGACGTTGTGGATCGGGGGCAGCGAATCGAATAGGCAGTCCCACTGCTCACCACCCTCTCTCCCGATCCACAGCTGCCCGGTAGTCGTACCGAAATAGAGTGCAGGTGACTTGAGTTGATCGATGTCCATCGCGTCGCGCAGGACGGTGAAGTAGCTCTGTTTCTTCGGCAACCCACGGGCGAGTCTGGTCCACGACTCGCCGCCATCTTCGCTGCGCCACACCGCTGGCGCACCGCCGGGACAGGAGCGCGTCGCCCCCTCGAGCGGCATGACGTATACCGTATCGGCGTCTTGCGGGTGGACTACGATGGGAAACCCGAAGTCCGACGGCAATCCCTTAGCGATTGATTGCCAGGAGTGACCATAGTCGTCGCTGCGCAACACGCCAATGTCCGGTCGGGGCCCGCCAGGCCCCGTCCAATCTGCCCATCCACCGTGGTTCTGCATGTAGAGCCGACCCGGTGCGTCGGCGTGCCGTGCGATCTTGTGAACGCACTGACCGAACTCGGGATAGGGGTCGGGCGCGAAGCCGGCGCCGACGCCTTTATTCGACGCCTTGAATGTTTCGCCACCGTCCTCGCTCAAATAGTGGCCGCCCGTTGAGATGCCCAAGTGCACGCGATTCCCGTCGCGAATGATCGTGTGCATGCAGAGGCCGCCATTGCCGGGCTGCCACTTTCGCGCATGATCGTGATTGCTGATGCCAGGCACAAGGTCCCACGAATCGCCACCGTTATGGCTCCTGAACAAGGACGCCGGCTCCACGCCACACCATAGGTCCTTCGTGCCGCCACCGGCCTCGAGGCTCCAAATGTTGACCAGCGTGCGGCCGTCGTCTTTGGGGAAAGCCGGCGCCGATTTCGTTTCCGTGAAGCTTTTCCCCATGTCCGTCGAACGCAGCACTTTCATGCCGAAAAATGGATTGCAGCTTGAAGCATAGAGGTGAGGTGTTCCGCGAGCGTCGATGAGCGTCGAGTAAACGGGGACGCCCGGGCCGAAAGGGCCGCGTAGTGCGAAGCTTCTCCTTGGCTTCGCAGCATCCGCTACGAACACGCCTTTTTTGGTTCCGATGGTGAGAATGACTCGATCCGCCATCTTTAGCCTCCTGAAACCGCCGGCAGGATCGTGACCACGTCCCCCGGCGCCAGCGTCGTGTCGACACCGTTGAGATCGCGGACATTGTCCGAGTTCACGAACACGTTCAGGTGCCGGCGTACTGTTCCCGTTTCGTCACAGACATTGCGATACAACGCGGACTGGCTCCGCTCGAGGTCCTCAAGTGCAGCGCGTACGGTGTGTGCCAAGATCGAGAGTTGCGCTGCGCCCCCACAGTACGTGCGCAGCGGACCTGGGACGTGAATCGTGATGGTCGGCGCCAAGACCATAGTATGAAACTTATCACCGGCGGTCGGGACGATTCAACCAACGCGATCGCAGACAGTGGGATCTGGCTCTGCTGTCGGTATCCCGTATAAGTGAATCGAGCCGGCATCCTTGGCAGTTAAGTCCTGAGCTATGGGCAACTCGGAAGTAATTCCAATTGCCTGGCAAATCGGCTTGCCGGACAAGCCGGGCACCTCAGGTGGATACTTGAAAACTCGATCCGTGGCATGGCTGACACAAATTCCGAGAGAAAAGTTCTAAGATCGTCTCCTTGGGCGCACCACTTCAAAAACTTCTCATTCATGCGTTCCTAAGCGGTTGATCGTTCAGTTTTCACGCAGCGATATCGCGCATCCAAAAATGCGACGAGTGACCGGACGCCAAACTAAAACGTCAGTTTCAACGCGAACTGGAAGAGCCTTGGATTGTTCACTGTCGCCGCAATCGAATTGAATCCCGGAGCGTTGACGTCGGGAAAGCCCAGGCTGCCCGTGCTCGCGGGTGTGGCGAATTGCGTGTGGTTGAAAATGTTGAATGCTTCCACCCGGAAATTCAGCCCCAAACCTTCCCACGGTAAACCGAACTGCTTGATCAGCGAGAAATCCGTGTTCACGAAGTCCGGCCCGATCAGCGGAGTGCGCGAAGCATTTCCTAATTGGCCAGCAGGAGCGGCCATAAACGCGCACGGATTAAACCAATTGGCTACGGTGTGCACCTGCGCCGGAGCCACGCAACCCGGATTCGCGGCCACCGGTCCGCCCTTATTCGGATCCCCAACCTGATTCGGCCGCGTCAAGCTTTGCCCGTTGTTATTGACAAAGTTGGCGCCAGAGGTGTTTGCGCTGTTCACGACGAACACCGGAAAGCCCGAGGTGATCTTTTCAATGACTGTGAATTGCCAATTTCCGAGAAGCGCGTTTACCGGTGCGCTCCAATCGGAGCCAAAATGCTTCCCCTTGCCGAACGGCAAATCGTAAATCACGCTTGCCGAAAAATTGTTATCGAGATTGATTCCGGACAGCGCCCAATCGAGCGTTTGCCAGTTCGGAAGAGGAAAATACGTGGCGCCGTAATTCGATCCAAGTCCGTCTGCAAACCCATTGTCGTAAGTGCGCGAGTACGTGTATCCGATGAGCGCATACAATCCGTGCCGTGCGCTCTTCGTCTCCGCTTTGATTTGCAGTCCGTCGTAATGCGCTTTGCCCTGATCGGTTGTCGCTAAGATCGTGGAGAATGGAAATGCAGGGAAGGGAAGCGGCAACGCCTTGCCCCCCGCAGCACATCCGCGCGTGTAGCCCGCAACAGTTCCACATGCCGATGGCGTTGTCAGATTTATGTTGTTTCCGTCAATCAGCACGTGCGCGCTGCGAGAGCCCGCGTATCCCACTGTCAACAGGATGTCCCCGGGCAGTTGCCGCTCGATATTCAAATTGAACTGCTGCACCCGGCCCAGTTCAAAGTTCGTATTCTGCGCCAGAATGTTGCCGGTGAAATTCGCTGGAACCGGGGGAGCGTTGAACACGGGGAATCCGCTCGAAATGCTGATCGCGGCGGGAGTTTCTCCGAAGATTGTGTGACAAGCGGCCGTCGCAAACGTGCAGCCCCCCTCAAACGAGAAAGAGTCAGATTCTGCGTAGTAAGGCGGGTTTTGCCAGAGGCCCTGCGCGCCCTGGTTCCACGACGAATCGTGATAGATCGCGTAGCCAGCGCGAACGACGGTCCGGTCGCTCCCGCGTGGCTTCCACGCGACGCCAAGCCGCGGCTCGACCGCTCCCTTGTAAAACTTAATTCCGGCCCACTTGTTCGCGCCCTGCCCTGAAATCAGGAATTGTCCGGTCGCAGGATTGAAATCCGCCTGCCGATTGTCCACTTCTGAAATCGGTGTCGTCAGGTTCCACGCGAGCCCCAGATTAAGAGTAATGTTGCGCGTCAATCTCCAGTTGTCCTCTGCGAATGGCCGGAAAATTTTCCATCGCCGCCCGGTTGTTGGGCCCTTGAAGGTTTGGTCATGAATCGCCAGGCTCGACAGACCCATCAGCAAATCCGCTTCCGGATCTCCCGTCCATGCGCCGCTCATTACCCAGAAGCCATCCTGGAATCCTTCGGTCTTCACATTCATCTGATTCGCGCGAATTCCCATGCCCACCTTGAATTCGTGCTTACCGCGGATCATGTCGAGTGAATCGTTCAACGTGAAAACGTTCGTCCCGCCCTGAAAAGGCGAAAATCCGCGGTCGCCGACGGAAAAATAACCGCCGAGCAATTCAGAAATCGTCAAGCCGCAGCTGACGCCGGATGGCGCACAGTTTCCACCCGAGCAGTCAAGGTTTGCGCCGGGAATCCCGAACGACGCGGCTTTGCACGATCCCGTGCCCTGCGAAGTGATGTAGTTGAAGATGCGATTGTAGCCGCCGCTGATCTGGTTGATGGTGTTCGGAGAAAAGACGTGCGTTTCGCCGAGCGCAATATTCCGCGCGTGATTCTGGATTCCCTGGTTGCTCGCAAAAAAGTTGGACTCCGTAAAGTTTCCTACGCCGCCGCCGCCCGGCACGTATGAAACAGCCTGGTCGTAGCTGAACCGCGCGAAGGCGTTGTCCGATTCCGAAAAACTATGATCGAGTCGAATATCGAATTTCGTCTCGTTCAATGAACGCACAGGCTCGTTTACGAAGTTCGTAAAATTCGCAAGGTTGCTCGCGCCGGGCGCGGGATAAAGCGCTATCAATTTCGCGCCGATGGGATTAGTCAGGTTCGCCGGGATCTTGTTGCAGTTCACTCCCGCCGGTTGGCTTCCATTCGCGTTTGCCGGCAAGGGGTTCCCGAGAGCATCGCACTGAAAATCCTGATTTGCAGCGCCGCTCACGTTGGGGTTCGTGATGAAGCCAACCGGATTCAATTGGCCGAGCGCGTTCCGCGTGAAGTCTCCGTTCCGCATCGCCAGGCTTGGAAGCAATCCAGTGAAGGTCACCCCGCGCCGCTGATATTTTTGTTCGCCATCGACGAAAAAGAACGTCTTGTTCTTCCGGATGTGACCGCCGATCGATCCCCCGAACTGGTTCAGATTGAATTTTTCAGGCGTCGTGGCGAAAAAGCTCTTTGCATCAAGCGAAGTGTTTCGAAAGAACTCGAATAGCGATCCATGAAAGTCATTGCTGCCCGATTTAGTCGTCACCAGCACCGTCGGACCGGCGCGCGTACCGTACTCTGCAGAGTAGTTGTATGTGAGAACCTTGAATTCCTGGATGTCGTCGATCGAAGAAAGTATCGCGATTCCGCCCGCGGTCAATTCATTGTTGTCGTTGCCATCGATCAGCCAATCCGTGCTGTTTGGGCGCGAGCCGCCAACGGAAAGTGAAAAAGAACCGCGCGCGGCGACCTCGCTGCTCGGCGCGCCATTGAAAAAGCTGTTCGTGTTCGTCTCCTGCGTCGTGCCCGGCGTGAGCGTGGCCAGCTGCACGAAATCGCGCCCGTTGAGCGGAAGCAGCTGCACTTCCTGCGCGGTGATCACCTGTCCGAGAGTTGGGTTTGCGGTCTCG
>DASTCZ010000429.1:0-3997 GCA_035710585.1 Candidatus Acidiferrales bacterium | reverse complement strand
TGGAAGACGCTATTGCCCCCCGACGATACGGCGCTGCGAGCCGAACTCTCCCGCGCATTTCTCACATATCTGGGTGTGAAGCCGAACTCTGCAGGAACCCAAGGCAGCTGACACTTCTATATCCTACAAATTACTTGACATTCCTATAAAGTGTGTTATTATGTTTATCAGAGGATTTCTGTCAGCCGGCCACAGCGGGCCGGCGTTTTTTTGTTTTCAGGGATCTATCAGTCTCCAAATTCGCTCTCAAAACTCACGATCTAGACTACTGGCATCGATTCTATGGAGCTCCCATTTCTAGTGGCTCCCGCTCTAGGGCGGGAATTTGAGGTGAATTCGCCACAGAATTGCCGTAAGTGTATTTAGATTCACATCATTAGCCTCACTTTTGCCGTAACTAGCTTTAGAATCATATCCTTGCATTTTTTCTGTGTTTTTTTCAAAAACAGTTCTACGAGTACTACCAACCAAATGCAGATAAAGAATACTCAATGCGAACTCGAGTCCCTACCGCATCCGGACGCACGATTCTGACGTAAGCTCGGCAGCAGCAAGAATATGCCTGCATCTCGCACCGTCTTCGTCACCGGCAGTACCGGCTTCATGGGCCGCGCCTTGGTCGCGCAGCTACGACGCGCGGCCATCGCGTCCGGGCACTGGTTCGCCCCGGATCGGGGAAAAAAGCCCCGCCGGATTGCGAAGTCGTGGCCGCCGACCCGCTCAACGCGTCCACGTTTCTCGATCGCATGGCAGGCTGCGACACGTTGGTGCAGTTGCTCGGCGTCACCCATCCCAATCCGAGGAAGGTCGCCGAGTTCCGCGCCATCGATCTCGGCTCCGCGCTCACAAGCCTCGAAGCCGCGCGGCAAGCGCACGTCGCGCACTTCGTCTACGTCAGCGTCGCACAGCCCGCTCCGGTCATGCAGTTCTACATTCAAGTCCGCGCTGAAGTGGAGGCGGCAATTCGCGCCGCGGGCATCAACGCGACATTCATCCGCCCGTGGTACGTCCTCGGCCCCGGACGCCGCTGGCCGCTGATTCTCGTCCCTATGTATTGGATTTTTGAAAAAACTCCCACAACGCGCGATTCCGCCCGGCGCCTCGGCCTCGTCACGCGCGAGCAGATGATCGCCGCACTCGTGAACGCCGTCGAGAATCCGCCGGCGGGAGTGAAAGTCGTCGAGGTCCCCGAAATTCGCAATTCGCGCTTGTAAAACCGCTATAATCCGCCGCCATGAGCACTCATACGAAGCCGCAGAAGGGCCCCGTCGTCGCTGGCGCACTCACGATTCACATCGAAGGCGATGCCAACGAAGTGATGCGCTGCGTCGGCCGCCTCACTTCCGATAATCATTCGCATCTGAAAGAGCTCGTCCGCCCGCTGATCTTTCCCGGCAGCCGCGTTGTGCTCGATTTTTCGGAACTCGTCTATCTCGATAGCGCCGGCCTCGGCGCAATCGTCGGCCTCTATGTCTCGTCGAAGACCCACCGTTGTCAGCTGGAATTCGTAAAGCTGAATCCGCGCATCAGGGAGCTGCTCGGCCTGACGAACTTGCTCGGCGCCTTCGAGTCCGCCGCTCGCCACGGCACCAAGTTCTGAGTGCCCGAGCAGCGGCATTCCGTGCCGGAAGCATCGAATTCTCTAACTGGGCTTGCGCGAGAGGTGTAGAATTATTGCGCCCCAGTCCGGCGCGTTGTTTTGCGCACCCGGCCCGCTTGCAGTACGCGTCTGCCCTCCAGCCTTGAGGCGCGGAGAATTCGATGATCAGCGACACGGACTTCCTCTTCGCAAAAATCCCGCAGCAGCGTTGGGCCCGGTACGGCATTGCGCTCCTCTCTCTCGGAGTTGCGTTTGCCGCGGCTTTCTCGGTACGGAGCGTTGCCGGAGAATTTGCAGTCTATCTTCCAGTGCTCGCGGCCGTCACGTTTTCGGCGTTTTACTGCGGTTACGAGCCGGCGTCGCTCGTCATCGCGCTTTCCATCATCGGCACGCGCTACTGGTTCGTCGAGCCGCGACATTCGCTGCACGCGCCCGCCGCTCCGCACCTGATATCGCTGGTCGTTTACGCGGTCGCCTCGGCGATCATCGTTTCCATCGGCGAAGCCAATCGCCGCAACATGCTTACGCTCCTCGCCGCGCAGGCCGAACTCGATGAGCGCGTCCGGCAGCGCACTGCCGCGCTCGATGAGACGCACCGCAGTCTGCGCGAAGTGACTGCGCGGCTGATGAATTCGCAGGATGAGGAGCGCCGCCGCCTGGCCAGGGAGCTTCACGACAGCGCCGGCCAGACGCTCGCCGCGCTTTCGATGAATCTCAGCACCGTGTTGGGCGATCTCGAACGGATGAAGAAAACCGCCAAGGTCGTCAACGATAGCACCGCGATTGTCCGCGAACTGACGGACAACATTCGCACGATGTCTTATCTGCTCCATCCGCCGCTTCTCGATGAAGCGGGGCTCGCCTTCGCGGTGCGCTGGTATTGCGAAGGTTTTGCCGAGCGCAGCAAGATTCGCGTCGAAATGGATATTCCGGAGGACTTCGGCCGCCTGCCCCATGATCAGGAAATCGCGCTTTTTCGTGTGGTGCAGGAATCGCTCACGAATATTCACCGCCACGCGGAAAGTCCCGTCGCGAAAATCGCGCTCGAGCGGACCGCTTCCGATATCCGCGTGGAAATCGAAGACAAGGGCAAAGGCATTTCCGCGGCCGATCAGCAGACCATGGCTGCGAGCGGCACACCCGGCGTTGGCATTCGAGGCATGCGCGAGCGGTTGCTTCAGTTGGGTGGAAGCCTCGACATTCACTCGCTCGGAGCGGGAAAAGGCACGCGCGTGATCGCGAAGCTGCCGCACGTGGCGCCGGAAGCCGAACCGCCCCCTCCTGCCGCAAAGGCCGCAACTTTCGTTAACTGAATTCACCTGAAATCAGTCGCGCTACCTCCCAGTTACTCGAATTCCACTACAAATGGGCCGTAGTGGCAGGCGCACGTGAACTCGATGACGTTCGGGGCACCCCGCGCCAGGAAATCGCAGCCGGGCGCCAACGGCATTGAGAAAATAGAAGCATGAAAACGCGAACTTGGGCCGCGATTTTCTCAGTGTGCGCGGGATTCTGCGCTTTTGCGCCATCAGGTGTGCGTGCCGACGACTTCAAGTTGAAAGACGGCACGAAAATCACCGGCACCATCGTCGGATTCGAGAATGGCACCTTCACCGTCCAGACCAGCTACGGTTACGCACTGGTTGATAAGGACAAAATCGCGGAGATAATTCCCTCCTCTACCGCAGCCGCGACGAAACAGAAAGACCTGAAAGCGGCAGACAAAAATCCCAAATCCGCTGAATCAGCCGCAGCGAACAATCCTCCCAACCTGGAGGCGGGTGCCGCGAAAGCAGAACAAACGTCTGCAGCCCCCGAAAAATCAGCTGTCGCGAATCCAAAGGACGCAAAGCCGAATCAGCCCGCTAAAGGTGCGGCAAGCAATCCGACTCCATCCGCCGCGCCGAATTCCGAGACCGCTAAATCAGCGGTGGCACCAGCACCGCCGCCCGCGCCGGAACCGATGCACGAAAGCGTGGAAGGAACACAATACGTTAACCAGACTTTCGGCTTCAGTCTCTACAAACCGCCAAGCTGGGAACTGATTCCCGACGCACGGTCCGTGCTCGAATCGGCGGTAGCAGCGCTGGGCACTTTCGACGAGACGACGCTGATGGTGATCGCACGCGAACCGCTGCAAGGAACGCTCGAGAAGCACGCCGAAGCGACTCAACGCCGCGTGAGCGGCGCATACGAAAACTTTCGCATTACCGGGACACGCAGCGGAACAGTTGCAGGCTCCGCATCGAACGAGCGCCACTATCGCGGCGTGATCGACGGGCACGACTGGTCTGGAGTGATCGTGACATTCGCACGCGGCAACGACGTCTTCACGATATTGGGCGCAACGCGTGCGGAGACCGATCTCGTCCAGATTCAGGAGAACGTGATCGCGCG
>DASTCZ010000428.1:0-20589 GCA_035710585.1 Candidatus Acidiferrales bacterium | reverse complement strand
GATGTAGTGGACAAGGTCATCCATATCGATGGCCTTTGCGTTCAAGGGATGGCCGAAGCCGATCGCAAAGCTATGGCAACCGTCCGGGTCGGTATCGAAGGCGCAGTCCTTCTCGGCGATGGCCGACTTCTGGAGCTTCGGGCCTCCGCTCGCAATGGTGAGCGCATAAGCTGACATTGTCTTGTTCTCGACTCGCATCACGAGTTTGAAACGATCGGCGAGCAATTCGCGGATCATCTGCTGCATTCGGCTTCGCACTTCGCTGCTTGGAAGACCAGGAGGAATGGCATTGGCGGGCGCTTTCGCTTCGATATCGTATCTCTCACGAAAGGCCCAGCCGGGAAGCCCGGAGAGACGCGGCGAAGGGTTGTTCGGCACGTCGTAAGCGAAGCTCAGGAGGGCGGCCACAGGAACCGCACCCGCACTCAGATCGCCGTTAGGCAGAATCTGGACGCGCCAATTTCCCGAGTCAGCTGACGGAGCAGGCTTTATTGTGATTTTTGCGAATGCTTGCGATTGAGCGGCGGCAGGCAACGCTACGAGCAAGAATAGGACTGCGTGGCGCAACGCGGACATAATCCACTCTCTCTAGCAAGATTCGACGACTGTGAGGCAGAGTTTGTTCCAGGCACGCTGTTCCTTACTGGGTGATCTCAAGGAGCGACAGCAAACGCAAATGCGCGATTGCAGCTTATTGTATTGCGAAGAATCTGTATTTCCGTCGAACCGGGTCGTTGTCAGTCATGAGCTACCGGAGTAAGGCGAGAGGGCACTCGGGCGTTCGAGCCAACGCGGCTAATTTTCCGATGGGCGTTCGGCATGGTCAACTACGACGACTTGCATCTGGCCGGTCGAGGAAACCAGGTGTAGGCCAAGTTGCTCCTCGATGGCTTTTGCGGGTGGTTGGGCGGCGCCGGTCAAAGGGCTCGCGTCGGGCCTCAAGTCCGCCTCATTCAGAATTTGGCTCGGTGTATAAATCAGCGTGAAGTCGTAGAGGCCGGTGAGGCCTGTGTTGTCGTAGACCTGGCGTCCCGTATCAGCCTGCAGAAGACCGATAACGGCCGAGGCAGGCTGGGATTTAGCCGTTATCGTAAACACGTTGCCTGATATTTTCCTCGTGAAATCGGCCGCCGAGGGATTTGGCACCGCGGCGTTTTTGAGTTTTAGACCGTTCTTCGCAACGACCAAATTGAAAGCCGCGACTTCCTGGTTCTCAAAGTGCACCGTTACTCTGAAACGGTCTTGTAAGAGCACTCGGAGCATGTGTTTTCGCGCGAGGTAACGATCGCGCGGAGTGAGATTCTGCAAGGCTTGAAGAACCTCAGGGCTCATCTTTGCTCGGATGTCGTAGTAATCGGCGGTAAGCCAGGCTGCGTTAGCGGAAACCTTTCCGTGCGCCAGGTCAATGCGGAAGGCCTCGTCAATAAGGCCGATGACCGGAAAATCTGCTATGTAGCCGTCTGGGGTTTGCATCGTGCCAAGAGACCTCCCATTGTCTCTAGGGTTGCTTTTGAACGGCTTGATGGAAACCACGTCATAGACGAAAGCGGCGTACTGTTCGTCCCAGGCCTTGAGTTGGAGTTGGGGTTGCGCTGAGACTTGCTTCAGATCTTGCGCGAGGGCGTCACGGGCTGCGGTGCTACCGATTGCGAGCGCCGCTAGAATCGACGACGCCACGGCAAGTGAGGTTCGATGAGCTAACGAACTCATACTGAGCATTAGATCAGCATAAGGATACCGCCGATGAGGGTGGAAGTGGCTGCTCGTGTGCACCGCCACGTTGAGACACGAGGTGCGGATTATTTCCGGCTCGACGATCTGCCTCGTTCGACGCACTGCGCGCCTTTTTATTTGTAGAGTAGAATTTCTCCCATGACCTCGAAGAATCGCTCTGCACCCGCCGACACAGTGCTGCCCCACGTGAATTATCAAGACCTGGGTCAGGCGATGGCTTGGCTTACAAAGGCTTTCGGCTTTCAGGAGTATTACCGCTATGGTGACGGTCCGACCGGCGGGCAGATGTGGGCGGGCAAAGCCGCGATTCAAGTAAGGCAGGCGGGTAAGGGGCAAAAATCGCCGGCGCAACTCGGGTATGGGACGCAGTCGTTGACGGTTTTTGTGGACGATGTGGATGCACATTTCGCGCGGGCGAAAGCCGCGGGTGCGAGGATTTTGGAGGAGCCGCATGAGACGGCGTATGGGGAATACCAGTATGGGGCTGAGGACCTGGATGGACATCACTGGCTATTCTCGCGGCACGCCAAGGATCGCAGCCCGGAGGAATGGGGCGCAGTGGTGAAGCGGTAGCCCGCTGTGGACGCGAGCGAGGAACGGGTCGCCTGATGTCACGTGCAGGTAATGCGATGAAGGAAAATCCGATGGCTCGAGGTAAATATCAAGAACACAAAGCACTGAATCCGTTCTTTGATGTCGTCATGAAGGGGCTGAAGGGCTTGGTTGACGGTGAGCACTATTACGACACTCTCTCCGAGGATGCCCAATTCGAATTCCTATACCGGTTTCCCGGTTGGCCGGAAGTGATTCGCGGGCGAGAAAACTTGATTGCCGCCTACGCAGGCTACGGCAACAACATCGCGCTCGAAAAAGGTGATGGCCTCGCGGTTCACCATGATAAGGAACGCGGTGTGGTGATTCTGGAGTATCAGGTCCGTGGCAAAGCGATCAAAACGGGCGCCGCGTACGACAATCGATTCGTGTCCATCGTCACGATCAGGAATCGAAAGATTACTCGCTGGAGAGACTACATGGACTCCCTCGCGGCATGGCAGGCGCTCAACGGCAAATGAAAGTGGGAGGACAAGTTAGGACAAGGATTCGTCGCGGCTGCGAGCGAAAGGGCGTTTACTGGGATCTGACGAACCGGGAGGCCGCTTGGGAACAGGCGAATCCGTTTCGCAACATTTCGAACGACCGGGGCGGCGCGTGCGGGTAGGATTCGCGAATGCGAATGCTATTGCGTAATGTCCCATTACGGCGCCGTTTTCCGTTGCTGCGTAGTCTTCTGTTGCGGCGCAGTGTTCTGTTGCCGGCCATTGTTTGCTTGGCTATCGGGGCGTCGTGGGCGGCGGACGATCCCTTCGTTGGCAAATGGAAGGTGAATCCGTCCAAGAGCACACTCACCGACGAAATGAAGATTGAAGCGGTAGGCGTAGACAAATACGTCTTCACCTTTGATCCGAGCGCGGTGGATACGATCGTGGCCGATGGAACCGACCAGCCAGCTGTGAGCGGAACCACGCTGTCCGTCACGGTGAAGGGACCGAACCGCTGGGAGGTCGTGCGGAAGATGAAGGGCCGCGTGCTCCTCAAGGCGCAGTGGACGCTTTCCGAAGACGGCAAAACGTTGAGAGACGACTTCACGCAATATTTGCCCGATGGCATCACATTGTTCTCGCAACCATTGCCCAACGGTTCGACATTGTTCCTGCCGTATGTCTACGAGCGGACGGCGGGAAGTTCAGGTTTTGCGGGCACGTGGGACAGCGAGAGCGCGAAAGCGTCGCCGCGGATCGAACTTCAGATCCAGCCCAGCGAAAGTGACGGCCTGTCATTCAAGCGTTCCGATGAAGAGACGGTTCAGAACGTCAAGTTAGATGGGAAGGATTATCCAGACCTGGATGCGAAGGGCGGCGATAAAGGCACTGCATCTTCGGGCCGCCGCGTGAACGAGCGCAGTGTGGAAATCACCTACAAATCCAAAGGCAAAATTGCGAGCACGCGGCAGATCGAGCTTTCTGCAGACCTCAAGATCTTGACGATGACCGAGCGGCTGGTGGGCCAAAGCAGGCCCAAGAGCATTCTTGTGTTTGATCGGGAATAGAGCTGCGAACTGACTTCCGCTCCTGCGGGCGCTGCTCGCGCGATTTGCAGGGCCGCTGGCGCGAGGTATTTTCGGCGGCATTCTTTCCGGTGTTGTAGAGTTTTGGGATGAAGAATCGCTGGGCTCGCTGGGCAGGCGCGATCCTGCTGTGGAGCATTCTTGGAGTGCTGTTTGCCCTGCCGACTCTTTCGTCCGGCAACTGGAGACGCGTTCTCCTGGTCTCTCTCGTTCAGTGGTGGTCCTGGGGCTTACTCTCGCCCGTCATTTTTTGGATAGACGCGCAGCTTCCCTTCAAAGAGAACCAGCTCCTCAGACGAGTCGTCGCGCATTTGCCCGTGAGCGTGATTTTTACCGTGCTCCACGTCTACGTCGCCAATTCGATGGCCGCCCTTTTCGGACTGCAAGCATGGAGTGCGATGGCGCGGACGGGATTTCTTGCCACGCTCCTCGAAGGCATGCTCTGGAGCTGGCTCGTTTATTGGGTGATCTTCGGCGTGCGGCAGACTTTCCGGTATTACGAACACTATCGCGCCAGCGAGCTGCGGCTGGAAAAAATGGAGCGCAGCTTTTCGCAAGCGCGGCTGAATGCGCTGCGCATGCAGCTCGACCCGCATTTTCTATTCAATGCGCTCAACACCATTTCGTCACAGGTCGAGCGCGATCCGAGTCTCGCGCGCGCGATGATCGAGCACCTGGGCGATCTGCTTCGGCTGTCGCTCGACGCGCGGGCGCGGCAGGAGATTCCGCTCGCCGAAGAAATCGCCTTTCTCGACCACTACGTCGCAATCCAAAAAATTCGTTTCGCGGAAAACTTGCGCATCGAAATACAAGTGGACCCGGAGGTGAAATACGCGCTGGTGCCGGGCCTCGTGGTGCAGCCGTTGGTTGAAAATGCGATACGTCACGGCATCTCGCGGCGCGCTTCAGGCGGCACCGTGACGGTGACAGCCGAGCGCGGCTCTAATCAGGTCGAAATCCGCGTGGCGGATGACGGCGTTGGATTGCCGCCAGGATGGACGCTCGAAAAATCGTCAGGGATGGGACTATCCATCACGCGCGAACGCATCGTCGGTCTCCATCCGGACGGCGATAGCCGCTTCTCCGTGCGTCCACGTGCCGGGGGAGGAACAGAGGTGGAGATTTCGTTGCCACTACGATTCGCAGGAGAGGCTGCCGGTGGCGCAACCCGCTGAACGGATCCGCGTTCTCGCAGTCGATGACGAAGCGCCCGCGCGGCAGCGGCTCGTCGATCTGCTCAGAAAAGATCCGCAAGTAGGAAGCATTTTGGAAGCGGTGAACGGAGAAGCGGCCGTGGAGATCATCGCGCGCGAGGCGCTGGACCTGGTCTTTCTCGATGTGCAGATGCCTGAGCTGGACGGCTTGCAGGTGATCGAGACCGTCGGCGCCGAGGCGATGCCACTCACTGTGTTTGTCACTGCCTACGATCAGCACGCCATCCGCGCCTTCGAAGCGAACGCGCTCGATTATTTGCTCAAGCCATTCAGCGATGAACGCTTTGCGGCCGCGCTCGTCCGCGCCAAGGCTCGCCATAACGAGCGCAACCTGCGCGAATTTGGCCGCAGCGTCTTGCAGATGCTAGGCACGCGATCTGAGCCCGGCCGTTACATCGATCGCCTGGTGGTGAAGGGAAGTGGAAGCACTCGCTTCATTCGCGTGGCCGACATCGATTGGATCGAGGGTGCAGGCGTCTACGTGAATTTGCACGTCGCCGGTAAGGAGCTGCTCTACCGCTCAGGATTGAACGAACTGGCCGATAACCTTGATCCCGAGCGGTTCATACGCGTTCATCGCTCCGCCATCGTGAACATAGAAAGCATCCTGCAACTTGAGCCCATCTCTCACGGCGAGTTCGAGATCGTTTTGAAAGACGGCCACCGATCGCGCGTCAGCAGAACCTATCGCGCGCAGCTTGAGAAACGGCTGGGGCAATCGCTGTGAGGATGGAAATCGGGCATCAAGCGCTTTGAGCAGTCTAATGAGGGAGCGGGGAATTAGGACCGTCGGAACGGCGGGACAATACTCTCCAGTGTCCTGCGAAGTTCGGCGAGGCTTTCCGAAAAATCTCGACCGGACCTATCGATGATGATGTGCTCGCGCTGCCACGGATGGTAGTCGTGGGAAACTACTTCTTGCCAGGTGGGAAGCCGGTGGCCGGGGATGTCGGGCGCCCTCGCTTCGACGCGCTGCCGGTGCTCCTCGGCGTCAGAACATCGAACCTCGATCTCGATACTCGCAGCGTCTGCTCGCTGCCCAACGCCGAGCCATGCTTCGCGCGTAATTGGAAGCGGATTCACCGAGTCGGCCACAACCGTCCGGCCGAGCCGCAAGTTATCTTCGGCGACGGCATAAGCGGCGCGATACCCGGACTCGCCGACGTCATCACCAGTACCTGACGAATTGAGAATCGCTTGCTCGATGGAGTCGATGCGCAAATATACCGCCCCAAGTTCGCGGGCCAACTCGCGAGCAAGTGACGTTTTTCCCGTCCCCGGGAGTCCGCCAAATATGATCAGCCGTGGTCGCGAGGGTGCGTCATGGATGGTCTTCATCGATGCACGTCATCATACTCCGGAGCCAAACATACTCTTGTCAGGTTCGTGCATTCGATCTCCACAATGGCGAAAATCAAAGAGGCGGCGCCGAAGATGCTCATCCGCGCGGCGGCAGCGTTGAATCTCGAAGGCAAGAGCAGTCCGAGACCGCCGCCGGGGAGCGGCAGAGCGCGTAGTTTCATCGCGCATCCCCTCAATATCCGCTCCCGTTGCGCGAAATCCTTGGATGCAGCGGGCTTTGACCTTTCATGCACCGCGCGACCTAGGCAGGCTGCACGCTATTGTGTAGCGCGAATCGCTCCTGACGTTGAAGAAGAATTCGAAATGCGAGCGCGTGCGTGATCATCAGCAAGGGAACGATGAGCGTCGGGATGAAATATGTTGCGCCGAGTAGTCCCGCCGAGAGGCCAGCGTGATTGGCCTGATAGAAAGCGTTGAAGAGGTCGGCAGTTCCCCAGAGATTGAAGATCCATGCGACGAAAACGCCCGTGCCGCTTCGCAGGGATGCCAGCGCCAGGAGCGCGAGAACTGCGGCAATGAGATCGCCATACGCCGCGGCATGCGAGAACGAAGACGGCAGATCGGGCGAGACGACCCCAGGAATAAGGAAAGCTAACCCGAGAAAACGGAAGCTGTGAAGAGTCAGCAGCGGGCGAAGCGCGTCGGGGCGCGAACGCTCTTTGAGCGCCGGCCAGAAATATTGCCTCGCAACGATGCCCCATGCGATCAAGCTGAATGCGATGCTACCGAAAAAATAGAGTTGCTGTGGCATAAGTTTTCTCCTTTTCTGAAATTTAAAATTTCAAGCTGCTGGTGCGGCCGGCTGCGACGATTGCGACCGTTCCGCGAATTCGTTGCACGGGTTCGGCAGCGCTATCGAGCGCTGAATCACTGCTGCGGTGCCTGGCCCATCAGCGCCTTCAGGGGCATCAAGGGGCCGACAGGGATGTATTGGTCATCCATCAGGTGTTCCTTTGCGAGCGGCAAGGTTTCGACGATCGCTCGCGCCTCGTCTTCGGTCTTCGCGTCGATCAGGAAGACCACGCCTTTGCCATCGCCGCGCGAATACCACTGGCGGATTTTCCCATCGAGATAGAGCTTCACAGTCGCGCGAATCTCTGCCGGGATGACGTTCATGATTTGTGCCGGGACTACGCCCTTTCTGGCGGTCTGAATCACCAGCACTGCTGTGGTTGTGGGTATCGCGATGCTGGGGATGACAGGTTTCACTGCTTCAGTGACTTCTGCGTTCATAAGAACCTCCTTCGAATCCGATCGCCGTTTCTGACCGGTCACCATATAGGATGATACACATCATCCTATGGGCACAAAAAAAATCTAAAAACTTTGCAATAGATGGTCCCGCACGGTGTTCAGAATCCGTTGGCGAACTGCGGGATCGGGCATCGTGCGGGCAATTTCGATGGCCCCGACCATCGATGAAAATATGGCGAGGAAGTTGGCTGCCTGTTCATCCGGGTTGGATCCCGGCATGAAGGGCAGAAGCGCGTTGCGCAACTTGAGTATGGCCGCGGCGATTTTCTGCTTGAGTGCCGGCCGAGTACGAGCCATGTCCGGCGCCAGGGCGGCGATGGGGCATCCGTCGTCGGGATGGTCGCAGAGTTCGAGCGAGAGGTAAGTCTTCACCATGGCTTTCCAGCCGTCGCGAGGGCCTGCCTTCCGCGCTGCAGTGACGAGCCTGTCGCGCAGCTCGACGAGGCTTTCCTCAATGGCTTCAACTACCAAATCATCGCGGCTGCCGAAGTGCCGGTAGAAGCCGCCGTGCGTCAGGCCCGAAGCCTTCATCAGGGTGGCGACGGCGGGTCCGCTGAGGCCTTTGGCCCGCAATTGTCGTGAAGCGGTACGCACGATTCGCCGGTGCGTGGCGGCTTTGTGGGTCGGTTCATAGCGCATACAGCATCAGATTACGCCCATCATCTTTGCGGTTCAAACAATCTTGTCAAACTAACGATGGTCGGATTCGAACCTAGGGCGGAGCAGGAGCCGCGTGGCGAGGAGTCTGATAATCAGGCGGGGAGTTCCGCCAGCGCGGCGGCCATTTCGGATTGCGCGTGCTCGTTGCCAGTGCGCTTGGCGGCCTCGATTCCGTCGGTTAGCGTGCGGCGCGCGTCGGCGGTGCGACCGGCCTTGGCGAGGAACTGTCCGTATTGAAAGAAACCCGTGACGTAATCAGGGTGCTGCTTCAAAAGGGCCTCGAAGTTCGTGAGCGCAGCTTCGCTATCGCCTTCACGCGCGCACTCGATGGCGAGGCCGTATAGCGCGAACGCGTCGGCGGGATGCGCGGCCAGAAACTCCTCGAGCTTCTGCCGGCGCGATTTCGCGGGTTGGGTCGTGTTCATAAGCGTCGTATTATAGGCGCGGCAAACACAACCTCAAAACCAAGGTGCCTTGCGCTTATGCCCGACAGCAAAAAGCCGCTGCAGCCCAGCAATCAGAAACGCACGACTGCGACCGCCACCGATCTGCAGGGCCGTCCGGTGAGCGCGTCGCGCTCCGAAATGACGGAGGTGGTGCTGCCGCAAGATGCAAATCCCCTGGGATTTATTCTAGGCGGACGCGTAATGCACCTGATGGACATCGCGGCGGCCATCGCGGCGCACCGGCACAGCCACAGCCACGTGGTCACAGCATCGGTAGACTACGTCGATTTCCGCAACCCGATTCGCGTGGGCGAACTGATCGTTCTCAAATCGAGCGTAAACCGCGTGTTCAACACTTCGATGGAAGTGGGCGTGAAGATTTTTTCCGAAAATTTTATTTCTGGCGAGCGCAGACACACCACCAGCGCGTATGTGACGTTTGTAGCGATTGACGAGAACCGGCAGCCGCGCGCGATCCCGCCGCTGATTCTGGAAACCGACGAGGATCGCCGACGTTATGCGGAGGCCGCGGGCCGCCGCGAAATCCGGCTTTCGCACAGATTCAAGCGCGGGCGGTAGTCTCGCATCGTTGTCCGGGCGGAAATGGTCGCCGGTTGAGTTCGAGCCGGGATTTGCCAATCAGGGAAAGTCGAAATCAAAAATGTAGGCGCGGGCGCTGCTACGGGTAAGAGAAATAATGGGCGACCCGTCAGGCGAAATTGCCTCGAGCGCGCAGCGCTGCAGTCCCGCAGCGAGGAAGGATTCGAAGGAAAAGACGCGCTCTCTTTTGAAGTCCGGTGTGCGTAAGCGAAAGAGGGGTTGTCCGGTTTCAGACATTTCCTGAAAGTAAAGGTATTTGGAGTCCGGGGACCAAACAGGGCCGGCGAGTGACTCGCCAGTGGCAATTTCCGACCAGACCTTTTTATCCGCGTTGTACAAAAGGATTGAGCCTTCGGTGAAAGGCTTCGCCGTGAAATACTTTCCGTCTGGAGACCACATCGGAATGGTAAGCCCCGTCGAGTTTGCGAGGGAGTCCGCGCGGCCCGTGGCAAGATCGATGATGTAAATCGCGCGGGGATCGTGAGAGCCGGGACGCGAGACGACATTCGCGGCTACGGCCAGCGATTTTCCATCCGGCGACCAATAGGGAAGGCTTTGCATGCCCGGAATGTTTAGAGGCTCACGGACGGTGCCGTCATTCACGTCAACTGTATAGGCGCGCAGAGGAGAGCCGCGCAGCGAGGCTTCGAAGGCGATTTTCTTTCCATCAGGCGACCACTGAGGCCGGTCGCATTGCAGCGGAGGAGCGACTAACTGGAAACGTGAGTTGCCGCTGAGGTCGGTTCGCCAGATTGAGGAATACGGAGTGATGGAGTAGGCGAGTTGCTTTCCATCCTTCGAAAAAGAGATCGCTGCGACTTGTGTGCCGGGAAGAACGGGAGACGTGGCGCCGGTAGCAAGATTCAGCTTGACGGATTCAAAGCCGCTGCGTTCTCCAAGCGCGAAGAGCCGGCTGCCTCCGATGAGCGAGGAGAGAGAATACAGTGGGGTGGCGGAAAAAGTGAGCTGGCGCGGCTCCGCTTTGCGCCAATGAAACAGGGAACGGGACTCACGGATTGCCCAGATGTTATCGACGCCGCCCTTGATGGCAACGAATAGAAAGTACTTCCCGTCGGGTGTCCACTCGCCGCAGCAGACGTCGGAAATATCGCCATGAGGTCCGAACCGCAGATGCGCGTTGCTGCCGTCGGCGGAGGCTTCCCAAATGGAGACCTGCGAAGTCTGGAAGTCTCCGACAGTGTAGCCAAGCCGATCGCCTTCTGGCGACCACCGGAATGAGCCGGGCCGCCCTCCGGTGTGCAAGAGCAATCGGTCGTTTTTGCCGTCTGAGTCCACCGTCCGAATATCGGTGCCAGCCGAATAGATGATCGCGCTGCCGTCTGGTCCCCACGCGGCATCCGCGCCGGTGGCGGTGCCGATTCGCACCGGGCTGCCTCCCTGTACCGGCCAGAACCAGTAAGTCATCTCGTGTCCAACCCGTTCAAATCTTCCAATGAGGAATCGAGATCGATCGCGCGAAATGTCGAGGATACGAGTATTGCGGAAGGGGGCTGGAAACGGCAGAAGCTCTCCACCGGAGACGGACGTCTGCACAAGATCCCGGTGATCGCCTGCGCGTTCCAGCAGGTAAACGCGGACTCCGTCAGTAATCGGACGCTGCCACGCGTCAATGTGGTCCGAGGTGATGGCCAGATAGCTTCGGGCCAAATTGGCAACCGGAGTCGGCGAGAGAAGCGCGTAGGCGACGAAGGCGCACAGGAAAATCAACATTGCACCGGCGGCGGTTTGCCAGCGAAGCCACGTTGACCGCAGACCGGTGAGTCGTGCATCTGCGTCTGCGGAATCGCGCGTGGCGACGGACGTGACCGATGCAGAATGCCTTGGTTGCGTCTGCTGAAAGCTCACCGGAGCGATGAAGCGGTAGCCGACGCGCGGCAATGTTTCAATGTAATGCGGGTCGTCAGCGGAATCGGCGAGCGCTTGCCGCAGCCGCTTCACGGCCGTATTAAGGCTGTGTTCGAATTCCACGAAAGTGTCCGCAGCCCAGAGACGATTGCGAAGTTCGTCTCGCGGCACAACCTGATTTGCGCTTTCGAGCAGGATCTTCAGGATCTGAACTGGCTGGCCGTGGACCTTGATGCGGATACCATATTTTCGGAGTTCGCCCGACTGCAGATCCACTTCAAACGCGCCGAAACGCGCTATCTTGGCAGATTCGAGGAGCGGCGATGACATCGGACTGCGAGAGACTTGAGGCGGAGCCTAACACGCGGCTCTTTCGTTGACAATAGATCATTCAGAGATGCCACTAACAACCTTGTTCGCAATCAGATACAGAGTCACCTTTCATTCAGACGAAAATCAGTAGCTCTGCATTGTGCGATTGAGGTCGACTTCCGCACAATTTCGGCCAGAAGTTGCTGGTCGTCCCTACCTAAGAAACTTGATGGGCTTAGTGGGGCCATCAGTAGAGGGGTGTCATGATGTTATTTTCCAGCCTCGTGTCTGGCCGTTCGCGCTTTTTCGGAGTGAAGCTCTACGCATTGTCCGTTGTAATTCTAAGCGCGGTTGCTTTCGCCGGAACGATCCCGAATCTATTCGAATTTAGCGATCCTAGCGGCAAAGTGGCCACGTTCAAGGACCCCGGGGCGCTGGATACGTCGAGTGCGTTCTTTCAAGTATTGGGGACAAATGGACGCTCGTGCGCGACATGCCACATCGCAAGCGAAGCTATGGGACTGAGCGCCGCGGGCGCACAGGCGCGGTTTGTGGCCTCGAACGGAACTGACCCGCTATTCGCTCCCGTGGATGGCGCGAATTGCTCGGACGCTCAAACGGGCGACGCCGCGGCCCATAGCTTGATGCTCCAAAACGCGCTGGTGCGTGTCGCAATCACGCTGTCGGCTGTGCGCCAGTTTTCAATCTCCGCTGTAAACGATCCGTACGGCTGCGCGCTTGTCACCGATCCGAATACGCACGACGTAACCGCGTCCGTCTACCGGAGGCCATTGCCGGCGACCAATTTGCGATTCCTCAGCACAGTCATGTTTGACGGACGTGAAACAATTGTGCCGCTGAACGATCCCAAAACCTTCGAAGCGAATCTGCGCACCGACCTTGCGCATCAGGCAATGGACGCAACGCTCGGCCACGCGCAGGCGCTGGCTTCGCCGAGCGCTGAGCAACTGGCGGACATCGTAAATTTCGAGCTGGGCCTTTCGAGCGCGCAAGCTCGCGATAACTTTGCTGGAGTGCTGAACGCGCAAGGCGCGAACGGAGGCGCGCACAATCTGTCCGGCCAGAATTACTATCCGGGAATCAACGATTCGCTCGGCGCGGACCCGAAAGGCGTCAAGTTCAGCCCGACGATCTTCGCGCTTTTCTCGAATTGGTCTCAGTTGCCGAATGCAGGGCACGACTCCCAGAGCGCCAGCCGGGAAGATATCGCCGCCGGCGAAGAACTTTTCGATTCATTACCGATTTCGATCACTGGCGTCCGCGGGCTGAATGACAACGCTGGGCTTGGCCGTCCCGCAATGATTATTGGCACCTGCGGAACCTGTCACGACACGCCGAACGTAGGAAACCATTCGCTGCCGCTGCCGTTGGACATCGGCACCGGCCGCTCCGCCGCTCACGAAACCGATGCCGCCATCGCCGCCGCTTTGGGCGAGCTCAGTTTTCCCGACTTGCCCGTCTATGAACTGAGAGGATGTCCTGATCCGGTGCATCCCGGCCAGACGCTCGCTCCATTTTTTACAACCGATCCGGGCAAGGCGCTTCTCACCGGCCAGTGCGCCGATATCAATCGCATAAAGGGCCCGATTCTCCGTGGGCTCGCGGCGCGCGCACCATATTTTCATAACGGCGCCGCGGCAACTCTCGACGAAGTGATTGATTTCTACAATCAGCGCTTCTCGATGGGTCTTACTGCGAAGCAGCACGCGCAGCTGGTGGCGTTTTTGAAATCGCTGTAAACGCGCGCGGAGCGGGCAGGGCGACCGATGCCCGCTCCGAATTATCCGCGTCAAAACCGAAACTTTCTCCCCTCAGCGGGTTTACTTACCGGAAATGGCATCCCGCGTATGCCTCGACCGCCATTTCGGGCGGTGCTAGCCTTGAATTCGATGAGCCTTTCCCTCATCTACTGCGGCAACTCCGCCGGAAGTGTCGCCCAACGCACCTCGCAGCAGGGTGGCGCCCGCATACGTTTGATCATCTTCCTCGTCATCGTCGGATTGATGGGCTGGTCGGCATACAAGGTCGTGCCGCCATATATGGCCAACTACCAGCTCGAGGACTGGATGCGCACGCAGGCGCCCTACTGGCTGGTGAATCACACCACCGACGAGGTGTTGGTGGACAACATCCTGAAAGAAATCGACGCCCGGGGCATTCCGGCGACAAAGGACAACGTCAAAATCCTGGCCAATAACTCGCGCGACGTAAAGGTTTCCGTGGATTACACCGTTCACATCGATCTTTCCTTCTACCAGTTCGACCTGCACTTCAATCCGGTGATGGACAATCAGTCGCTGATCCAATAGCTCCAGTAGCGCGACCGATATCACCAGCCGCCGGAATCCACTCCAACCTATTCAGTCGCGGTACAATCTAAATGCAAGGGCTCTCGGAGGCAGTTTTGCGAATTCGAATGGGACAGGGCTTCTGGTCGTCGCGACTGGGGCTCATCATCCTCGGTACGGTGATGTGCGGCTTGATCGCGTTCGGAGCCGTCTTCACCTACTACTGGATCGTTTACGCGCGGATGATTGACTCCCGCCTTTCCGGGGACGTCTTCCAGAGCACTTCCGGCATTTTCACCGATGCGAACCGTATCTTTGTCGGCCAGACCATCAACGCTAACGACCTGAAATCCTACCTGGAGCGCAGCGGATACACTCCCAGCGGCTCCGGCGACGTGGGCCGGTATGTAAATAACGGCTCGACGATTGAGATTTACCCCGGGAAAGAGTCGCTCTTCCGCGGCGGAAATTCGCTGCGGGTGAATTTTACCGGCGAACACATTTCAGATATCCACCAGTTGGGCGACGGTTCGCAGGTGACCAGCGCCGAAATCGAACCTGAGCTGCTTACCAACCTTTTCGATACTTCCCGCGAGAAGCGGCGGCCGGTGAAGTATTCCGACCTTCCAAAGGTAATGATCGACGCACTGCTCGCTGCCGAAGACAAGCGCTTCTTCGAACACGGAGGCTTCGACTTCGTCCGCGTGGTCGGTGCGGCCTACGCCGATTTCCGCCACCGGGCGGTGACGCAGGGAGCCAGCACGCTCGACATGCAGGTGGCGCGGAGCTTTTTTTTCACCACCGAGCGGACGTGGCGGCGCAAAGTCGCTGAGACGATGGTCGCGCTGGAACTGAATCATCGCTTCACCAAGCAGCAGATTTTCGAGCTCTATGCCAACGAGATATACATTGGCAATCGCGGCAGCTTCGCCATTCACGGTTTCGGCGAAGCCGCCGAAGCCTACTTCGGCAAAGACATCCGCGAAGTATCTCTGCCGGAGGCGGCATTTCTGGCGGGCATCATCCGCCGGCCGAACCACTACTCGACGGCAGACGCGCATCCGGAGCGCGCAGCCGAAGCTCGCGACCGCGTGCTCGCGCAGATGGTCGGCGATGGGCTAATCACCGGAGACGCCATGCGCGACGCGCGCAGGCTGCCCTTGCGCGTGATCCATAACGCGGAAGACGCCAGCAGCGCGCCGTATTTCGTCGATATGGTGAAGGATCACCTGCTCGATCACTTCAACGAGCAGGAGGTTCAGAACCAACGGCTGCGCGTGTACACCACGCTCGATCCCGCTTTGCAGAGAGCGGCCGCGGCGGCGGTGGATATCGGCATGAAGAATGTCGATACGCTGATGGCGCCGCAGTACGCGAAATGGAAAAAGGAGCTTCTGAAGAAGCATTCCAATGATCCCGTGCCGCAGCCACAAGTCGCAGTCGTCGTCATGGACCCGAAAACCGGCGCGATCAAGGCGCTCGTCGGCGGGCGGGATTACGGCGCGAGCCAATTGAATCATGCGCTCGCCAAGCGCCAGCCGGGTTCTTCCTTTAAGCCATTTGTGTATGCCGCCGCGTTTGACGACGCCGTCGAAGGAAACGGCCCCATTCTGACGACAGTAACGACCGTCGTAGATGAGCCGACCGTCTTCGAATACGACGGCAAGGACTATTCGCCAGACAACTTCCGCCAGGATTTCCGCGGCACGGTAACGCTGCGAGAAGCGCTGACGCATTCGCTCAACGTAGCCACGATCAAGGTCGCAGAGCTCGTCGGCTATGGCCACGTGGTCGATGTGGCGAAAAAAATGGGGCTTTCCGCGGGTATCCAGGCCACACCTTCGCTGGCGCTTGGCACCTACGAAATGACGCCCATCGAAGTTGCCGCCGGATATACCGCGTTTGCGGATTCTGGCGTGCGCGCGGAGCCCATGTTCATGCGCAGCGTCGTGGCCGCCAATGGAACGGTGCTCGAGCAAGAGCAGCCGCGCACGCGCGCCGTGCTCGATCCGCGCGTTGCGTATCTCGTGACCAACGTCATGCAAGACGTCGTGAATCGCGGGACAGGAGCTTCAGTGCGCGCGCTCGGTTTTCAATCGCCCGCGGCCGGAAAGACCGGTACCTCGCGCGACGGATGGTTCGCGGGCTATACGTCAAACTTACTTTGCGTCGTCTGGGTGGGATTTGACGATAACCGCGATCTCGGTCTTCCGGGAGGAAATGGTCCACGCGCCGCTGCTCCGATATGGGGCGAATTCATGAAGCGTGCGGTCACGCTCCCTGCATACAAGAACACGCAAGATTTTCCGGCGCCGGCCGGAGTCGTGACCGTCTCGATTGATCCGGAAACGTTGCAGCTGGCTACTCCGAACTGCCCGGTTACGCGCGATGAAGTCTTCATCGACGGCACGCAGCCGACCATCTACTGCGAAAAGCACAGCGGAGTGGCCACAGGAAGCGCCGCCTCATGGCTTTCCAAGATCTTCGGCGGCAAACAGCCCGAGCCGCCTCCGCCGGACGCAAGCTCGCCGCAACCGGTGAAACCCACTACCGAACGGCCTGTGGCGCCAGGGCAGCCAGCTCCTGCGAACGCTGGGACGACGAAAGCCGATCAACCGAAGCCCGATCAAGAGAAAAAGGGCTTGCTGAAGAAAATCTTCGGCGTCTTTGGCAATGGCGACGACAAGAACACCGACAAGTCCACCACCGATCCGAAGAAGCCGAAAGGCCCGGGAGGTCCGGGCAACTAGGCTTTTGAAAAATTCACGCCACCCTTCCGGGGTTCTGCTATCTTAGTTGGCAAGTAAGGCCAGCTGTTGTTCCAACCTGCAGAGCCGCGCCTTCTGGGGAGGGTGCTGTGAGAAAACTTTCATCGGTAATCGCAATTTTGGCGTTTGCGTGTGCGATCGCCGCGCGCGAACCGCAAGGCGGTGCGCCCGCGCAACAGAATCTGGCGAGCGCAGTGCAAGCCCAGCAGCAGGATCCCGCGCGGCAGCAGGCGCTCGATCAAGCATCGCTATTCATGGCGCGCAAGCAATACGCCGACGCGGTGCCCGTCTATCAGGACCTGCTGAAAAAATATCCGCACGATTCCTCGCTCTGGAATTATCTCGGGATCGCCTATCACCAGCAGGGAATGCTTTCACAGGCGCTGAAGAGCTATGAGCACGCGGGCAAAGTGAACAAAACCAATGGCGACGCGTGGAACAACATCGGCACGGTCTATTACCAGCAGCTGAAATACGCGAAGGCGGTGCGCTCTTACCGCAAAGCGATCCAAACCGTGCCGGACAACGCCGTCTTCTACAGCAATCTCGGCATGGCGTATCTCGACTACAAGCATTTCCCGGAAGCGCTCGACGCGTTTCATCACGCGCTTGCGCTGAATCCTGACGTCTTTGCGAATTCCAGCGGCACCAGCACCGTGCTGCAAAGCCGCTCGATCAAAGACCACGGTCTTTTCTACTTCCTGCTGGCGAAGTCCTACGCTTCGGACGGCGACGCAACCACCTGTGCCACGTATCTGAAGAAATCGCGCGATGAAGGCTACGACGATTTCCTGAAGGCCAAGACGGATCCGGCATTCTCCAAGGTGATTCTGAATACCAGCGTGCGCGAGATTCTTGGGCTGCCCGCGATCCCTGCGGTGCCGCCGAAGTCGCAGGGCCTCTGATTCCGTCCGCGCATCTCTGCTAGAATAGCCGCGTCATGTATCCCAGCGCTTCGCGGCGCTTCGCACGATTCGCCGCGGTGTTGGCCGCTACCTTCGCGCTCTCGATTGCCTGCGCCGCCCAGGGCGCATCCGCTGTAAATTCTTCGCGCGCTCCCACGGTCGTCGTCTTTCCGCTTGAAAATACCGGCCGGAATCCGCAGATGGACTGGCTCGGCGAAGGCCTTGCGGAGCTCGCAGCCGAACAGCTCACCGCCGCGGGCGTGAGCGTCTACGCCCGCGAAGATCGTCTCGCGGTCTTCGAAAAACTCGGAATTCCATCGTATGCGAAATTCAGCCGCGCGACGATGCTGAAGATCGGTGCGGAAATAGACGCCGATTACATTATCTTCGGTGAATTCGCGCCGGATGGCGGCACGATGCGCATCACGGCGCACCTTCTGGGCGTGAGCCCGGCGCGGCTTTCTCCCGCGGTTGTCGAATCGGGCGCGATTACCGCTTTTGGCGAGGCGCAATCTCGCGAATCGGCGCGGATGGTGTGCTTGATTCACAGCGGCCTTAGCGCGGGGGCTTCGTGCGATTCGGCTTCGGCGAACCTGCTCCAAACGATTAAAGCTGCGCACCTCGCGCGGCCTGATGCATTCGAGTTTTACATTCGCGGAATCATCAGTTCCGACGACGATGCTCGATTGCGCTTTTTGCGGCAGGCGGCGCAACTCGAGCCCGATTGGGATCAGCCGCTCTTCGCGATTGGAGATTTCTATTACGGAAAACGCGATTGCGAAGCCGCGCAGCAGTGGCTCACGAGAGTTGCGGCGACGAGTTTGCGCTCGGCCGAAGCCAACTTTGATCTAGGAGTGTGCGCCCTTCAGCACAACGATCCATTGAAGGCGGAAGCCGTCTTCACGGCGCTCGCCAGTCGCGCCCGCAGCACGAATGCGTCAAATAGTTCGGCTGCGGATGACCATCCGGAAGTCCTGAGCAATCTCGGAGCGGCATTGCTCAGGCAAGCACGCTACCGTGAAGCCCTCTCACACTTTGAACGCGCGCAGAAAATAGACCCCGGCGAACCGGATTACGATTTCAACTCCGCGCTCGCGCACTATCTGTTGAACGAATGGACTCCGGCGGTTCAATTGCTGCGTGATGCGCTGCATCTCGCACCGGATGATCCGACGATCAAGTCGCTGCTCGCAGCGGCGCTCGATCGCAGCGGGCAAACGCAGGAAGCTAACGCGTTGCGCACGCAATCGGCTTCGGATGCGGAAAAGCCCGCAGGACCGCGCCGTGAGGTCGCAAAAATGGATCCGACAGCGCTTTCAAGGTTGGTGCGCATTCGGCAGGACTTTGGTTCGGGGGCAGGGAAGTGATAAGCACGAATCGCACGCGGCGCATCGCGTTGGTATTTCTGATCGCGATTGTTTGCGTCGTCGTCGGGACGGATTGGATGGCTTCGGTCCGCGCGCAGCCCGGCCAGGCTTCCGCAAGCGGCCCGCTCGTTGTGCGGCTCAAGATTCGGGATGAGGTTGCGCCGTTAATGGCCGAATACATCGACCGAGGCCTTGACGCCGCTGCACAAAACCATGCGTCGCTCGTGCTCATCTCGATGGATACGCCCGGCGGACTCAGCGATTCGATGCAGCAAATCATCCAGCACATTCTGCAATCGCCGGTTCCGGTCGCGGTGTTCGTCGAACCCACCGGCTCGCGAGCGGCCTCCGCGGGATTTTTCATTTTGCTTTCGGCCGATGTTGCCGCGATGGCGCCGGGCACGCATGCCGGCGCGGCCTCTCCGGTGATTGAAGTGGGCGGCTACCCAATCACGATCGACGAGACGCTGAAGCGCAAGATTCTCAATGACGCGACGGCGTTTCTTCGCAGCTACGCTGGGGCCCGCGGCAGGAATGTCGAGCTCGCCGAAACTGCCGTCACGGATGCAAAAGCCTTTACCGAAACGGAATGCCTCGATGGCAAGCTGATCGACCTGATCGCCAGTTCCGAAGACGATCTCCTGCACCATCTCGATGGCCGCACTATCAAGCGCTTCAACGGCTCGATGACCACGCTGCATCTTGCAAATGCGCAAAACATGGATTTCGATCTCACCGCGCGTGAAAAATTCCTTTCGCGCATCGTGCAGCCGGATATTTTCTTTGTGCTTCTGCTCGCCGGAGCGCTTGGGCTCTACGTTGAATTCACGCATCCGGGAATGATTCTGCCCGGAGTGATCGGCGGCATCTGCGTGATTCTGGTGCTCTACTCGGCGCAACTCTTGCCGGTCAATGTGACGGGGGTGCTGCTGATCTTGCTCGCGCTGGGAATGTTCATCGCGGAGGCGAAGTTCACAAGTCACGGAGTGCTCGCCGTCGGCGGAATCGTCTCGATGCTGCTTGGCGCGCTGATGCTCATCCGTTCGCCTCTTACTTCCGCGGGAGTGAGCCTCGCGGTGGCTCTCGGCGCCACAGTACCGTTTGCGCTGATCGTTATAATCCTGATGCGGCTCGTGCTGAAATCGCGCGCGTGGAAGCAAACGACAGGAGTGGAAGAACTGGTCGGCGAATTCGGCGAAGTCACTCAGCCATTGGTCGCGGCCGGAGACTCTTCAGCCGGAATGGTGCGCGTACATGGCGAGCTCTGGCGCGCGCACGCCGCCGCGCCCATCGCCGCAGGCGCGCGCGTGCGTGTGCTGAGCGTGCACGGATTGACGCTCGAGGTCGAGCCCGCACCGTGAAGGCCCGCCGAATTCGCTTTTCTGAAGAAGAATTGGAGCAACACTTAAACGGAGGCACCTCATGGAAGGCATCACGATCGGTTATCTGGTTGCCCTGCTGATCATTCTGATCTGGATCTGGAATTCGCTCTACGTCATCAAGGAATGGGAACGCGGAGTGGTGCTGCGCCTGGGCCGCCTTATGCCGATAGCGAAGGGCGCCGGGCTGCGGCTCGTTATGTGGCCCATCGAGACGCTCTATCGAATCTCGCTGCGCCTGGAGACGCTGGACGTCCCTTCGCAAGACATCATCACGCGCGACAACGT
>DASTCZ010000427.1:0-14877 GCA_035710585.1 Candidatus Acidiferrales bacterium | reverse complement strand
ACGAAATTCACGAGGCTGTAGTCGCTCGCGAGCATGAACGTATTGATCAGAATTCCCGCTTTGCGGCACTTCGCGACTTCGTCCAGCGTTTGTGAAACGACGAGGGGATCGAGTCCAAACGCGTTCTTATAAATGCGTCCATCTTCGAGCGTCAGCGCGGAAGGCTTTCCGTCTGTGATCATGACGATCTGCTTCATGTCTTTGCGTTGGCGCGCCAGAATTCGCTGCGCCATCCGCAATCCTTCGCGCGTGTTCGTGTAATAAGGACCGACTTGCACGCGCGCGAGTTCGCCGAGCGGAACCTCTTCGGCGCTATCGTGGAAGAGCACCAGGTGCAGAGTGTCTCCTGGATATTGCGTGCGAATGAGATGCGCGAGCGCGAGCGCGACGCGCTTTGCAGGCGTGAAGCGATCTTCGCCGTAGAGAATCATGCTGTGCGAGCAATCGAGCATCACGACGGTCGCGCACGAACTCTGGTATTCGCACTGATGGACCATCAAATCGGAATAATCGATGGGAATCGGAACCTTCGCGCCTTCGCGGCGGACGGCGTTGAATAGCGTTGCGCTGATGTCGAGATTCAGCGTGTCGCCGAATTCGTACGCGCGCGAAGCTCCGCCGCTTTCCACTCCGGTCGCCATGTCGCGTGTATCGTGCCGACCGAAACTGGATTTGCCGAGCGAGCCGAGAAGATCCTGCAGCGTTTTGAATCCGAGGAAGTCGATGGTCTTATCGGTGATCTCGAAGCGCACATTATTCTGGCGATCGCCTTCCGCGCCGACGCGGCCGCGCGGCGTCTGTCCCGGCGGCGGAGTGATGTGCGGCGGCTGATCGGGATTGATGTAGCCCTCGTTCATCAGCCGCTCGACGAGCTTGTCGATCAGCTTTTCCATCTGCTGCTCGCCCTCTTCGCCGTCGAGGAATTGCTCGAGGAGATCGTCGGGAAGCAAATCGCCTTGCTCCAGCGCGCGGCGGATCGCTTCGCGCAAGCCTTCCATTGTTTGATCGGGATCGAACTCGTTGATGCCGTAATATTCGTTGTGGAATCCGCTCTGCAGGAAGAAATCGGCGAGCTGATTCACAAGATCGTTCAGATCGATCCCGTCCGCGGGCTCGCCGGTATATTTTGTGTAGCGGATTTTCACGCGCGCGCCTTCAGTTGAATTGCCTTCGCGGCGGACGGCCCATCGGCTCGCGAGGCTCGGGCGGTTTTTGCCGCTCGGCGAAATAGCCGCGCTCTTCGCTGCGGTTGATGCGCTTGTGCGCCCAGAGGCCTTCGAGCACGAATTCCGCGGCTGCAGCGATCTGCGCTCCGCCGGCTTTCGACGCGACGCCGAGGCGATCCACTTGCTCGAGTAGCCCTTGAATGCGCCGCAAGCGAGAAAGAATCTCCTCGGCGGTGGCGAATTCGTCGAGCTTGAGTTCGCCGCCCATCTCGAAGAATTGCACGACGGGCTGCAGCTCGGCGTTTGCGAAATAGCGCGAGTAGACGCGTCCGACCGCGCTGCGAACGAGTTCGCGGGCGATCGTGTCCGCCCCTTTCAGCTCACCTTCGTACTCGAGTTCGAGTTTGCCGGTCATGGCGGGCAATGCAGCATAAACGTCGGCGACTCGCGCGACGGATACAGCTTCGCCATTGCGAGTGGCGCGTTGCTCGGCGCTGCTCACCACCATTTCGGTGACGGCGATCGGCAGGCGCTGACTTACGCCGGAGCGCTTGTCCACGCGCTTATCTTCGCGCGCGAGAAAGGCGATCTGCTCGATCGTTTCGCGCAAATAATCGGGCACGATCGTTTTGCGGCCCGCGCGGTTCGCCCAGGCTTCCTGCGCGGTGATGTTCATCGCTTCTTCGACCGACGGCGGATAGTGCGTACGGATTTCCGAGCCGATGCGGTCTTTGAGCGGCGTGACGATTTTACCGCGCGCGGTGTAATCGTCGGGGTTCGCGGTGAAGACGAGCATTACGTCGAGCGGCAGGCGCACCGGATAGCCCTTAATCTGGATGTCGCCTTCCTGCATGATGTTGAAAAGGCCGACCTGGATTTTTCCGGCGAGGTCGGGGAGTTCGTTGATGGCAAAAATGCCGCGATTCGCGCGCGGCAGCAGCCCGTAGTGCATGGTCAGCTCGTCGGAGAGCGCCTGGCCAGTACGCGCGGCCTTGATGGGGTCCACGTCGCCAATCATGTCGGCGATGGTGACGTCCGGCGTGGCGAGTTTTTCGACGTAGCGCTGCTCGCGGCCGAGCCATGCGATGGGAGTGTCGTCGCCGGCTTGCGCGACCAATTCGCGGCACGCGCGGCAGATCGGATGCATCGGATGATCGTGAATCTCGCAGCCCGCGATGTAGGGTGATTGCGCGTCGAGAAAATCGGTGAGCGCGCGGAGAATTCGGCTCTTGGCCTGGCCGCGCAGCCCGAGCAAAATAAAATTGTGACGCGCGAGCAGCGCGTTGATGAGCTGCGGCAGCACGGTTTCTTCGTAGCCGTGAATGCCGGGGAAGAGCGGCACGCGGCGCTCGATCAGGCACAGAAGATTTTCGCGGATTTCGTCCTTGACGGAGCGCGCCGCTTTGCGGGCGTCGAAGAGGGAACTGAGCCGCAGCTGGCCGAGGGTTCGCATGTTTTCGTGGCTTTCACTTCGCGATGCCGAGGATGTCATGGGACCTGAGGGAGGCGCTCCTTCCGCGCCGTTACCCCATTATAGATGAGGCGCGGAGCCGCGGGGTTATCGAGAAGGGGGTCGGCGGGGGAATTCGAGCGCCGGCGGCCGTAAGATCTTGATTATTTACGGCTCTCCCTTCACGCCTGAGCAAACGCCAGGAACATCCAACCACGCCTAAGGTGCAAAACTGCTCTATTCGTATCTTAGGGCGACCATCGGATCGACGCGCATGGCGCGACGCGACGGGATATAGCAGGCAAGAAACGCGACGATGAAAAGGAAAATTGAAACGCTAGCGAACGTGAGCGGGTCCGTGGCGCCCACGCCGAAGAGCATTGCTTTCATCAGTCGCGTGAGTGCGAAAGTTGCCGCCAGTCCGATAACGACTCCTGCCAACGTCAGTTTTGCGCCGCGTCCCAATATCAGCCGCAGGATATTCCCACGCTGCGCGCCGAGCGCCATACGTATGCCAATCTCATGCGTGCGTTGCGTCACCAAATAAGCCATCACACCGTAGATACCGACTGCGGAAAGCACAAGGCCGAGTGCCGCGAATGCCCCCAACAGCACGGTTTGCAGGCTGGTGTCCTGCATCCCGTCCGCAATCACTTGGTCCATATTACGCACCCGGAACAAGGAGAGCTCGCTATCTAGCTCGTGAAGCGCGCCACGAATACCGCCTAAAACGCTTTCCGGTGCCGCCGCCGTGCGCACGACTATGTTTGGCGGATACCAGCTGTTGTTTAGCTGCTCGGTGGCGGCGAAGTAAGCCTCCGGCGCAGGCTTATCGCGGATGGAGTCGTATTTCTCGTCACCGACCACACCAACCACGGTGACCGGCTGGACGATGTTGGTTATGAAGGTTCTTCCTACCGCATCCTGGTTGGGCCACAGAGCCCGCGCCAAGGTTCGGTTGATAATCGCAAAGGTGGACCACTTCGGCTGCGGAGCGTTCAGGAGGCGGGCGTCGGAATTCCAGTAATTGGTCAGCTCTTGGCCGACGCCGAATGCACGATTGACCTGCTCCGGCGTGAACCCGCCACCGGAAAGAAAGGGAATGCCGAACACGCGGAAATAATCATTCGTAACGAAGTTCACATTGATGCCAAGAGCTTGGCGCCTCAGGTCGGTATCGCCGGGAAGCTTCGCAGTTTGGCCGTGGCTGCCCTCGAGGGGAATGGCTTGCGAGAGCGCCGCCGCTTTCACTCCTGGGAGATGCTCCACCCGCTCCAGCAATCGGCCGTAAAACTCACGCCGCGAGGAAAGATCTTTGTACTTCGTATCGGGCAGGACCACTGCCGCAGTTAGGACGTGGTCGGCACGCACACCGAGATCGGCTGTACGCATGCGCGCGAAAGTTCGCAGCAACAAGCCAGCGCCGATCAATAAGGTCAGCGAGGCTGCAACCTCGCCAATCACCAGCGCATTCCGCAACGCCAGTCTCCAGCCCGAACTGCCGGCCACATTACGCGAGCTGGAGCGCAACTCGTCGTTGAAAGCGGTACGCATTGCCTCTAGCGCCGGCATTAGGCCGAACAAAATCGCCACCAGCAAACTTACACCGATCGTGAAGAGCAGCACGGTCACGTCAAGCTGAATGGGATTTTGCTGCGGCAATGGCAGAGTCTTAACCGATTGCGCGAAGCGGATCAGCCACCATGCGCCTGCCAAACCCAACGCTGATCCGGTAAAGGAAAGTAACACGCTTTCCGTGAGCAACTGACGGACGATGCGGCCGCGGCTGGCACCCAGTGCGGCACGAAGCGCAATCTCACGCTGCCGACCTGTTGCGCGCGCGAGCAATAGATTGGCCACATTAGTACACGCAACGAGAAGTACCAGGGCCACGGCGCCAAACAGCACTAGCAGTTGCATGCGCGAATCGCCAGTAAGCCGCTCCTTGAGGCTCACCAAGTACACGCCCTCGAGCGAGTTGGTAATAGGATATTCCTGAGCCAGCCGCGCGGCGATGCCGGACAGGTCCGCTTGCGCCTCCGGCAAAGTGACGCCAGGCTTCAACCGGCCCAAAGCGCTAAAGGAATAATTTCCGCGCCGCCCTATGATTTCGAGAGACATACTCAGGGGAATCCAGGCTTCAGCGGTTTCCGGGTAGTTGAAGTGCGGTGCCATCACGCCGACGACAGTGTAGGGCTGGAGGTTCAGGCGCACCGCCTTGCCGATCGCAGAGGCGGGATCGCCAAAGTGACGCGCTGCGAATCCGTAGCTCACGACCGCAATGTTCTCGGTGCCATGTGGGTCTTCTCCGGGTACAAATACACGACCAAACTGCGCGGAAACGCCAAGTACCGAAAAGAAATTATCCTGCGCGCGCGCCACGATTATCGTTTCCGGCAGACCGGCGCCGCTGGCGTTGTAATTCTGAAAGCCAGAGTAAAGCGTCATGTTTTCGAAAGAACTGTTCTCGGCGGTCCAATCCCGGTAGTCCTCACCGCTGACGGAGTAGTTGTTGGACGTGTTCAGAGGGTGGCTGAAGAGTCGCGCCAGCCGGTCGGGATCTTTGTAGGGCAGCGATTCCAGCAAGACTGAGTTAATTACAGAGAAGATGGCCGTGTTCGCGCCGATTCCGAGCGCCAGGGTAATCACCGCTATGGCGGTGAAACCTGGATTGCGCCCCAGCACACGCAGGCCGTAGCGCAAATCCTGGATTAGGTCCTGAATCAAGTTCACGCGGCGTGCGTCTCGGCATTCTTCTTTGACGAGCTCGATTCCGCCGAATTCAATCCGCGCTCGCCGCACCGCATCCTGTTCCGGAACGCCGTTTCGGATTAGATCGTCGGCGAAGGCTGCGATGTGGGAGCGGAGTTCCACATCCATTTCGCTCTCCGAGCGAGAACGATGCAGCACAGCATGTGTCCAGGTCCGAAGGCGGCTTGATACTCTCATACTTCCTCCGGCGTGGTGCGCAAGATTCCCGCGATGACATCGTTCATGCTATTCCACTTTTCGGTCTCCGTTAGGAGCCTGCGTTTGCCAGCCGCGGTCAGGCGGTAGTACTTCGCTTTGCGATTGTTTTCCGACTCGCCCCACTCACTGGTGATCCAGCCCTGGTGCTCCAGTCGATACAGCGCCGGGTACAAAGAACCTTGTTGTATTTCCAGGCGATCCTTCGAAATCTGCTGAATGCGTAGAAGGACCCCGTATCCATGCAAGGGACCGAGAGACACGGCCTTGAGGATCAGCATCTCGAGAGTGCCTTTTAGAAGATCGAGCTGTTTTTCCACGGAAGCGGGCCTCCTCCTAGAATACCTAGGAGTATAGGCAGCGACTCCTAGATTGTCAAGGAGAGGGATGTACTGAAGGTGTGACAGCGCTGTCACCAGCCAAGAGAAACGCTCACCGTAACAAACTCTCTTGCGCAGTATCTATATCGAATGATATAGATATGCATCATGTCCAAACAGAATCCTGAAGACTTCCTCCCGCTCAAATCCCAGCGGTTCCAGATCCTCGCCGCACTTGCCTCCGGCGAACAGCACGGTTACGGAATCATGCAAGACGTTCTCGACCGCACCTCGGGCAAAGTCCATCTCTGGCCGGCAACGCTCTACGGCTCCATCAAGCGCCTCATGGAAGCCGATCTCATCGAGGAATCCCTGCGGCGGCCCGCGCGCGAACTCGATGACGCTCGCCGACGCTACTATCGCAGAAGTGCGTGAGCTCCGATGAATTACCTCGGAGTTGATCGGACCTACGCTCGGTCAGCCGAAAGGAACGCCTAACGTCTAACAAGGAGCCGCTGCCTTCGGGGAATTGCCTCTACTTCTCGATCACATAAACCACGGAGCCGGAGTTGGATAGTTGTAGCCCAACCGCTTTTGATGGCGACACGAAATAGAAGATAAGGGCCGATGGCAGTGGCGGGTTCGGAGTTATCGACATCGTAGTCCGGCCATTCGCAGCTACGGAGTAAGTTCCCGTGAACGCCTGGGTCAGGCTTCCGAGTGGCGTCGACGTTCCGCTCACGTTGCCGGCACCGTCGGCCGTCAAAACACCGGCAACATCGCTCCCCGGAACGTAAAGCAGCGGGAGCGTTCCTAGCGCATACGTCCCTGAAAAGGACGCGTTGTTAAAGGGCCCGCCGTTCTGCGACTCAAACATTCCAGCTTGAAAGGCGTCGCAGCCGCCGATGAGGAATCCCGTGCCCGGACTGACAAGATAAAACGTGCTCTGCCGACAACTGTCTGTGAGCTGGCCGCGACCGAGGCCGTTGGGGTCCACGGTGTAAGTGCCGGCACTGGATGGGTGGGACACAGGAGCACCGAAGTCGTTTTCATCGCTGGTGTCGGTCAGATTGCCCGTACCGTCAAACTGGATTTGTCCGACCGTGACGTCGTTGCCTGCTACCGTGAAGCCAGCCGCGTCGAAGACTGACGGACCGTTTAGCGAGTTCGTATTGAAGGGAGCGCCTGACTGTTGAAGGGCCATGCCTGTAGCGCCACTGCCGCTGGCATCCATCCACACCGATTCGCCAGAGGAGACGACATAGAAGATGACGCCGAAAGGATTCGGCTGCCCGGAGATATTTAGCGCCGCTTGTCCGCGACTGCTCCCGCTAACCGAATACGTCCCGGAGAACGACTGGTTAGACTGGAACGCGTTCCCGCCAAATCCAAGATCGATTAGGCCGGAGCTCAACGAGCCGCCGCTCGCTGTAAACCGGCCGAGGGCCACATTCACGGAGATGCCCTGCGACCCTGCGAGCTGAAAAGCATAGCCGCCGTTCATCGCTGCGGTCGAGAAAGCTGTGGGATCTTGCTTGACAAAAAAGCCAGTACCGGTTTCACCAAAACCGGTAATGTCAATCAGGCGTCCGCGCGTAGCCAACCCGGCCCCTGACACCGAGTCCACCGCGAGGGCGAAATTGAAGAACAACTCTGGACCGGGGGCTTCACCAGTGTCCAGGCTCAGTGTTCCCCGGTTATCGGATGAAACCGTATAACTGCCTTCGAGAGTTCGGGTGTAGACCGCATTGGCCCAAGTGATATCCGCACTGTTTTGCACCAGGTTGCCGTTACCGTCCGCAGTGAACGTCGCCACGATAGCTACGGGGCTCGCACCAACGGAGCCACTGAACAGCAGGGCGTATTGTCCGCTCAGTTCGGCGGTGCTGCCACCAGGTTCGACGGTGACCGTGGCGGAGGAAGACTTCGAGAAGTCTGCACCGGAGGTGGCTGTCACGGTTACTGTGGGCGGACTAGGGACGAGCACCGGCGCGATGTATATTCCAGAGGCGTCAATGGTCCCGCAGCCTGCCCCCATGCAGCCTGGCCCAGAAACGCTCCAACCAACGGCTTGATTCGCCCCGGCCGGGCTGACTGTTGCCGTGAATTTCAGTACATCACCTGCCTGAATCTTAACGACGGCAGGAGCAACGGTCACGGTAGCAACAGGGATTGCGGGAGGCTGGTTGTTGACCGTCGCGGCGGCCCCGCCGCATCCGGTAATCCCCATGCTCAGAACTAGAAGTGCCGCAGCTAGACCGAAGGCCATTCTTTTATTCATGCATGGACTCTCTCTCCGCCCCTTTTCGCTGCAATTGCTGTGCGGCGCGCGGATTGCGCGTCCCAATTCTGGTTTCAGCATTTGCACGTCCCGATGCCGGGTGACGGCTCGCCCGGCGCGACATACGCAATGCAACGCGCCCTGCCGGCACGCAAAACTGGGTGCAGTTCCTTCTCACGTGCCGCGATTTGTCGTATATCCGCTGGCAGAGATCAATGGACAGCCTCCGATTTTTTTCTGAATTCTGAACGGACAGTGACCAAACTCGGCGGAAAACGATTGCGTACATCTGCGCGTTGTTAAAGACTTCGTCAATGCTATAATCGCGCGCTCATTGGGGTTACTCACATGTCGATTCCTTCCGCCCCTCACTGGGTTCGCTTTGATGACTTTGCGGTTGACCTGCGGACCGGCGAACTCTTGAAGAATGGCGTAAGGGTCCGAGTACAGATTCAGCCATTTCGGGTGCTGGAGTTGCTCCTCGAGCGGCCCGGCGAAATGGTCACTCGGGAAGAACTTCGCGAGAAGTTATGGCCTCAAAATACGTTTGTCGATTTTGACGACGGCCTGAACACTGCTGTCCGAAAGCTTCGACAAGTGGTTGGGGATTCATCCGAACATCCCAAGTACATCGAAACCCTCCCACGTCGCGGATACCGCTTCATCGGATCATTGAGAGACTGCTCGAGCGCCACGGCACCGCCAATCCCGGAGATCGTCGAAGGGATGATAGGGGAACGATCTCCTGCTTCGAGTGGAAGAGCGCTCAATGGAACGCTTCTGTCATCTGCTGTGAATACACGGTGGAGCTTCTGGGCTACGGCGGTCGCTTTACTTGCCCTAATGGCGTTGCTGATGTCAGTCAAAGTTGGCGGCTGGCGCGGAAAGATTCTGGCGGGAAGCACGTCTGTCGCGCAGCAGCCGGCGCACCTAGCTCAACTACATTCCATTGACCCGCAGGCTTCTGAGGCATATGCCAAAGGCCGCTTCTTCTGCGACAAATGGACGAACGCTTCAGCCCGAAAAGCTATCGACTATTTCCAGCAAGCGATTCAGAGAGAGCCCAACTACGCGCTCGCTTACGCGGGAATGGCCGATGCCTACATCGTGCGCACGGATATTTCGCCTCAAGTGGCGTTCTCAAGCGCGAAAGCCATGGCGAGGGCGGCGCTGCAGATCGACGATAGCGTTGCCGAGGCGCACACCGCTATGGCGTTTAGTCTGTTTGCCTATGATTGGGACTGGGTAAATGCCGAAAGGGAATTCCAGCGCGCTATTGCCATCAATCCCGACTATGCGATGGCTCACCAGTGGTACGGCCAATTCCAGAAAGCGATGGGACGCCAGAACTGGGATGCTGAGGTCAAGCGAGCCCATCAGCTGGATCCCCTGTCGCTGATCAGTGCCGGCGTTGGTCAGTACATCTATCGCAACCAATATGATCAGGCGATAGCGAATGTCAATAAGAGGCTGGAGCTCGACCCGCAATTCGCCGAGGCGTATTTTGAGCTGGGCCGAGTGTACGAGCGAAAAGGGCAGTATCCAGATGCGATCAGACAATTCCAGAAGGGTTTCGAAGTTTCCGGCGGGGAACCTCAGTATCTGGCTGCGCTCGGCTACGCATACGGGGTGTCGGGCAACAGGGTAGAGGCGAGGAGAACCCTGACGCGGCTGATGGACCTTTCCAAAAAGACATATGTTTCACCATATGAGATTGCGGTAGTCCATGTGGGACTCGGTCAAAAGGATCTGGCATTCGATTGGCTGCAGAAGGCAATTACGGATCGTTCTTACTGGCTCTTATTTCTGAGGATTGACGAAAGAATGGAGATCATCCGCTCCGATCCACGTTTCCAGGACATACTGAAACGCGTGAATCTACCATCGTGAGCTCCGATAAAACCCCTTGCCTGATATCTATATCGAATGATATAGATATGCATCATGACCAAACAGAATCCTGAAGACTTCCTCCCGCTCAAATCCCAGTGGTTTCATATCCTCGCCGCACTTGCCTCCGGCGAACAGCACGGTTACGGAATCATGCAAGACGTTCTCGACCGCACCTCGGGCAAAGTCCATCTCTGGCCGGCAACGCTCTACGGCTCGATGAAGCGCCTCATGGAAGCCGATCTCATCGAGGAATCTCCGCGGCGGCCCGCTCCCGAGCTCGATGACGCTCGCCGCCGCTACTATCGACTCACGCCGCTCGGCCGGCGCGTGCTGGACGCCGAATGCGATCGCCTTCAGGGTTTAGTCCGCGGCGTCCGCGTGAAGCGCGCCACGGTGTAGCCATGCGCGGCCTCGACGAATCCAAGGATCATCGCGCGGCGAACTTCGCCCTGCGGCTGTATCGCCGTCTAGCCGAGTCTTTCCCGCATGAGTTCAAGCTCGCTTACGGCGCCGATCTTCTCGAAACAGGCGAAGACGCCGTGGAAGAAATTGCGCGCCGCCACGGGACGCTCGGCCTCGCCCGTCTCATTGCCGATATCTCTTTCCGCGTCCCGGTTGAATATGCAAGCGAGATGCTCCGCGATCTGCGCTACGCGAGCCGCGCGCTACTGAAATCTCCGGGCTTCGCGCTGGTCGCGATTGTTTCGATGGGCCTGAGCCTCGGCCTCACCACAAATGTCTACACCGAAAAATGGAAGGCACTCTTTCGAGAGCTTCCCGTAGCCAACGCCGCGCGACTTGTGATGCCCGAGCGGCCCGCGTCTTACTACTACATCGAGCAATATAGCGCCCAGGCGAATCTCTTTTCCGGCGGTGCGGCGATCCAGCCCGGCGTGCCCTTCAATGTAACCTTCCAGGGAAATCTCGATGGCAAGCCCCAGCGCGTCACGGGCCAATTGGTTTCTCCCAATTATTTCGCCGTGCTTGGCCTGGAAGCCGAGCGCGGCCGCATTCTGAGCCACGCGCTGGATCGGGAGGGCAGCGAACCCTCCGTCGTCATCAGCGATCGCTTTTGGCGCACCCGCATGAATTCCTCGCCTGCGGCAGTCGGAGAAACGCTTCGCCTCAACGGCCAACTCGCCACGATCGCCGGTATCGCGCCGCCGCACTTCGATGGGGTCGTGTCTGACCGTGAGAATCCCGCAGAACTTTTCGTCCCAACCACCGTTCCGGCGTCTCTCGCGCCGGAGCTTGCCAATGGTGTTCTCCAGCAGCGCGATGCCCGCGACTTTATGGCCATCCTTTGCCTTGCTCCGGGCGTCTCGCTCGAATCCGCCGAGTCCGCTCTCGACGGAATTATTCGACATCTCGATGAGCAGGATCCCTCGATTCCCGTGCGCACCGATTCGGGCAGGCGAGTAACGTTGGTTCCCGCGGGCACCGTAATTCCTCTTCCGAAAAATCTGCGCCGTGTTGTCATCGGATTCTTCGTGGCGCTGATGTCGCTGATCATGATCATCGCCTGCATGAACCTCGCGAACATGCTTCTTGCGCGCGGCGCCGTTCGCCGAAAAGAATTCGCGATTCGCGTCTCCATCGGCGCTAGCCGTTTTCGGATCATCCGCCAGATGTTGACCGAGGGCATTCTGCTCTCATTGCTGGGAGGAGTTGCCGGCTTGCCGTTTGCATACTGGCTGGCGATTCTGTACTCGAGGTCGCGCATGCCCGCCACTTCCTCCGCACAGGCGGATTTCATTCCCGATTGGCATGCCGCAGTCTTCGTTTTGGCTCTCGCGGTGATTTGCGGCATCGGCTTCAGCCTTGCACCCGCGCTCCGCGCCACGAGAAACGATCTGGCGCCCGCGCTTAAGGAAGGCTCCGCTCTTCAGCTGCCTGGTTACCGGCGCTTGGGATTGCGCAACATCCTGATGGTCGCCCAGGTCGCCGCGTCGCTCATGCTTCTTCTGATCACCGGATTCCTTGTTGTCGGTCTAAAGAACCAAAGCAAGATTCAAACGCGCTTCGATGCGCGCTCGATGCTCCTTCTGTCCCTCGACCCGGTTCGCGAAGGCTACACCGCTGCTCATGCGAAGGAGCTGTTCCGCGAGCTGCCGGAGCGGCTCAAATCCGTTCCTGGGGTCGAAACCGTCGCACTCTCCGCGCAGCCGCCCTTCGCCCTCGCAGATGAAGATTCCGCGGTTCCGGTCGTCGCCGTCGATTCGCGCATACAGGCGTCGGCGATTGATGAAAGTGTCGGCGCCGGGTATTTCTCCGCCCTAAGTGAACCGCTGATCGCAGGCCGCGAATTCAACGATCGCGATCAATTCGAGACGGCCGGGGCCCCGACTACGGTCGCGATTCCAGTGATTCTCAACGAGAACGCTGAACGCGCGCTTTTTGGAAATGCCACTGGCCTCGGCAAGCGGCTCTCGCGCGCAAACCGTTCCTACGAAGTCGTCGGCGTCGTGCGCAATTTGAATAACGGCATCGGCATCAGCCAATCCGTCGTTTATCTACCTCTGGCACCCGCCGATTTCGCGCGCCCTGCCGCGGGAGGGATCACGGTTATGATTCGCGGCGGTTCGGGCGCCGATGTTCTCGCCGGCGTCCGCCGCGAAATGGCTTCGATCGATCCAAATCTCGGGCTGTTCAACGTTCGCACCCTCGCCGAATATCTTGAAACCAGCCGGGCCTCGGAACGCTTCGCCATCGACACGTACGGTGGCATCGGACTCTTCGGCCTCGTTTTGGCGGCCATCGGCCTCGCGGGAATCACCGCGTATACCGTGGCGCAAAGAACGCGCGAAATCGGCATACGCATGGCGTTGGGCGCGCGTCGCGGACAAGTGCTGCTGCAGGTCTTGCGCGAGGGAGCTGCGCTTGTCACCATCGGCACGATCCTCGGCTTTGCCGGCGCATACGCCCTCGCCAAATCGCTCGCCGCGCTGATTGACGTGTTTGCGCAAGCCTTCAAAGTCGGCACCGGAGATATTCGCCTGCTTCTCGGCGCGCCGCTGCTGCTCGCCGGAGTAGCGCTTTTTGCGTGCTATCTACCCGCGCGCCGCGCTGCCAGAATCGATCCGCTCAAAGCACTGCGGCAAAGCTAGGCCTGCGCGAAAAGTGGGCAGTTCAAATCGAGCGTGTGACCAAGGTGTGAACAGTCCGGCGCGCTTCGCGTGGTGAGGACGTGCTCGAGGGCGCGGTGGGGAATTACTGGTTCTGCTTCTTCGTGGGGGCGAGGTTTGGCGAAGGGTAGTAAGGCTTGTCGCCGAGCTTACCCACTTCCTTGGCAAAAGTAGTGCCGTAGTCGCGCTCCGGATTCGTGGAGAAGAGATAGGCCTGCCGCTTGTAGTTCCAATTGTCGGGAGCGAGGCGCTGCGCTTCCTTGAAATGCGGCACTGCGGCTTCGCCGTGACCCGCGTGGTAGAGATATTCGGCGAGCGTGAACTCCGCATCGGCTTCAAGCCGCTCGGGCGGCTCCGGCGTAAGCCTTTTGCGCAACTCCGCTTCGCTCAGGACAAATTCACTCTGCTCGCCTTTGGCAACCCAGTCGCGCACGGCATTGAGATAGGGCGCGGATTTAAAGTGTGAAAAGGATTCGAAGCGATCGTCGGAAAACGCGACCTCGGGAGGACGGACGATTTTGCCTTGCTCATTGATCCAAATTCCTGTGGGCACGTTCACTAAGCCGTAGAGCCGTGTGACAACCTGGTCCTGATCGATCAGCACGGTGAAATCGGGATTCGCTTTTGCGATCCAAGGGCCGGCATCGCGAGCGCCGCCGGTATCCTGTGCCACGGAGAGAATTTCGAAATTTTTGCCGCGCAGTTCCTTGTAGAAGGCCTGCCACCCGGGCAGGTCGAGGCGGCACCCTCACCAGGAGGCCCAAGTGAGCAGCAATACTTTTTTACCGCGGAAGTCCGAGAGCGAATGCATCTTGCCGTTCACATCGGGCAGTGTGAAATTGGGAGCCTCGAGCGATTCGACGAAATGATTTTGCGCATCGGCGCGCGGGCCAAAATCCCAAGTCGCGAGCGTCGCGTCGTAGGCGACGGGTTGGTGCAGGAGGCGCGCGAAGGCGCTGAGGTTAAACCAGGTGACGCCGCTCTCTTTCTGCAGGAACTCGTCCTTGCGTTTGGCGGGCAACGGGATGCAAAGCTCGGCGCGGCAAACGCCTTGGGGCTTCACTTCGAAGCCGGTCGCGCGCGTAAGGTCGCCGAGGGTTAGCCAAAGATCGGCAGGCGCTCCGACGGTAGAGATGATGCTCGCAGAGGAAAGTTGCGTGGCTTTGCCTTCATAAATGACAGCCGCCGGCTGCGTTGAAGTGCTCGCGCGGGCAAGGGCGGGCGTGAAGGCAAGCGCCAGGGTAGCGGCGAAAAGCGCAAGAGTGCGTGCAGAACTGCGCATGGAAAGAAAGAGTATCACTGTGGTCTGGAAGGGAGCAATGAAGGCGACGCGTTCTTGAGAGTGGGTCAATTGAAGTCCGGGCGCTCGATGCGCTCCACGGTGTACACCGGCAAGATGTCCTCTTGCCGCTTCAGCTCAAGGCCGAGTTTGCCCAGGACCGTGAAGATGGTGGGCAATCCGGCGAAATGGTCCGGGTCCGGCGTAGCGTTCGGCGGCGGAGGGGGCAGGCGCATCGGAAGCCAGCCTTCGCTATTGACGGTGAACAACCCGCTGAGCGCCGTGCGGTTCACGACGGGCAAATCCGTCCAGTTCTCGATGTAGTGGACAAGGTCATCCATATCGATGGCCTTTGCGTTCAAGGGATGGCCGAAGCCGATCGCAAAGCTATGGCAA
>DASTCZ010000426.1:0-7453 GCA_035710585.1 Candidatus Acidiferrales bacterium | reverse complement strand
GAGACGATGCAGGTGACGCTGCCGGGCGCGACATATCCCAAGAACGAGATGATCGATGGAGTGTGGAAACGGCTCGAGCCGCAACTCGCGTCGTTGCCGGGAGTGAAAACGGCCGCACTATTTTCGGGGCTGCCTCCGGTGCGGCCACCAAACATGAACGATACGGATATCGAAGGCTTTGTGCGGCGCGAAAACGGTCCGATTCAAAACATCGATTACTACCAGATCGTCAGCAAGGATTATTTTTCGACAATGGGAATCCGCGTGATGGAAGGCCGTGTGTTCGACGATCGCGATATCGAGAACGGACCGACGACGGTGATCGTGAACCAGACGATGGCGCGCACGTTTTGGCCCAATGAGGAAGCGATCGGGCGGCACATCCGGCCGAGCAACGGCCCGAACAGCCCGTGGTGCACGGTGATCGGCGTGGTGGAAGACGTAAAAAATGCGGGCATTGACCGGCCGGCGGGGACGGAAATTTATCTACCGTACCGGCAGGTGTATGGAGCCGGACAGAACCCGATGTACGTCGCGTTCAAAACGCAGAGCGGCGATCCGGAGCGACTGGTTTCCTCGGTTCGTCAGCAAATCCGCAATATCGATCCGCAGCTGCCGATTTCGCAGATCAAGCTCATGGATGACGTGATTTCGGAGGCGCAGTCGAGGCCGCGGTTCTTAACGCTGCTACTTTCGATCTTTTCGGGAGTGGCGCTGGCAATCGCCACGATTGGAATCTACGGAGTGATCTCGTTTGCTGTGGCGCGGCGGACGAAAGAGTTTGGGCTGCGCATGGTGTTGGGCGCGCAACGCGGCGACGTGCTGGGGCTGGTGATGAAACAAGGCTTGTGGCTGACGCTCGTGGGAGTGGGCGCGGGTTTGTTGGCGGCGTTTGGGCTGACGCGATTGATGGCCAGCCTGCTGTTCGGCGTGACGGCGACGGACCCGTTGACCTTTGCCAGCGTGACGGCGATTCTCGCGGCCGTGGCTCTATTCGCCTGCTACATTCCGGCGCGGCGGGCAACGCGCGTCGATCCGATTCAGATGATGCGGTACGAGTAACCGCGAGATTCAGTGCTTTGTTGCGGGTGCATTTGCGGGTGACAAGCGGATGATGCTCGCCGCCGCGGCATATTGAACCGCGTCATGGTTGTCCTCGAGCGGCGCTTTCAGCTCGCGCACCAGCGCCGCGTCGTCGCGCATGCCGATAGCGCGAATCGCGGCTACGCGAACAATCCAATCCTTATCGCCGGTCGCGATCACGAGCGCCTTGGCGCTGCGCTCGTCGGGATCGTGGGCCAGCGCGAGAGCTGCGGCCGCGCGCACCGGCGCGGTGCTATTTTTCTTGAGCGCTTCGAACGCCGCGACGGCAAATCCGCCAAACGGCGCGAATCCCATTCCCTGCTCGATCGAAAGCATCACTAGTTTGTCGCGATCGTGGAGGGTGCGTGAGGCTTGCTGCGTGAGCGGCTCACCGGACTTCCGCGCGCCGGTAAGAAGTTCGAAGTCGGCGTCGTAACCGGCGTCATTTTTCATCTCGACAAGCGCTGCAGTCGCTGCGAGCGAGACGCCGAAGTCCTTATCGTCCACGGCGGCCTGCAACTTCGGGATCGATGCGGTGGAGTGCATCTCGCCCAGCGAGCGAGCGGCGGCTTCGCGCACCACCGGCGATTTGTCGTCGAGCCCGTCTTCGACAAGTTTCACTGCATCGGGAGACGGCCGGAGGATTCCCATGGCCTTGAGCGCATTCGCGCGGTGCTTCACATCTTTGTCCTGGGCGGAGTCTTTGAGTTTTGACCAGGCCTGATCGCGCAGAGAGGGCGGCTGAGGTTCGGTCGCGCCGTGTTGGCCGGCGCCTCCGGTGACGGCGCAGACGCACAACACGAAAACTGTAGAGATGAAGCGTGCTGCAAAGCGCAGCGTAGGCATGGTGTTTTGTCCTCTGTTTAGCGCGGAGCGGATCGGTGGAAAGTACTCGCTTTCGCGGGTCATTTCAACAACACATAGTTGCCGCCGCCGGTGAAAGCGATCATCAGGCATATGAGCAGAAACGTGAGGTCGTAATGCCAGCCGGAATTCTTGTCACCCCAGAAGCCGATATGCCAGACAAAAATCTTGCGGTGGATCGCGCCGAGCATGATAAGGACGAGGCCGAGCGCGGCGATTTGCGTGAGAACTCCGAAGACGATCCCGAGCGCGCCCGCGGCTTCGGCGGTCCCAAGAAAAATTGTGAAAGGCTTGCTGAGGCCGAGGTCCTTACTCCGGGCCGCGGGATTCTTCAGATGGTTCCATCCGCTGGTGAAAAACACGGCTCCGGCCATCAGGCGCAGGAGCAGCAGGCCGAAGTCGGCGAACCGGAGAAGTTGAGGAAATGCGACGCTCACATGTTATTTGACGAAGCTTTGTGCGTCTCCAACGTGTCGTAAAGCGGATAGGCCGGCGTGACGACGTTCGGCTCGTCCGCGACGCTGATGGCAAGGATGCGGATCAGCTCGTTATTCGGCAGAGTGATGGATTTCGCCCCGGCTGGCACGTCTATCGGATACGCGAAAAGGTACGAGTAGTCGTACGCCTCGTTTTGTCCCGCCGAGTTGTGGCGATGCGACGCGAACCACGCGATATCTCCGCGCTTGATGAATCCTGGAGTGATTTCGCCGTTGAATTCGGTCACGCGCCGAACGCGATTGAATGTGCCGCCGCCTGGACGGTTCACCGTCACGGTCTCTTCGCGAGTGGTCCAGCCGCGGTTGTCCCACTGGCCCACGAATCCGGTCCAATCGGAGACGGTGAGATCCACGGACCTGTCGCCGACTTTGAATGTGCCGCGAGCGTCCTCATGCGTTTGCGGATCGGCATTGCGGCCGATCGCGGATGGCGGCGCTGCGGCTGCGAGGATGTACACACGATTGAATTTTCCTGCGGGCAGATTGATGGTCTGGCCGCGCGAAGTGACTGAGTTGGGTTGGCCTGTGCCCGCGGGCGCGAGTGAAAAGTGGATCCCGTTGAAATCTATGTCGCGCGGCAGCATTTCGGCGGGGATCGCGCGACCTTGGTTTGCGTTTTGACTATCGAGATAGCAATCGAAGCAGCCGGTGGAAGGCTTGCCGTCGACGGAGGCCACGGAGGCGTCGTAGGCGAGCGCTACGGGATGTGATGTCGGAGCCATCACTCTGCCTTTCGCGGTGCCGAGCCGTACGGCGAAGCTGCGCGGCTGATAGGCTGTGAAGGAGGCGACAACTTCGCCGCCGGCAATTTTGGGCGCGCCGCTTACCGGCTGTTCCTGTGCGTTGATTTCCCGAGCGGCGAGGACGGGCGCCGCAAAAGCGAGGTGCACATCCAGCTGCGGCTTGCCGCTGATTTCCACGAGGCGCACGACAACTTCATCGCCCGCTTCGGCTTTTTTCAGCGCAAGCAGGCGGACGCGGCTGCTGCTCGACTTCAGCAGCGAAAATTCCTTCCCAAGCGAGCCGGCATGCTTTGCGCTTTCAAAAGCGAGGAGCGGTTGATTCAAACGATAGGCCTGCCAATCCGTCTCGCCCTTCCGCCAATCGCCTTCGTGTCCGGCCAGGCCAAACACGAATTCGTGATGGCCCAAATCCTGCGAGCCCTGGTCGGGATAGCCGCCGCGCGTGCCCGGAGTGCGAACGAGCGTCAGGCGAATGGTGTTGTCGTCGGGCTTGTCGGAGGCGTTTTTATCGTCGGTGAGAATCGTTGCGCCGAAGCCGCCGGCCTGATCGGTGAGATCGATCCACTGGTGCGATGCGACTTCGAACTGGCGATCGAATTCGTTGGGGCGCTCGATCGTGCCGATGTCCCAGTTGTAAGTAGCGTTGGTGTTCGTCGCATTGAGATTGAACGTGGCCTTCAAATTCGCGTCCATCGTGTGCCAATCGATCACATTGGCCCATTCCACGCGATTGCCGGCATCGCCGGCGGAGAGACGGATAGTTTGCACGAATTTCGAGCCTTCAGTTTCACGCTCGACTTCGATGGCGACACGAACGGGGCCGCGTTCGACAACTCGAATTTTCGCTGGGCCGCTCACATAAGAGCGGGGAGCGTGCTGCTCGTCGGAGAAATCCATGTTCCAGGCGGGCCATTGCGCGGGATTATCGGTCGAAATCGCAAGACGAATGGGCGAGTGAAGCAATTCCTTGTTGGTCTTTTTATCAAAGATGCTCGCGACGTCGCCTTCATCGTTGAGGCGCACGCGATAGCGGGCGTTCTCAAGCGAGTGGTCGGTGACGCGCAATTCAGACTCCTGATCTGTGATCGCGTTCGGCATCGGCTGCACATCGTAAACGGCAAAGCCTACCGAAGGCGTTTTTGCAACGAAGAGAATGCGGGTAGCGCCGTTTGTGGCGTCAATTATTTGCGCGGGAACTTGCTTTCCCGCAGGATCCGTCACGCGAACACCCGTGGGCGCGGCGCCAGAGTACTTCAAGTCGGCTTCGACGACGTCTTCGCGCGCGATGCCGAGCGGATTGTAGACGACAATCGGCGTGCCGGTGGTTTGTGTGTCCAGCGCCGAAGAGACGCCTTCAGTAGCCGATGTGATCACACCCGCGAATTGATTCATCGCGATGGCATCGTCGTTCCAGATGTAGTTGTAAGACTGGGGCGTCGCGGTTCCCGCCATCGAATCGTGAAATTGTCCCGCGAGGAGCAAGCGCCACGCGTGCGTGAGGCGCTCCTGCGGATACGCGCCGCCGCCGAGCCACATCGCGGCGACGGAGGCCTCTTCGGCTGCTTGCGCGAGCGTTTCATTCAACCGATTCCAGCGCTTGTGATAGGTCTGCGAAGAAATTGATCCGGCGGAGTGGTTGATCAACTCGAGATCGCCTTGCCAGCGCGGCATTTTGGAAAGATCGTGGCCCTGCATGTCGGAGAACATCTGGTCCGCGGGCGCCCACATCACGTGGAGTGGCCCGTCGCCGGCCCGAACCGGCTGACCGGCGCCTTCGGGCGTTTGCTGTTCGCTGCGGCGGCCACGCTCCGGGAGCGTGGGCATCACGGTCATGCCCTTTGTTTCGATCGCTTCCATCAAGCGAATTGAGAACTCATTCGGCGAGCCGCCGATGTCGCCCGTACCGACGTAGTGAAAATCGCCGAAGAGGCCGGTGACTTTTCCGTTTAGCTCCACGCGCGACGGCCAATTCCACACGTATTCGTTGCCGAGACGCTGCACGCCGTCGGGCGGAGGCGTATTGTCTTTGCTCAAATCCGTATAGACGTCGCTGACGTAACTGCTGGGATTGAGCGCGGCGAGAATCGTCGCGCCATCGGGGCCTTGCCAGACTCCGACGTTGAACGGGATGCCCTCGGGAGTTTTTTCCGGTGAATTCGGGCCGCCGACGTGCGGCGCCGGCTGCCATCCGGCGTTCAGCTTCTGCGTGGAAAAGCCCTTGATGCCAGCGTGAGCCAAAATGCTGGGCAACGACGCCGGAAATCCGAAGCAATCAGGCAGCATGTATTCGTTGCTGGCCTTGCCGAATTCCTTGCGAAAGAATTCATTGCCGTAAAGCACCTGGCGCATGATGGATTCCGCATTCGGCGAATTCACGTCGTTTTCTTCCATCGAGGAGCCGGCGGGGAACCAGCGACCGAGCGCGACATAGTGTTTGATGCGGTCGAAATCGGTGGGGAAATATTCCTTCATGTACATGTAGCGATTCGCGCCGGTGAAATTGAAAATGTAGTGCGGGTATTTTTCGAAGAGCGCGAAATTATTGCGCATCGTCTTGGCGAGATATTCCTGAATCGTCTGCGGATATTCCCAGCGCCATTCCGTATCGAGGTGCGCATAGCCGATCACATAAAGCGTGGGCTGGCGCGTGAGGTCAACGAGCCGTTTAGAGGCTGCGGCCGCAGCTGCAGGCTTGGTTTGGCTCGCGGTCGCAGGTTTCGCTTGTGCAGCGGCGGGCTTTGGCGGCGCGGATTGCGCGGACGCTCCGCGCGAGGTAGCGACGATTGCCACCGCAAGAATGATCAGGCTGCCCAGCGCATTTGGTATACACGAAACCCGCTTCGGAACCATCTTCATCCCTCCGAAAAGATCGAACGCGAAATTTTCGTATCAGCGGGCGCCATCATATACGGAGTCTGTATTGCGGCCAATGCTTCCGCAAAAAATTTACAAGTTCGAGTAAGATGGGCGCGATTTTGAAGCGGATTCGTTCAACTATTTGTGCTGAGTGGAGCGTGTGATGACGGATTGGACGCGGCGCGACTTGTTGAAGCTAGGAGTAGCGGCGCCAGCAGCTGCGAGCGCGATGTTCTCGGCTGATTCCGCCGCGCTGGCTGAGAGCATTGAGAACTCCGCACAACAGTCCACTGCCGCGCAAACGGCTCCCGCGAATATTCTGCCGGGCCGCGAGCGCCTGCTGCTCGATTTCGGTTGGCGGTTTCACCTGGGCGACGCCGACGACGCCAAAAAGGATTTCGACTTCGGCGCAGCGAGCAGCTTTTCAAAATCCGGACGCCTGTTTGCGGCCTCGCGCGCGAATTTCGACGATTCGCAGTGGCGCGAAGTCGATCTTCCCCACGATTGGGCCGTCGAGCTGCCTTTTGACGACGGTTCGCAGCTTCCGCCGGACGAGCGCCGCGATCACATCAGTCATGGATGCAAGCCGCTCGGGCGCGCCTATGCCGCGACGAGCATCGGGTGGTACCGGCGCGTGTTTGAAATTCCGGCGAACGATGCCGGCCGGCGCCTATCGCTGGAGTTTGATGGCGTATATCGGGACGCAATCGTGGCGTTCAACGGCCACTATATCGGCCGGAATTTCAGCGGCTACGCTCCAGCGCGCTACGACGTCTCGGACTTCGTCAATTTCGGCGCGAAGAATTATCTCGTCGTACGTGTGGACGCAACGGAGAATGAGGGGTGGTTCTACGAAGGCGCGGGGATCTACCGGCACGTTTGGCTGGTGAAGACGCATCCGATCCATGTCGCCGACGGCGGCGCTTTCGCGTCCTGCGATGTGCGCGGCGACCGCGCAATCGTGACGACAATCGTGGAGATAGAAAATGAAAGCGACGCTCCCCAATCGTGCGCCATTTCGTTCGCGATTCAGGATGATTCCGGCGGCGTGCGGGCGGGAGCGGAAAGCACCCCGGCAACCGTGCCAGCCTGGAGCCGCAAGGAAATCCGGCACGAGTTAACGGTCCTGAATCCGAAGCTGTGGTCGCTCGAGACGCCCGTGTTGTACAAGCTGGTGACGACGATTGAATCGGGCGGCAAGGAAATCGAGCGGCACGAGACGCCGTTTGGCATTCGCACGATCCGCTTCGACGCGAACGAAGGATTTTTTCTGAACGGCAAGCGCGTGCCCATTCGCGGCACCTGCAATCACCAGGATCATGCGGGAGTGGGCGCGGCGCTGCCCGACCGCCTGCAGGCGTATCGCATCGAGCGGCTGAAGGAGATGGGCTGCAACGCGTACCGCACTTC
>DASTCZ010000425.1:0-11353 GCA_035710585.1 Candidatus Acidiferrales bacterium | reverse complement strand
CCTGGGGACGGCTTCACTACGCCGCGGAATTGCAAAATAGGGGCAGGCGAATCGCGTGTACGTGCAATCTCACGCTAGCACCCGGATTTGAAGCAGGTCAATGAACCGTAAGAACTTCCGCCGCCTGGCAGTAATCGTTTAAGGCACACGCCAACCTGTACTTTAGTCCAGTGCCGTGGCGCCTTTGAGGTTTAAATGTAGCGCCGCCTTTTATGGCGGCAGCCTTTGCTTTGTCTTTGCGCTTCCCGCGCCAATGTTGTCATCCTGAATCCCCGCGTTTTTTGCGGGGTGAAGCCTGCCTGCCGGCAGGCAGGCCGAAGGCCCGCAGCAGCGGGGATCTGCTGTTGCCTTTCGTTACTCAATCCGAATTGGCGCCAGCTCGCGCCGCCCCCTCCGGCATGGCGTCTTCCAATTCCATCACTTCGAGCGACATCGCCGTTTGCGCCGCGCCCGCGGCCCAGGAATTGCACTCGCGCACCGGAGCAAACGAAAACCGGTGCATCGGCGAAGGCCCGTGCGCGCGCAGCGCCTCCAGATGGTCCGCGGTCGCGTAGCCGCGGTTGTGCGCCAATCCGTACTGCGGGTAAACCGCGTGCCATTCGTCCATCAGCCGGTCGCGCTCCACTTTCGCCAGGATCGACGCCGCCGCAATCGACACCGACCGCGCGTCGCCGTGAATCAGCGACTTCTGTTCGATCAGCAAATCGAGCTTGATCGCATCGATCAGCAGGTAATCTGGTGATTGCTTCAGCATCCCGACGGCCGCGGCCATCGCTTGCCGGCTCGCCTGATAAATGTTCCACGCGTCGATGCGGTCGTGAGCCACGCTCGCAATCGCCCAATCCACCGCGTGCTCTTGAATCCGCTTCGCCAGCGTCTCGCGCTTCTTGGCGTTCAGCTTTTTCGAATCGTCGAGCCCCACGATGCGCCGCTTCGGATTCAGCACCACCGCCGCCGCGATCACCGGACCGAACAGCGACCCGCGCCCCACTTCGTCGATCCCGCAGACGCGCATCCAGCCCATTTGCCGCGCCATGCGTTCGTAGCGAGTGCAGCAGAGCCGCGTCGTCATCGCGCGAATTCTAGCACACGCATTTTGTGAATCAGTCTCTGCGTATTCCGGTTGTCTCCTTTTTTGCGTTGTCATCACGATTCATTTGTTACCGCACCCGCTTGCCTTTTGCTCGCGGGGATTAATGTATGCTGGGCCGCTCATGAACGACCCTGAAAATGCGGCGGCGTTTGATCGCGCGCTGGAAGGTCTGCAAAGAGGCGATTTTTCGCTCCTCGATTCTCTCTTCCAGAAATATGGCGACCGCCCGTCCCAATTCGTCGAGTGGGTCGAGCAGGGCCGCTTCCGCGGGCACGACCGGGAACTTGCCGAAGCGCTCACCTGCGCCTGCTTCAATGGCCGCATCGAAGTCGCGGAATACTTGCTCACCCTCGGCGTCGCACCCTCGGGCGGCGCGGGTACCGGCCTGAACGCAATTCACTGGGCCGCCAATCGAGGCCAGCTCAAAGCCGTGCAACTGCTCATTCGCCATCGCGTCCCGCTCGAATCGCGTTCCATGTATGGCGGCACCGCGTTGGGCACGGCAGTCTGGTCTGCGATCAACGAACCGCGCGCGGATCACCTCGCGATCATCGAGGAGCTGCTCGCCGCCGGCGCTCGCGTGCAGGAGTCCGGCTATCCGACGCAAACAGAAAGCATCGATGCGCTGTTGAGGCGCTACGGCGCGGCTTGAGAGATGATCGACTGACGCCTCGTTCGTCTTTCTCCCTGCCTCCTTGCGTCCCGCCTCTTGCCTCTAGACTTTAGGTGTCGGATGGGTGGCCCCCCCTCGAAATGGGTTAAGTGCATGAAAGCGTGGGAGATAAGCTCCGAGAGTGTACACCCGCGTTGCAAACAAAGGAGATAGGGGCGCGAGAAAATGGAGTCCTGCCTGCCGGGAGGCAGGTTCTGACGAGGTCTCTCGGAATTACGGCCGGAAAAAGGGGATGAATATCGGGATTTCGGAGAACCGGACATGAGCGCACACACCTCGACGAATGATTTGCGTCGATGACCGGTAAAAGTACCTTCGCACAACGGGTACTGAGATGTCAATGGAATTCTGTAAGGGAAGTCAAGCAGCTGCGTCCGCCGCGGCGGACAGGCCCGTCACGGCGGGCTGGTCTTCCGGCTAGGCAGGGACGACATGATCTAACTCCGACCGGCCATCACGTAACGCTCGCATATTTTAACGATTAGGTAAATAGAAAGATCTTCCTCCACGCTGACATTTTGAAATGGCCTCTCGATGCTACGGCGTAGCGCTCGTTCTGTGCGTAGATTCTTTTTCGAGCATTCGTGACACATTCGCATAGAATCGGTGACTCACAGTGGCCGATCAGTTCTCAAAATCGAAACGCAGCGTGATCATGGCTCGCGTTCGCTCGGCGCACACGAAACCGGAAAAGCTTGTGCGTTCATTTTTGCGTTCAGAAGGCATGTCCATAAGACTGTATCCTAAAGGTCTTCCCGGCCGACCAGACATTATTATTCCCCGATGGCACGTCGCGATATTCGTGAACGGCTGCTTCTGGCATCATCACGCCGGCTGTCGAAAATCCAAGCTACCGACTACCCGGAAGAGGTTTTGGAGACTCAAAATACTTGGGAACGCCGCACGAGACCGTCGCAACAGGAGGGCGCTCCGCTCGCTAAATTGGAAAGTCGTCACAATCTGGGGATGCCAGCTAACGTCCACAAAGATCGACCGCGCGCTTCAGTCGCTGCTACGAAAGATCAATTCGCACGCGAGCACCGTATAGTCCTACATTAAGTAACTAGCGATATATTACGTCCTGAGCTAGACTCCCGGAGCACTGCCATCGAAGTTGTTCGATACCTTCACTGGTGTTCGGAAGTCTGTGCGTGTTTTGCGATCGCGCTGATGAAAGAGTTGGAAGTACAGGCGAATATGGCGATCAGAAAACAAGAATTCTACGAAGGAGCGGCGCTTCACCAATTGGCTCGAACCGGTCTGATTACACAGATTAGTTACGATCCTCCGTTTTTTACCATGAATCGAAAGTTGATAGTACTGCTGAAGTACAGCACCAAAGTTCGGAGCCCATGGGGATTCACATTTATGCGAGACGAACAGCTGCTCCTTGAAAAGAAGTCAGCAGAGTCCTCGGCCGTAGTAGGGCTCGTTTGCGGGTCCGACGGAATAGCTTGCTTCGATTACAAAGCATTCCAATCGATCGCTGATCCTTCGAAACGCGCCTTTCACGTGTCGTGCTATCGAAGACTCGGAGAATATTACGAGGTCAACGGTCCTCTAAAAAGTCTGGATTTCAAAATCGCTCCGTCAAATTGGAAAAGAATACTCGAGATGAGGGGGTAGTCGTGAAACATTCGGACCAGGTTCTCAGCCTCCTACGCAACCAGATATCGGACCCAGAAGAAGTTCAGGAGATTAGCGAAACCGCAGAGAACGTGGTGAAGCAATGGGTTGACCCACGCTTGCGTGGAAAAGCAGAAATAAATGGCCTCATTTACGGGCTCGTGCAGAGCGGAAAAACTGGGGTTCTTACCGTCACCGGGGCGATGGGTGCTGACGAAGGATACCAAACACTGATTATCCTGACTTCGGACATCGAACCACTGTACGAGCAGACCCTCGGAAGGGCCCGCGAAGCATTCCCCGGGATCGACGTCATAGGCAAAAAAGAGTTCAAAGATCCAGTATCTTTTGTTCAACGGATTCGAAGTGGGCCGTGTGCGGTCGTCACCACGAAGAATTCGGGCCTTCTAAGGTCGCTGATCGACAATTTTAGGACGTACAAAGGAAAAGGTCTGGCGTGCTTGATAATCGATGATGAAGCAGACCAGGCAAGCTTGAACACCAAGGCTCGCAAGGCGGATGGAACTAGAAGCGCGATCAATGACCGAATTAGTGAACTGCGAGCGCTTTTCGATCGAACTACATACTTGCAAGTTACAGCAACTCCGCAGGCGCTTTTCCTTCAAACTCCCGGACATGATTTCAGACCAAAATTTACGGTACTCAGTAACCCCGGCGCGGACTACGTTGGCGGCGAGGACTTCTTCGGCGACACATCCACTCTCGTCAGAGAATTCGACATCAACCACATAACGACACTAGCTCCCGGCGGACAGCCTAGCCCTAATCTCGACATTCCAAACTCGCTCGTACAAGCGCTCGATATTTTCATGATTGCGGCCACGTTTAAGCGCTTAGGTGAAGCCGACCAGAACTGCGCATTCCTATGTCATGTGAGCACCCGCACAGACGATCACAAGCACATTGTCGACCTCCTGCGAAAATATAAAACCGATCTCGCAAATAAGCTGAAGGAAAACAACAAACTGATTGAAGCGCGGCTAAAGCGTGCGTACGACGACCTCGCTCAAACCCATCCAGCGATTCGAGCAACAGAGTTCAAGAAGCTCACAGACGCAATAACGTTTTTTTCGCCAGGTATCACAGTGAAGCTTGTAAACGGCGAGACGGACGAGGACGTTGCTGTGAAGTCCCCGTACAATTTGTTTGTCGGAGGTAACAAGCTCGGCAGAGGAGTGACGATTAAAAACCTTTTGGTCAGCTACTACGGCCGGAACCCGAGGAGACCGCAAGCGGATACCGTCCTACAGCACGCGAGAATGTATGGGTATCGTCGCAAGGACATCGGACTTCTACGATTGTTCCTACCCAGACAATTGCACATTGTCTTCAAGGCGATAAACAAAATGGAACTAGGCCTTCGCGACCTAATCGCCAGAAAGCCCGACGAAGAGTTCCGCGGAATTTACATCGAAGGCGGCCTTAACGCGACTCGAAAAAACATCTTAGCGCCGGGGTCTATCGGAGTTTATACCGGCGGTGGTAATTATAATCCGGCGCAAATCCTCCGCGACAAATCCACGGCTCCGGCGACCGAGAGGATCGACCGCAAAGTCGCAGCATGTGCCGACAAGAGTTATATCGAGCTTCCTATCGACGACTTGAGGGAACTTATCGGCCTGACGCAGCCTGACCCCGACGAAGCCGAGCGAGTGTGGGATGCAGTGGCAATTAAGGAGTCTCTTACTGAATATGCAAAACTCACAGAACAGAAAACCGGATATCTTTACGTTGACAGAGCACGCGATTTGAGGGAGAGCCGCCGAGAGACCAGGGGGATTTTGACCGGAGGCGAGGACTCGCGCGTGCCTAACGATAAGCCAACTCTATTTTTGCTGCGAACCGACGCGTTCGGGAAGAATTACGCGGCGTGGTGGCCTCAAGTAAGGTGGCCAAAGGGCCAGTATGGATTCGCATTTGCATTGTAGAATTAGCAGATTGTTCTCTCCGAAGAACGAGGGTCGAGGGAGCTGATTAATTGCCCGATATTTCACCCACCGCCGTTGATTTATTCTGTGGAGCTGGGGGCCTGTCCGAAGGCCTCCGGCAAGCAGGATATAGCGTAATTGGCGCGCTTGATGCCGACGCGCTCGCATGCGAAGCCTACAAGCTCAACCACAAGTCGACGCATCTCTGGCACTCAGACATCAGAAGGATATCCGGTGCGAAAATGATGAGATCCCTCGATCTCAAACCGGGAACACTATTTCTGCTTGCAGCGTGTCCTCCTTGTCAGGGTTTTTCAAGAATGCGAACACGAAATGGCGGTCGTAGAGTTCGCGATCGGCGCAACGATCTAATATTCGAAGTCCTCCGAATTATTCGATCCCTAAAGCCAATCTCCCTGATGCTTGAAAACGTTCCGGCCCTTGCTCGTAACAGGCGCTTTTCAAAGTTTTTGGCTGCCCTGAAATCACTTGGGTACCGGATTACGTGGGATATATTGAATACGGCCAATTACGGAGTCCCACAACGTCGGCATCGATTGGTATTATTGGCGTCAAAAAGCATCGCGCCTCAGTTCGCGACAGCCGACGAACATCACGTAAAAGTGCGAGACGCAATCGCCGCCTTATCGTCGCCACGCCAGAGTAACGATCCGCTCCACAACTATTCCGTGTCTCGAACCGACGCGATTCGTCGTCGGATAGCACGCATACCCACGAATGGCGGCAGTCGCAGTGCCCTTGGACGTAGACGTCAACTGGAATGCCACAAACGATCGAACGGCTTCAAGGACGTTTATGGCCGAATGGCATGGGCAAAGCTGGCCCCTACAATCACAAGCGGATGTATCAATCCCTCAAAAGGAAGGTTTCTCCATCCAAGTGCCAACAGAGCTATAACTCTCAGAGAGGCAGCCCTCCTCCAAACGTTCCCGCCTAACTATTCATTCCCACTGCATCGCGGTAGGTACCCTGTCGCTACGCTGATTGGAAATGCCCTTCCTCCCGAATTCATTAGGCGCCATGCAGAAAAACTGATCACGCCTGATCCAGTCAAGAAACAAGCCTCGCTGCAAGAAGCAAGTTGACCAGGCGACTGTGCCGAATGAAACACGCGTTTGCGTTTCCCCATCACATTCGCGAGGCGATCCGACTTCACGTAGATAGAGCAATCGGCGGAGTTTCGCCAGCGAGATTCGCTCAAGAACCAGCCTACGTGGCGGCCCTTTTGGCTCGTCTGGAGGGCCGACCCTACGAAGGTTCGGATGGCACGGTAGAGTTTAGGGCGACAAATATCAATTCCTTAGGACGAGGTGCCGCAGAAAAAGTATTTGGCGCAGATTTCGCAATAACCGCAGAAGTAGAACGAGATGGGATTCGAATTGCGAAAGCAATATTGGCGCAGGCAAAACTCGGCGTTCTGTCCGATCTCTCTCACGTAGAGCGGGAGCGTCTCGTCGAACAAATCAAGAAGATGCAACACTTCATAAATTCGCCGAAGGTGATGATGGTTCGAGCCGACGGAGACCGACGCGCACCAGAAATACTTAGCGGCGCAAGAATCGTTGAAGGACGTCCGACGAAACCTCAACGACTTTCGGACTATTTTGTAAGGAGAATACTCACGACACTCGACGGGGACACGCGCGCAGATTTTGTGGAGGCCGTTGCTCACAGCAATCTCAAACAACTACAAGTAATCGCTAAACGAGGGCGGTAGCCGCAGTTCGCAGAACCAATGACCATGCTGGCCGACTAACCGCGAAAAATCTTTCCTATTTACTTCACCAGTAAGACATGCTAGCGTTACGTGATGGCCGGTCGAAGTACACGAGGGAGAGTTGTCGCTTCCGAGGAAGGGGCGACGCTAGCCGGGTGCGTTCGAATGTCGAGCCTGCCTACCGTGACGGGAGCCTTCGTCGCCGTTCTCAACTTTGAACTGTCGGCCTTTAACGTGTCTAACAGAATCAACAACTTACACACTCTTCGAGACTCGGCAGGATTATCGTCGAGGTGAAGACACTGAGGAGGGGCGCCGGTAGTCCCGACGAACGTGTAGCGAGTTTCTGTCTCGAGATCGACTTTACAAGGCGCGCACGTAGAATCAATGAGTTACACACTCTTTGGCGCGCATTTTCGACCTAACTATTTTGTTTTAAATAACTTCCACTCTACATAGGGGGAGGGGGGATACAAACGCGTAAGTCAACGGCAAAAGCTGCCGCGCTGAAGGCCGCGGCGCTACGTTTAAACCTGAACAACGACAGCAGATCCTTCGCAAGGTCGGCTCAGGATGACAGCGGGGGGAGGGGGCGCGGGGTGAGGCGCGAATGAATCTGGTCGCCATAAAAGGCGACCCTACATAAAGCCTACACAGGCAAATTCAAAGGCTGCCGGTCTTAAGACCGGCGCTACACAAACCGGGCAAAAGCATGGCGGAATGAAATCCGCCGCTACACAGGCCTCACCCCAACGAGACGGGGTGAGCTACACGGGCAAATCGAGAATCATGAAATTGGGCTTGCGGAGGAGTTCGGCGGAGAGGGGACCGACCAATTTGCTGCGGATGTCGCGGAAGCCGAGGCCTTCGAGATAGCGCTTCGCGTCGTAGCCGGGATCGATGTGCATCGGCGCCGTCTTGCACGGTCCGGTGTAATAAGTGGCGACGAGCAGGCCGCCGGGCTTGAGCATGGCGCGCCAGGCGTCGCCGACCGGGCGCATATCGACGAGGTGCTCGACCACGTCGAGCGAGAAGATCACGTCGAAGGGCGGCTCGACCTCGCGCAAATCGTGCGCGACGCGCACGTGGAGGCCTTCTTTCGCGGCGCGCCATTTCACGTAGTCGGCGGCTTCGCCGGGCACGTCGAGATAGGTAACGCGGAAGCCGCGGCGGGCGAGCGCGCGGGAGAAATTTCCATTGCCGCCTCCGAAATCGAGCACGCGGGGCCGCAGGTTGGCCTGCGAAGCGAAGGGCTCAGCCAGCTTCAGCAGGCCGAGCGTGTAGGTGATGTGGCGGTAAAGCAGGTGGTGCTGGCAATTGTGGTAGAGGTAGCGGCGCGCGACGCGCGTGTACCACGCATTGACGGCGGCCTGGCCCTGCGGAGCGGTGCGAACCCAGTCTTCGGCGAGCCAGCGGCCGGCTTCGGCCATGACGGGCACGGTGGCTTCGCGCGGCTCCTTGCTGAATTCGCCGAGGCTCGCGACAAGCGCTTCGTAATTATCGCGATTTTGCCGCGCGGCGCGGCCGATGAGATTTGCGGCGCCCATCAACCAGAGCAGCGAGCCTGCGAGCATGGGCCAGTGCACGGAAAGCGCGAAGGCGGGCGTGGCGCCGAGGACGGCGACGCCGAGCTGGGCTTCCTTCATGCGCGGGCGGACGAGGATGAGGAGGAAAAAGACGCTGACGATCCAGAGCTCGGCGGCGATGATGCCGCGGACGCCGTGGCGATCGGCGGTCCAGAGCACGGCATAATCGGCGGCGGCGTAAACGAGCGCGAGCAGAGTGAGGCGCGGCGGCTGCGGCGCGGCAACATCCTGCGGAATCGGTTTTTTAAGCGCGGGCGTAAGCAGCGCGTGAAGAATCGCCGCGCCCGCCGCGGCGGCAAGCGCGGGCCAGCTGCGGTAGCACGCGGCTGCGATAAACATCGCGGCGATGAGCCACCAGCGCATTTTCGCCACCCAGCGCGGACGGCGCTGCGCATCGGCATCCATGCCGAGATACGCGGGCAAATCCCACGCGGCCCAGAAAAGCGCGCCGGCGAGAAGAATCGCGAAAATTTTTGTGAGCACGCCGGGACGAATTACGAACAACGCTTCGATGATGATGAGAGCGCAACCGACGATGCACGGCAGAATCCACCAGCGCTGCGCGCGCAGAAATTGCGCCTGCTTTTCGTAGTCGAGCATTCTCGGAGATTTTACGACGAACTTGTGTTCACGGGCTTTACGCCGAAAGCATCGGAAAGAGTTGGTTCCGCTTCACCCAAATTTCCTACGCGCGCAACTGTCTCCGCTTCCTTCGGCTCCTCCGGCTCTTCGCCCGGCGCCAGAAAGAGATTTTCCATCAAGCCGTGCTGGCGTGTGTACATTTCGTAGTAGCGGCCGCCCAATTTATAAAGCGAGGCGTGCGTGCCGCATTCGACGATGCGGCCCTCTTCGACAACGAGAATCTGCTCGGCGCGGCGAATGGTGGAAAGGCGGTGCGCGATCACGAACGTGGTGCGGCCGCGCATGAGCTGCGCGAGGCCTTCTTGAATTAGAGCTTCGGATTCGGAATCGAGGCTGGAGGTGGCTTCGTCGAGAATGAGGATGCGCGGATCGGCGAGCAGCGCGCGGGCGATGGAGACTCGCTGGCGCTGGCCGCCGGAAAGCTTTACGCCGCGTTCGCCGATGATGGTGTCGTATTTGCCGTCGAATTTTTCGGCGAATTCGTCGACGCGCGCGATGCGGCAGGCCTGCATGACTTCTTCGCCGGTGGCGTTGGGGCGCGAGAAGGCGACGTTTTCGCGAATGGTGCCGTCGAAGAGAAAAGTTTCCTGGAGCACGACGCCGAGCTGCGTTCGGTAGCTGGAAAGTTTCACGGTGGAAAGATCGAAGCCATCGACGAGCACGCGGCCGGCGTTGGGCGTGTAGAACGCGGCGATGAGGCCGATGATGGTGGATTTTCCGGCCCCGGACGGGCCGACGAGCGCGGTGACGGTGCCGGGCTGCGAGACGAAGGAGACTTCGTTGAGGACCATTTTCGCGGCGTCGTAGCCGAAGCTGACATTTTCAAATTCGATTTCGCCGCGGATGGGCCCGATGGCGAGGGTGCGCTTCGGGTCGGCTTCCTCGGGAACTTCGCGGAGAAGATCGCGCGTGCGCTCGAGGCCCGCCATCGCTTCGCTGATTTGCGTGCCGATGGCGACGATCTGGAAAACGGGCGCGACGACCATTCCCAAAAACATCGTGTACTGCACGAAGACGCCGGCGGTCATGGGGTGCGCGCTGAGGGCTTCGCGGCCGCCGTAATACATGACGAGCGCGCTGACGATGCCGTAAAGCGAAGTGGAAATCAGCGACATGAGCGAAGTGGCGGTGAGAGTTTTGACGACGTTATCGAGGAGGCGCTTGACGCCGGCGCCGAAGACGGCCTCTTCGCGCGATTCGGCGTGATAACCCTTGACGACGCGGACGCCGCCGAGGGATTCGGTGAGGCGGCCGGTGACTTCGGCGGTGATTTTGGGGCGCTCGCGGAAGATGGGACGGATGACGGCGAAGGCTTTGCGGAGGCCGGAGCCGAAAACGACGAGGACGGTGAGCGCGACGAGCGTGAGCATCCGGCTGATGTGAACGAGAAACGCGAACGAAACGATGGCGGTGAGAATGCCGCCGAAGAAATCGATCATGCCGGTGCCGATGAGATTGCGGACGCCTTCGACGTCGGACATGATGCGCGAGACGAGCTGGCCGGTTTTGTTGGAGTCGTAATAGGAGATCGGAAGGCGCGCGACGTGGGCCTGCACGCGCTTGCGGAGCTCGGCGATCATGCGCTGCGCGGCTTTGGAGATGAGCTGCGTGAGCGAGAAGGACGTGAGGCCCTGGAGGATGGCGGCGCCGAAAACGATGGCGACGAGCGGCTTCAGGAGATCGGTGCGATGGCGGACCATGACGCCGTCGATGAAATATTTCGAGGTCCAGGGCAGGACGAGGCCGGAGACACGGTTGAAGATCATGAGCGCGAAGCCGCCGGCGAGGACCCAGGGCTGCGGGGTCATGAGGCGCCAGACGTCGGGCGCGAGTTTCCAGAAAGGCTCGGTGGGGCCTTTCTTTTTATCGGGCTGCGGCGCCGCTGCTCTATTGCTTGAACGCATCTCCACGTTGGTTCAGTTTTCTCCGGAAAGAATTAGAGTACCACGGCGCAAAAACAGAACGCGCACGCGCCGCGCTATATTGGCGCTTCCACTACGGCGAGCGGCGATGGCTTGCGATTTGGATACATGCGGTGCGGGCTGG
>DASTCZ010000424.1:0-3738 GCA_035710585.1 Candidatus Acidiferrales bacterium | reverse complement strand
GCGAGATTTTCCGCCGTCAAGCCCATTCCGAGATACGAATCCGGGTAGTGGTCCATCAGCCACGGGTTCGGCGAAATCTTGTTGCCGCCCATCGGCACCATGCTCATCGATTCCGTGCCGCCGCCGATCGCCACCTCGGTTTCGCCCAGCCGGATCCGGTCGCACGCCATCGAAATCGCCTGCAGCCCCGATGAACAGAATCGATTGATCGTCATAGCGCTCGCTTCCACCGGCACTCCCGCGCGCAGCGACGCGATCCGCGCCACGTTCATCCCTTGCTCGGCTTCCGGCATCGCGCAGCCCAGAATCACGTCGTCGATTTCGTTGGCATCGAGCTGCGGCACGCGCGCCAGCGCTTCGCGAATCGCCACCGCCGCCAGATCGTCTGGACGCGTCGTCGCCAGTGCGCCGCGCGACGCCTTTCCCACCGCGGTCCGCACCGCGCTTACGATGACTGCATCTTTCATGGCCATGGCACATCTCCGCGGCGCAGCACTCCCTGCCGCAATTTCATTGGATTCTACTCTGATCGGAAAGCTTCGGAGGGGCGAGCCTATTCCTGCGGGACGAATTCGTACCGCTCGATGCGCGCTGCCACGCCCGCGCGGCCATTGACCGTTTCGCGCCGCACCACCAGTCCGAGGCAGCGAATGCTCACATCCGTCGCGAGAGTAATTTCTTTGGGCAGCGTCAGCAGGAAATCGATCTTCGCGCCGACTTCGTACCCGCGGTCGGTCAAAAAATAGAGCCCTTTGAAACTCACGTCGCGCGTTCTCGCGACCACATCCGCATCGCCCGGCGTTTCCGGACGTAACTTCACCGGCAGCGCCATCGTGAATCGGCGCGAAGCTCGCCGCTCGCTTGCTGTTTCCACGTGCCCCCCGGCTGCGTAAAGCGCATCGAAACCTAGCATCGAACTCGCTCCCCACGCAATGAGAAATAGGTCACAGTACCGCGTTTTCGCGCCTCCGCCCGCGTTCCGCCGGCGTAGAATTGCGCCAACTTAGTCCTATGCTTTCCAGGACATTGGCTGTCGCGAAACTTCACGACCTTCGCCAGCACCCTCGCGTGCCGCTGGTTTTGTGGGTGCGTGTGCGATGGCTCGCAGCATTCGGCCTCGAGCAGGAAATCACCGAGACGATCGACACCGGCCGCGGCGGCTTGCTCACTTCCAGCGCCATCGAACATGCCGTCGGCGCGCCGGCTTGGGTTACGTTCCCGTACGACGCGAACGCTGCCGAAGCCACGCCCGAATTCCCATCGCGCGTGGCGCATTGCCGCGCCGGTGCGGAAGGCACGCACCTGATCGGACTCGCATTTCTCTCGAATGCGGACGCAGCACACTCTGGTCACAACGGATCGGGGCAACGAAAATCCTTTTGGCGCCGCTTCCCGAAGCCCGCTGTCAGCCCGCTCGAGCGCCGGCACACAAACCGCACTCCGCTCGCGCTTCCCGTCACGATCCGCCGCTCGTCCACGCCCTTTCCGGACGAGACAATCACGACGGACATTTCCTCCGATGGAATCTCCTTTTCCACCGTGCAAGTCTACGAATCCGGCGAACCCGTCTTCGCCGAACTTCCCGCTGGGCGCTGGGCCGCGTCCGGACATCACGCCGCGCGCGTCGTGCGTGTGTCCGGCGCGAAGGGCGATTCGCGACTGCAAACTATCGCGATACAGTTCTCCTGATCATCGAAAGTGGCGCAGGCTTTCGCGCTTTTGGCGTCCCGATGCCGTTTATCGGGAAGCCTGTAGCCTCTTCCTTCACGCAAGTGCCGTTCGCACTAGGCATGTGGGAAGAGCGATTCTTGCACTCACCGCTTTTGGCGATGCGCAAGCCTTCGGCTAAACTCCGCTCGTGCCGCAAATGTCGCATCGCAGCATCTTCGTTCCCGGTCCTGCAGGTAGGCTCGAAGCTCTGCTCTGGGCTCCGGCAGGCGCCAAGCCGCAGCTCGCAGCCGTTGTCTGCCATCCTCATCCGCTTTTCGGCGGCACGATGCACAATAAAGTCGTCTATCAAGTCGCGCGCACGCTCGATCGATCGGGAATCGCGTCGCTGCGGTTCAATTTCCGCGGAGTTGGATTGAGCGCGGGCGAACACGACAAGGGCCGCGGCGAAGGCGAAGACGTAAAAGCTGTGATCGATTTCCTCGCCGCTGAATTTCCCGAAGCGTCGCTTTTACTTGCCGGATTCAGCTTCGGCGCTTGGGTCGGATTGCGAATCGGCTGCGCCGATCGAAGAATCGCGGAATTGATCGGTCTCGGCGCTCCCGTGAACGATTCACAATTCGATTACCTGTCGCACTGCGCGAAACCCAAGCTCTTCATCACCGGGGAAAACGATCAGTTCGGCAGCCCCGAGAATCTGAAAAAGCTGGTCGCCGCGTTTCCCGCAAAAGCGCGTGACGAAACTTCGGTTGTGATCGTTCCCGGAGTCGATCACTTTTTCGCCGGAAAGCTTCACGAGATGGATTCCGCGCTCGCCGATTGGCTCATCGCGCGCCATCCCGAACTGCACGCGCGCAACGAATAATTCGCGCAAAGAATCAAGCGCCTTCTTGCAGCAACCGAGCGCAAGCGCGAATCAATCTTCGATAAGGCCAATCCTTCTCGCGGAAGAAAATCTCTCCCGAGCGCGGCTTGGAGTAAAACCATCTCGCAAGCAGAGCAAGGTGATCTGCAATCGGTCCGCAGCTTTCGTTTCTGCGCTCCAGATCCCTCGCGCCTTTCTTGTCGGCGGCCAGATTTTCCGCATCGCTCGCCGCAACGTTCGCGCTGAGTGCTGCTGAATTGTCTGAGCTGCCGAGACGATCGCGCAGGATTTCTTCCGCGGAACGCGGATCGGCGGTTTGCTCAAAGCGCAGCAGAAACGGCTCTTCGATCCATCCGCCGCGCACGGAAAAAACGGCGATGGAATTTGGCGCCGCTCCGCGCTGCATCACAACCGCATCGAGCTGATCGATGGGCCGCGCGATCTCCGGCAAACCGCGAAGGACATCCGAAATCTTGTCGAGCCGTTTGTGCAGCGCGGCAGCTTTCTCGAATTCCTCCGCAGAACTCGCGGCTTCGCGCTCGCCTTCGACTTCGGCGCGCAGCGATTCACCGCAGCTCTCGAGGAAATTCTGCACTCGCGCCGATTCGCGCGCATATTCTTCGTCGGTGCAGCCCGCGAAACACGGGGCCAAACACATTTTCATTTCCGAATAAATGCAGCCGGGAAAAGCCGGATCGCGCCGAATCTTGATCTGGCAGCGGCGAATCTTGAAGAGATTCAAAAATTCCGAAGCAAAACTTTCTGCCGCGCGCCGCGATTGCATCGGCCCGAAATACAATCCGCCAACCGGTCTTCCGCTCTCGGCTGCGCGAATGCTCCGCGTGACGAGGCATCGCGGATACGCGTTCGCGACCGTCATCTTGATCAACGCCGGCGAACGCATCCGCAAACGCGCGCGGTAATTCTCCGGATCGCTCGCGCGCGCTTGCTGCCAATGCAAAAACGCCAACTCAAACGGCGAACCCGCGAGCCGGTAACGAATCCCCCCGGCGATTCCGCGAAGATCAAGCCGCTTCGCCGCGGCCGGATCGCTCGCGTCGCGTGGACCGAGCAAGCGCTCCATTCGCCGCCGCAAATCGCCGGTGCGAATCAGATACGCGCGGGAATTTGAAAATTCCGCGCGCGGCTCGATGCGCACGATGGCGGGAGCCGCCGGCAAAGACGCGCAAAATTCCCGGGAACGT
>DASTCZ010000423.1:0-7710 GCA_035710585.1 Candidatus Acidiferrales bacterium | reverse complement strand
CGCATTCGCGCAGCCGCCGCGGAGCCGCCACTCGCACCACTCGCGAGTTGTCAATTCTCTTTACCGTGTGGAACTCAGTCATCGAAATCGCTCCGCCGCTTCAGGCCGCTACCGGGCCGATCCTCTGCGCGGCGCGCAATTTTGCGCTGCGCGCGCGAGGGTTCATGTCTATCTCGGAGGCGGATGGCTGCACCGCCTTCTTCGTCAGGATGCGCAAGACGCCCGCGCGCGCTTCCGCTTGAAACGCTCGCTTCACCATGCGGTCTTCGAGCGAGTGGTAGCTCAGCACCACGCAGCGTCCATTCGAATTTAAAGTGGCGGGGGTCCGTGAAAGAAACTGCCCGAGTGCCTCCAACTCTCGATTCACCGCTATCCGCAGCGCCAGAAACGTTTTTGTCGCGGGATGCAGTCTCTGCCTTCCCCTAGAACGGGCCCCTGCCACAACCGTTGCCAGGTGCTGGGTCGAGCGGATCGGCCGCGACCTCACGATTGCCCTGGCGATTCTTCTGGAATCGTGCTCTTCCCCCAACTGGTAGAGCACATCGGCCAGCTCGTTTTCCCGCCAGCCGTTCACAATGTCTTCCGCCGTCAATTCGGCGTCGTCACCCATGCGCATATCGAGCGGTCCTGCGCCTCGAAACGAGAATCCGCGCTCCACCTGATCCAGCTGCATGCTCGATACGCCCAAGTCCGCGAGTACGCCGTCGGCGGGCGGCAGCTGCATTTCCTTCGCTACCTCGTCCAATCTGCCGAAATTCGCGTTTACCAGCGTCACTCGCTCACCAAACTCTTTCAGCCGCTCGCGCGCGATTTCCAGTGCCGCCGCGTCGCGGTCCAGCCCAATCAACCGCCCTGTTGTCAACCGCTTAGCGATTTCCCGCGCATGCCCGCCAAGCCCGACAGTTGTGTCGATGTACACCCCATCCGGGCGCACCTCCAGCCAGCGGAGAACCTCTCCGACAAGGACCGGCGTATGGCCCGCTTGCAACCCTAGATGCCCAGTTCGTCCAGAATCTTTTCGTCGTCCAGCGTGATCGGGTTCTTGTTCATGTCCTCGAGGTACTTGGCGTGGTTCCAAACTTCCAAGTAGTTCAAATACCCCAGGACGTCCACGTCACCCTTCATCTGGGCGGTCTCCCGCAATATCGGCGGGATCAAAAGCCTGTCCTGACCGTCCAGCTCCACTACCTGCCCGTAGTAGTTCGTTCGCGCCAGAAATTTCCGTTTGGTCGGATTGTGAGAAGAAAGCTGAGCGAGCTTGTCCTCGATTCCGTTCCAAACCTTCATGGGGTAGATCCGAACGTAGTCGCCGTTCTCGCTGGTGACATAGAATCGATCTCCCCATTCCTTGAGCGTGTCCAGGAAAGCGGAGGGAATTTTGACTCTTCCCTTCTCGTCCACCTTCGCTGGCGAATTTCCACGAAGCACGATTCATCACGCTCACTTGTCTTGAGAGACGCAATCCCCTACCACCCAACTACATCAGTCGCCACTTTTTCCCACTTTGTGCCACCGAATATACGCGGGTCGAAAAACTTGTCAAGCACATTTAATTGCTAACTTGTAGAAAAGTCTGTGGAAATCCTGTACAAAACGCGGAACATAAAACCACAAGCTATTGTGGCCGTGCACCTTATCACGCGCGAGCTGTGGAGCACGATTTTCTGGGTTTTTGGCCCGGATTTTGTTTCGAATGAGTCAGGAGAAAGTTAAGTGAAAGGTGTTAGAAACCTCAGACTGGGCGTCCGGCGATTCAGTTTCGCCTACTGGCGTGGCCTTTCGCCGCGCTTGCTACATTTCTAGCGATATCATTCCTGCGCGATTTGGGGCTGTACCACGACGGTCCACTGAATTGTGGCTACCCAGCGAATCGAAGAAACTCCGCGACGCACCACCCGGATTGCCCTCCCCGGCTGGATTCCCCTGATGCTTCTCCCGGCAGCAGCTTTTCTCATCTGGGACCGTGTGCCCGCCTGGGCGTTAATGTGGGCCACGGCGTTCGCGATCTTGGCAGGATTGAAATGGCAGAGCTGGTGGACGTCAGGCGTTCGCACGAGTAGCGGGGGTTCCGTGGCTTACTTCTCGGCTGGCCGAATCAAGCAGTGCGCGTCCAAGCAGCAGCTATCGAATCTTACCTATCGAATCTCAATCTGCTGGCTGAACGCGCTTATCAGGCCGTTGCCTTCTTCCTGCAAAACGACACGTAGGTGGAAGTTCCCAGTATTTGCGGGTACTGAAAGCGCGGCGTTCAAGCCCTTCGCCTCAAGCTGCTTCTGCTGTTCAGCGCTAAGATCAAGCGCTAGTACACCCTCGGTCGCGGAAACGAACTCTCCTCCAGACGTAAAAAGTGCCGCGACAACAATCACCTGTTCGGCGCGTCTGCCGTTTCGAGCGGCGAACGGTAGCTTTTGAATCCCGATCCAAACTCCCACATTCAGCGACTTTTTGCCGTTTGGATCTGTCAAAACTGCTGGACTCACGTCGGATGCGAGCGCGCGCCGTGAATCTCTCGCTTGGAGTGCACGGTTCATCTCGTCGCGCCTCGCCGCAGGAGCCATTGCCGCTGATCCACCCTGCAACGCAAAGTATCCCTTTCGAGCCGAGATTTCGGATCCTGTGTGGCCATTGACTGAAACTTTTAGATTATGAAACTTACCGTCGGACTTGGAGTAGGGCTCAAATCCAAGAATGTAAGTAACTTCCGGCGCGGCCGCGGCAGCGCGAAGCTCGGCAGAAAAGTCGTTTGTATTGTGGAGGAAAGCTCCACCGGTTCCTTGTGCGAGTTGCGCCATCGAATCATCCAGCAATTCGCGATCGCGGACGCGGTAATCAGCCGCAAGCGACTCGTAGGCGCCAGTCAGCGCAATCGGAGGGCCTTGGTCTGCTGCGCCGAATTCGCTGCTGCCACTCATTCCCTTCAAATCGAGCGTATTAATCGCGACTCCCGCTCGCAGTGCCTCGTCAATGATTTCCTCCCGTTGACGAGATAAAGTTTGCGTCCAGAATCCGCTCGATAGCAGTACCAGCACCCGGCTTCCGCCAGCTGCCTGTAAGGACCGTATCACCGAATCGAGCGTCGCTAGGAGCTCCTGCCCGTTTTCTTCGCTGATCGAGAGAATTTGTTGCGCTTTGGACTGTACGCAGCTAATTTGATCCCCCATGTTCGGGGGACATTCCGAATTCGGACACGCGGCTGCCTCCGCCAGTGCGACATCGAGTTCTGGAAGGTGCTCAAGGTAGAACGACTGCATTGCAGACGCCTGATACGCTCCGATCCTGGGGCACGATCCGGGCCTTGTGGCCTGTCGCTGGTGCGAACTCAGTTTTTCGAGGGCTCCAGCGATGGCCTTCCTATCCTCAGTAAAAGTTTGAAGGACTGTCGACGAAACCGCGAATACCCCGAACTGATCAGAAGGCAAGGAGCCTTCGGAAATGAAATTCGCCGCTTTGTCGCGTGAACTCCTCAGCTCCGCGGGGCTCACAGAAAGATCGTCGAAGATCAAAGCGATATGCCGCGGTTGTGCTTCGTCGCTGGACCCTTGCTTCGAATACACCCGCTGCATGTTGTGGGAGTCGGATGTCTTGCTCTGACTGTCCTCGACCGAAAAATACGAAATCCTCTGCGGCTTTCCGTTGTCGAAAATCGAAAAGTCTTCCTGGCGAAGTCCTCGCACCACTTTTCCGTTGGCACTCCGGACTACAGCATCGGCTACGACAAGATTCGAGCGCACTTGAATCTTATTCGGCGTCGGAACGTATGGATGGGTACTCCAACGAATCCCCAGACCTCCGACGGCCCCACCCGATCCGGCCTCTGTAACTCTCATCGGATAGGACTGTTTGGCACCTCTAGCGATCTCCGTATTGATGATCATTGGCGGAACTAACTTCGCATTTGCAGCGGCAACCTCCGCGCGGCGTCTCAACACCTCGGCGTATTCTCGCAAATAAATGCGCTCGTCCTTCGCTTGGCCGGCTGCATCGCGAGCCATTAACGCAAGATCAGACACGATGTCGCTGACTTGTGAGTCCGAAAACTGTTTCACGGGGCGAGCAGCGTCCAGCTCGGCGACCGTTTTGATCTCCCGCTCAGCCGCTTCGATCGCGTGAATGTCCGCTGTTGGTTGCAGTGAATGCTGTACCGCCAGGATCGCGGGCTCAAAGGTTCTTGACATTGCAGAGCGTTGCGCTGCGATCTGGTCGTAGACGGGCTGAGCTCTTGCGTCCATGAACGCTGTGCCGTCGAGATAGATCACCAAATCTGCGCGCGCTTCCACTTTTACGGTCTTGGCCACGAGTGCTTGCGGCACGTCCAATGAGATCTCTTCTGAGCTGCCCGGACCTAGTGCCCCAGACGCGCGGGTCGGCTGATCAGCTCCCGTTTGCACCGCTTCTCCAGCGAGTGGAGACTGAAGGTTCACCATTTGTGGAACGTCGTCCACTGTGAGTTCTCGATGTTGAGACAGGCCGCCCACGTAAGTCACGTAAATCGATAAGTGAAACGCCGTGATAGCTTTCGACGACGGATTGTGGAGTTCGATCTTCGCCGAATGCGAGGTCGAATCGTAATGAGCTTCCTGAACTAGATTGGGAACTTTGGCGATTTCCTGGTCTTGCCCCTCGGGTCCCCACGCAGACACAATTAGAATCAAAGCAAGTAGGCTGGGGCATTTCAGCGAACTCAAAGTCATAAGGCGCTCGTTATAGTAGTCTAGGACTCTGGAAAAACCGCTTTAGATATCTCGCAGGAGGCTTCGTCGAACATGTTGCTCTTGGTACGCCGATCGAGACGGCGAATTGTTGGATGGCCCTTCCAGGCGCCCGGCCGAGCGCCCGGAGGGGATCAAGAGAATCAGCCGCCCCGCGAAAAAAGTGGCAGGCAACAGGTTTCACATTTCTGTTGGTTCCCTGAACCATTTCGATTGACACAATCTGTGACGCAATCATCATCTGTGTCACAGGGATAAGATTCGGTTTGGGCGGTGCAACAGAAATCGTCCGTGGCGGCAAGTGATGCTGACCGTCCGTGCACTGGGCGAAGCACGATCAATCCCGCGACCACGAGCACCAGCCGGAGAAGTGTCTTGATACTCATTTATGTTCCTCCTTTCATGAATTTGGTACCTACTACACGTGCGCAGAGTAGTAGCTCGAAGAAATTCTTAGCGAAACTGTGGCTGCTCTGAGGACAGACTCTGAAGCACGGCATCTTGATCCGGTGCGCGCAGTTCGCCTATCCACACCCGCTGAACCCGACCTTGACTGTCCGTCAAGATCGCCGTCGGAGTTCCGTAAACCTTAAGGGACGTAAAGCTGACAGAAGACCTATAATCGAGGTCGAGCGACTCATCTCGCCGCACCCGCTGCGCCACTGCCTCTTCATCCGGAAATGCCAAGAGAACATGCGCGCCTAGCTGTCCGTTCGATTCCAATTTTGCTAGCTCCCTGTAAAAGGGCGCGCTGTCTTCGCAGAAGCGGCAGCCGTCTCGAATTGCCAACAGTAGCGTTTTGGTGTGCTCGTTCCATGCGTAGTTAGTCAGTAAGGGAAGCCGATCTCCAACCTTCACGGATTGCAATCTAGGCTGGGAGAGGTACTCCCGCCTGACATAGAGCGTGCCGACAATCGCCACGAATGCGAGTATCGCGACGTTCGCAGCCAATTCAATCTTTCGTTGCACAGAGGACTCCTGATACGAGTTTTTATCCTGCTCAGCATACCTGTCCCAGTTAGAGTATTTCACTTCACGAGAACAGCAATGGAGGTGAAATAAATTTTACTTGGTTTACCAAGCAGGACTTCTGGCTAGGCTAATTCAAAGGGCGGTGCACCACAGAGTCGACCGGGATTGATCACCAAATAGAGATGCATCCTATGTCGGATTGTCCTAGGGGTGTATCAGGTTGAGATCACAATCCGCCGGGCGCGCCAGCGCTTACCCGCAGCCGGCTCAACGATCGCAGCATTTCCTGATCGTCCGGGTTCAGCCCTTCCATGAATGCGGGATCATTCAGCTTCGCTTCCCGCTGCGTTTCATCCAACCCCTGCAATTGCCGCAGGTGCTGATTGATCGCCTGCTTCCGCTCCGCCGGCATATTCTGCCAACGCGGCAGCAGCGTATCGCGCACGTAATCGCGCTCCTGCGGCGTCAGTCTCGCGAAAACTTGTTGCCGCTCGCGCATTTCCTGACGCTCGGCAGGCGTCAATTGATTCCATCGCTGAAAATATTGCCGGACGCGCGCCTTCTGCTCCGGCGTCATGTTTTTGAAGCGCTCGTTGTTGTTCAAAAATCGCTCTTGCTCGGCGGGAGGCATATCTTGCAGCCTCTCGAGCCACGCCGGCGGCATTCCGGCAGCTTGAGGGTTGTTCGCCGGATTGACCGGCTTGGTCGTGTTGTTCGCAGGCGGAGCCGCCTTGGGCGCGGGAACGGGATTCTTCGGGAGGTTTTTCGCCTTCTGCGCGTTTTTCTTGTCGTCGCGACGAGTCTCGCGCAACGCTTCCCGTAGTTCCGCGCGGATCGCGCGCTGCGCGCCCGCTCGCACGGGGATCGCGCCCACGCACAGAAGCAGCGCCGCAGCCATCGCCGGTATGGAAATGATTCGCTTCATTTCAGAACCAAGAACACCAAAGGACCAGCTTCCACCCACCGCAACCCCGACCGGTATGCGGCTAGTTTCGATCCACCGGCTGTGCCGGAAGCTGCGACAGCGCGTCAAAATTCGACAGCACGTCGTAATTTTCCAGCACGCCCAAATCCTTGATCATTCCAAAATCATTCTCGCTGCCGGTGACCACAACGCCCGACGGCGTATGCACATCCACCGGCATCGGCCGCGAACCGAGCCACACAGACGCCAGCGCCAGCGCCGTCAACGCAAACACCAGCCGCGGCGCGGGAATCAGCCAGCTCCACAAGCTGACTTTCGCCGGCTCAGCCGCAAGCCTCGCATGCAGCCGCGCATCAAACGCCGCCGAAGGTTCGTGCATCGGCATTTCATTCAACACGCCCCACACGCTCTTAAAGCCGCGAGCTCGTGCGCGACACGCGCCGCATTCATCCAAGTGCGCTTCCACGACGCGCCGCTCGGCATCGCTCGCGCGGCCATCGATGTAGGCCACCAACTTCCGTTCCATCCGTTCGCAACTCATCGTGTCCCTAAACCTTTCACTCCGACCTAAAACCCCTGCGGTAAAACCAGCGGCGCCAGCTCCACGCGCAGCGTCTCGTACGCGCGGAACAGCAGCGACTTCAGCGCGCTCTCCGAGCAGCTCAAAATCCGCGAAATCTCCGAATAATCCAGCTCCATGTATTTGTGCAGAAGCACCGCGGCGCGCTGCTTTTCCGGCAGCGCATCCACCGCGCTGCGAATCATCGCCGCGCGGTCCCGCTCAATCATCCGCTGCTCGATTCCCGGAGCTTTGTCGCGCACATCAATCGTGCGCTCTTCCTCGCCGTACTCCACCGGCTGGTCGATCGAAATATCGAGCTGCCGGTGGCGGCCATCGCGCACGGCATTGAGCGCAAGATTCGTCGCGATCCGGAAAAGCCAGGTCGTGAACTTCGCGTTTGGCTCGTATTCCCTGCGCGCCCGGTACACCCGCAAGAATACTTCCTGCGCGAGGTCTTCCGCGGCGCCAGAATCGCGCACCATCCGGAAGAGGAAATTGACCACGGGACGCCGGTAGCGCTGGAGCAAAAGCTCGAAGGACGT
>DASTCZ010000422.1:0-11776 GCA_035710585.1 Candidatus Acidiferrales bacterium | reverse complement strand
CGCGGATCAAGGCTGCGGCATATGAACGCGGCGTGCGTGGGGCGAAGCGATTGCCGGGAACTGTGGTGAGCGTGGGAAATATCACGGCGGGCGGAACGGGCAAAACGCCGATGGTGATTTGGCTGGCTGGTGAGCTGGCGGGCGAGGGGGAAAAAGTTGGCGTGCTGACGCGAGGTTATCGCGGATCGAGCCACAACGGCCTGCCGCAGAGCGATGAGGTGGCGATTCTGCGATCGAGGCTGGGTGAATCAGTCCCAATTGCGGTCGGCGCGGACCGTTTTGCGAGTGGAATGAAATTGGCGGGGAGCGGGGTCGATCATTTCGTGCTGGACGACGGTTTTCAGCACCTGCAATTGGCTCGCGACGCCGATATTGTGATGATCGACGCCTCGGATCCGTTTGGCGGGGGGCGATGCTTGCCGGCGGGGCGGCTGCGGGAGCCGGTGTCGGCGCTGGACCGCGCGGACCTGATCGTAATTACCCGCGCGGAACGCGCTCCGGCGGTGGAAACCCGCGTGCGGCGGCACACCGGTGCGCCGATTTTTTACGCGGTAACGGAATTGCGCGACGTGGTGAGATTGAGCGGCGCAAATCGTCTGGCCGAGGTTGCGCCCGCAGAGTGGCGAGCGCTCAAGTTCTTCGCGTTCTGCGGAATTGGGAATGCGGCGGCATTCTTCACCGACCTGCGCGCATGGGGTTTCAACGTGAAGGAGACTGAGGCCTATCCCGATCACTATCGGTACGAGCAGATGGACGCGACTGAATTGGAAGCGCGTTGCCGCGCGAACGAAGCTGACGCGCTGATCTGCACGGAGAAGGACATCTTCAATTTGCGCGAGGTGCAATTTTCCGCGGCGCCGGTATTTGTGGCGCGAATTTCGTTGCGCGTGATCGATGCGAAGGGATTCAGCATGGCGTTGCGGGGCGTGCTCGAGTCGAAGCGAACCGGAGCGGCAATGTGAAGGTTCTCGTGCGTGCGACGAACTGGGTGGGCGACGCGATCATGAGCTTGCCAGCGCAGGGGGCTCTGCGCGCACGGAATCCCGAAGCGCAAATCACCATCCTCGCGCGGCCATGGGTGGCGGACATGTACCGCGACCAAGCCTGCGCGGATGAAATCATCGCTTACGATTCGAAAGGCGAGCATTCAGGGTTTTGGGGACGCGAGCGGCTCGCGCGGGAACTTCGCGAGCGGAAGTTCGATGTGGCAGTGCTATTTCAAAATGCCTTTGATGCCGCCTGGATCGCATGGCGCGCTGGAATTCCGCGGCGCATCGGGTATGCGAGAGACTTGCGCGGGCCCCTTTTAACTCAATCGATACGAGTTCCGCGCGCAGGCGAGATCCCGGCGCATGAAAGCTATTACTACCTGGAGTTGCTGCGGCGCGCCGGCCTGATCGAGAGCTACGACGCAGTCGAAGAAATTCGATTGCACGTCGGAGCTGACGCGAAAGATCGAGCACTGCAAACGCTACGCGATGCAGGCATTGATCCGAATCGAGTACGAGTGGCAATCGCGCCGGGCGCGGCGTACGGTGCGGCGAAGTGCTGGATGCCGGAACGATATGCTGCGCTGGCCGACCGGTTGATTGATGAATTCGGCGCGGCTGTGATAATTTTCGGCGCGGCCGCGGAAGATGAAGTGGCGCGCCGAATCTCCGCGGCGATGCGGCACAAACCCATAAGCCTCGTAGGTCAAACCTCGATCGGCGAACTCCCCGCACTGCTTTCCGCGTGCCAATTATTCATCGGAAATGATTCGGGCGCGATGCACGTTGCCGGAGCTGTGGGGCTGCCGGTAGTGGGGATTTTTGGCTCGAGCGACCCGGAAGGAACGGCGCCGGTCACTCCAGGATTTCGGCTTGTGCGTCATGCCGTGGATTGCAGCCCGTGTTTTCTGCGCCGCTGCCCGATTGACCATCGCTGCATGACGCGCATCGAAGTCGGAGACGTTTACGCTGCGGCGAAGGAATTTGCACGACAGGTTTCTTCAGCAGCGATTCCAGCGCGCAGCGAGGCCGTCCGATGAGCGCAGATCTCACGCGGCTGCTGCAGATCGTCGAGAATTTTCGCGGCAAGGAAGTTGTGCTGCTCGGCGATTTTGTGGCGGACCGGTTCGTTACCGGGGAGATTTCGCGCATTTCCCGGGAAGCGCCGGTGCTGATTCTGAAACATCACCGCACGGAATTTGCGCCCGGCGGCGGCGCGAACGCGGTGAATAATCTCGCCGATCTCGGCGCGAGAGTCGTGCCTGTTGCTGCCGTTGGCGACGACGAAGCCGGCAATGGGCTGCTCGAATATTTCGCGAAGAAGAATGTGGAAACGAGCCAGGTAGCGAAGATTTCGAAGTGGACCACGCCGACGAAGACGCGCTATCTGGCCGGATGGACGCACAAAGCAGGGCAGCAGGTGCTGCGGGTGGATCACGAACCGGCTCAGCCGATCTCGCACGACGTACAGAAACGATTGGCCGTTCGCGCCGCGAATGTAGCGCGCAAAGCGAAGGTATTGGTGATTTCGGATTACGGATTCGGCTGTGCGACGCCGCTTTCCGCGCGGTACATCCGGCGCGCGCGGGGTTCAAAGTTGAAGATTACCCTCGATTCGCGCTACTCGCTGAGCGAATACATCAAGGCGGGAATTAGCGCGGCAACGCCGAATGAAGACGAGTTGGAGGCCGTCTATCACCGCGAAATCGGCGGCGACTTGAAGAAGCTTGAGCTATTTGGGAGAGCGGCGCTGCGTTCACTTGCGCTCGAGGCGCTCGTCGTGACGCGTGGCAAAGACGGCATGACGCTCTTCGAACGCAACAAGCCCGTGCAAAACATCCCCATTTTCGGTCCGGACGAAGTCGCCGACGTGACCGGCGCGGGGGACACGGTAATCGCCGCGTTCAGCCTCGCGCTGGCCGCTGGCGCAAACTATTCCGAGGCGGCGGAGATCGCGAATTACGCAGGCGGCATCGTGGTGATGAAGCGTGGCACGGCGACGGTCACTCAAGTGGAACTCGCGGCAGCGATACAACAGGAAGCCGCAGGCGGGCAGGCGCCGCAGCGATCGTGATGCCTTCTCGCGACAAAATTCTGCCCCGGGCAATGCTCAGGCACCGGCTTGGGCAGGCGCGAGCGCAGGCAAAGACGATCGTGCTTGCGAACGGCTGCTTCGACATTTTGCACGTCGGCCACTCGCGCTATTTGGCGGATGCGAAGTCTCATGGCGACGTCCTGGTTGTCGGAGTGAATTCCGACGCGAGCACGCAACGATTGAAAGGACCCGGGCGCCCGATTCTTTCTGAAGGCGCACGTGCTGAACTCGTTGCGGCGCTGGCTGCGGTGGATTACGTGGTGATTTTCGACGAGCCGAACGTGGAAGCGCTGCTGAAAGATTTGCGGCCCGACGTACACGCCAAAGGAACTGACTATACGGCTGAGTCGGTGCCGGAGAGAGAAGTGTCCGAGCGGCTCGGTGTTCGAATCGCCATCACCGGCGACCAGAAGCGGCACTCCAGTCGCGATCTTCTAGCGCGAATTGCCGGACCACTGAATGGCTGAAGAGCGATTTCTGCTGGTGCGTCTCGGCTCGCTCGGAGATGTGATTTTCACATTACCGGCGGTCGCGGCGCTTCGCCAAAGCTTTCCTTCGGCGCAGATCGACTGGCTCATCGACCGCCGATGGCTTGCCCTTGTTGCGGGGAATCCGCACGTGACAAACGTGATCGAGCTGCGAGACCGCGCGGCGGCCACGTACATTCAATGTGCGCGAAAATTGCGAGAACGCCGGTACAGCTGCGCGATCGATATTCAAGGGTTGTACAAGTCGGCGCTCCTCGCTCGTATTTCAGGCGCCCCGCGGCGCATCGGCTTCATGCGGGAATTTGTACGCGAAGCGGGTGCGGCGGCGCTGTATACGGAGCGAATCGCTCCGCGCGAACCGCACATGGTCGGCCAGAACATGGAGCTTGCGATCGCCGCGGGCGCCACACGGATTCCGGCGCAGTTTCCACTTCAGGTCTCCGGCGAGGCGAAGCGCAAAGTCGATACGCTACTCAATAATCAGAGAACGAACCAGTTTGCGGTGTTCAGCCCCGGCGGCGGGTGGCGTTCGAAATGCTGGCCCGCCGAAAGATTCGGAGAAGTGGCGGCGCGCGTGACGCGCGAATTCGGATTGCGGTGCCTGGTCAATGCAGGACCGGGCGAGGAGGAAATGGCAAGAGTGGCTGCGAAGTCGTCGGAAGGTGTGCTGCAGGAATTGCCCGCGATTCCTCTCGACCAGCTCATGGCGATGCTGCGTCGCGCTTCGCTCGTAGTAGCAGCCGATTCCGGACCGTTGCATCTCGCCGTGGCGCTGGGCACGCCGGTGGTGGGGCTCTTTGGACCGACAAATCCTGCGCGCAACGGACCGTACCGTCCTGATGACATTGTGGTGCGCAACGCAGGCGCCGCGGAGACAACCTACAAGCGGCGCGACGCATATTCTCCGGCAATGCTTTCGATCACGACTGAGCAAGTGGTGGATGCGATCGGGCGACGGTTATCGGTCGCCGCGACGAAAAGATGACGGCGCGGCGCAATACTCTGGCGAGATGGCGAGTGCCGGTGGGTTATCCGCTGGCGCTGCTGTGCTTCTGGTTCGCAAAACCGACTGTGCTTTCCCTCTGCGCAGGCGCAGCGGTGTCCGTGATCGGACTCGCGATTCGGGCGTCCGCGGCGGGGCATTTGCGAAAAGGGGAGGGACTCGCTACTTCAGGGCCCTATCGCCGCACGCGGAATCCGCTCTATTTCGGGAGCGCCATTCTCGCGGTGGGATTTGCGGTCGCGGCGTGGTCGTGGATTGTGCTGGCCCTGATTCTTGCGTACATGCTGGTGTTTTATCCGGCAGTGATTCGCCGCGAGGAAATCGAGCTCATCGCGCGCTACGGAGCAGAATTCGAGGAATTTTCGCGGCGCGTTCCGGCGTTTTGGCCGCGCGCCACCGCAGGCGGGGCCGCGGGCGGAACATTTTCCTGGCGCCAATACAAGCGAAATCGCGAATACCAGGCGGCCGTCGGCGCGCTTTTCGCGCTGGCGCTGCTCGCGGGCCGAATGTGGCTTCGCTCAAAGGGAATTTAGTTCAGTTGCTGCTGCACGAGGTAAACGCTTTCGATCAGGCGACGGAATTTCGTTCCGTAAATCAAATCGTAGACAGCTTCCTTCCCGGGAAAAAGCCGCAGCGCGAGCTGGCGGGTGGCTGCGGCGATTTCTTCGGCTTCGCGGCGCGGTACGTCGCCAGCGGCGATCAGCTGCATGGCGAGAGTCGCCGCAATGCGGAGCCGGCGGATCTGGCGTGACTCCTCATCGATTTGTTCGCGGGTGGGGAAGGGTTTGGCGGTATCGGACATCGTGCTTTCATTTGATTATAGGAGTTGCACCATGATGCAGCAACACCGCAAAAAGCGGCCGCAACACATGACCAGTGATGCGCTCGTGATGGTCTATCAGGCGGCGACGGCAGCGGAGGCCGCAGTGGTGCGAAGCCTCCTCGAAAGTGCCGGCATTCAATCGCCCGCGCCGACCTACACCGATCCCTTCCCGATGCAGGAGCCGCCGGAGGGATTTACCGGCACGGAAGTATTCGCGCCAAAATCCCAGGCTGAGGACGCTAAGCAAATCATCGCGGCGAGCCAAGAAACAACTCAATGAAGTGCTCCGCGAGCGGCTCTGAAAAGCGATGCGGACGAATTTCTCTGCTTCGATAAGCGGAGATTTGGGCCTTGCTGCCATCCGTGAGATACGTGATCGCGCCGTCGAAATCGGTGCGCAGAACTTGAGCGTGCGCATCCTGAAGGTGTTCGAGCGTGATTTCGCTCGGATGGCCGAAGGCATTGTTTTCGCCGACGGAAATGGCGGCGAAACTCGGCTGCACGCGAGAGAGGAATTCCGGTGTCGAGGACGTTTTGCTTCCGTGATGCGCCACTTTCAGGAAATCGGCAGAGAGAGGGCGGTCTTCCTGCGCCAGTTGAGCCTCCACGCCATGCTCAACGTCTCCGGCCAGCAGCACCGCGTCTTCGCCATAACTTACGCGCAGAACAAGCGAGTCGTCATTCTGCGGCTCCGGAACACGCGCGTCTGAATCCGGCCAAAGAACGTCAATCTCAGCGCCGCCGAACGCAATTCGATCGCCTTGTCTCAATTGAACTATCTTCACACTGCGGCGTTTGGCGCGCTCAATCAGATTACGGTATTCAGCGGACGCGACATCGTGACCAACCCACAGTTCGCCGACGCGGAAATTGTCGATCACCGCACTGAGGCCTTCGAGATGGTCCTCGTGGGCGTGGGTGAGCGCGATGGCGTCGAGAGCTTTTAGGCCGCGCGACCACAAAAACCGGGAGACGACTTCTTCGCCAACGTCGAAGCGCGTTCGCATGCCTCCGATGCGAAACGCACCAGGAGTCCCTCCGCCATCGACGAGCATCGTCCGCCCCGCTGGCGTGGCTAGAAAAATCGAGTCGCCCTGGCCGACGTCGAGAACTGTGGTCTCGAGTTCTCCGGTATGAAGCGATGGAGCGAGCGGGTGAATGACGATTGCTGCAGCAGCGGATACAACGATGGCGAATGAAACGCGTCCAAGTGCTCGACCAGAGCGGCGGATCGAGAGCGCCAAGACGAGTAGCAGCGCCAGATAAATCAGCACGAGCCACCTCGGAACATCAGGAACCCGTTGGCTGCTCCAACTCGGCCCGGCAAAGAAATGAACGGCAACAAGCATCGCGCTGACGAAAACGTGCAAGGCACCGGCGAAAATGCGCGCCGCGGCGCGCGAGATGAGCCCCACGGAGAGGGTGATAAATCCGAGCGGTACCACGAGCGAGGTAAAAACCAGGGCCCCTACATTCGCAATGATGCCGATGGAGGAAACGCGATGGTATTGCGCCACCGAGAGCGGGAGGAGCCCGAGCTGGATGACCGCTGAAATTGCGAACACCTCGAAGGCGGTCACTCCGATCCGCAGCGGAAGTGCAGCGAAACGCGTGGCTCGTTCAGAGGCATGGCCGGGAGCGGATCGCGAAAGCTTGGCTGCGAGGGCGCGCAAATCGAGTCGAAGTTGCACGAGCCTTGGCGCGAAGGATGGATCGCGCGTCGCGTCCGACACGTGACCAAGCGCGCGGCGCAAGGGCTCCGCCGTGCGCGCGAGCCGCGGCACGCCGATTGCGGCGATTGCGGTGACGGCGAGGAACGAAAATTGGAAGCTCGGATCGAATAGCTCGGCTGGCCGAAAGAGCAGGATGCCGGCCGCCGCGATGGCGACACTTTGGAGCGGTTCGAGGCGCCGATAGAGCGGTGCAACGAGAAGGTACACGGCCGCCATCAGAGTGGCGCGCAGAATCGGCGGCCGGTCCTGAACGATGCCCATGTAGGCGATAAGAAGCAGAAGCGCGGAGGACGACGCCGCAAGTTTGCTCAAACGGGCGCGGCGCGCGATCCAGAATACAAATCCGGCGAGCGATGCGACGTGCAGCCCGGCGACGACAAGGACGTGAAACGAAGACGTCCTTTGGAAATCATCTGCGGTCTCCGTATCAATGAAAGTGCGATCGCCGAGTAGCATGGCGCGCAATACGGCGGCTTCGCGCGGCTGTCCCGCAAATAGTTCGTTGATCTCATCAAGCAAACCGCCTCTGGCGCGCGCCAGCCAAACGCGCACGCTACTGCGCGAATGACCTGTGGCGCGGATCAGCGCAAGGCTTCGCAGCGACGCCGTCGCGTCGATCCCTTCACGCGCGAGTTGTGCGCGGTAGTCAACTGCTCCGGGATCGCCGTAATTGCGAGGAATTTCAGCCCTCGCGATGAATTGGACTTCGTCGCCGGCACGCATTGCCTCTGGCAGTGCCGGGAGCGATTGGTAGTAAGTGGCGCGCATGCCTCCGGTCACAGGCACTACTTCTGACCGAAGCTCGATGGATTCGAGATCGATCTCGAAGCGCCAACCGTAAGGCAAGCGCGCGGGATCGGACCGCAGCCATCCGCGCCAGCGCATGGAAATGCCAAGATCGATTTTATGACTTGCTGCGAGCGCGGAGACCAGATTCGGAGCGGTGCGCGAATCCGAGATCGCTGCGCTTAGCCCTCCAAGCGCGAGCCATGCAGCAGAGGCGGCGATCAGGGCTCCGAGACGCAGGTTGAGAGAGATGAGAACGGCAGCAAGAGTAAGAATTGAGCCCGCCGCAACGCACCACGCGGACACGGGCTCCGGTTGCAAACGGGCAAGGACGATGCCCGCGCAAATGCTGGCAGCAACGGTTAGAAACGGCGCCTTCAATCAAGGCGTTCGAGAGTGACGAGCGCCTCGATATGATAGGTCTGCGGGAAGATATCGTAAAGAGTAATTGCACGGATAGAGAATGGGCTGCCGGTCCCGGACGGCTTTGTGAGAACGGCAAGATCGCGGGCGAGGGTGGCCGGATCGCACGACAAATAGCGAATCGATTTCGGTCCCAAGGCGCGGAGCCGCTCGAGGGCATCCGCGTCCACGCCGGCGCGCGGCGGATCAAGCACGACGAGGTCGGGTTTATCGCGCCAGCGCTCCAGAAAAGATTCCACGTCCGCCCTGCGTGCACGCGCATTTGGCGCGGGCTTCAAATTTTCCTCGAGGTCGCGCGTCGCGGCGACATTGCCTTCCACGGAAATCACACGAGCGAAATTGCGGGCAAGCGGCAGGCTGAAGAGGCCGACGCCCGAAAATAGATCGAGTGCCAGTTCTCCTTTCGCGCCTTCCGTTACGCCGCGAACGAGATCATCAATGATGAAGCGATTCACCTGAAAGAAGGAAAGATTCCCCACGCGAAAGGCGTGGCCTGCAGCGCGGTAGGTGATGAAGCCTGGACCGAAAAGTTCGAGCGGACCCTCTTCTTCAGTAAGCACGAGCATCGTCTCGACGTCGGGCAAAATCGCGTCGATATCTTCGGCGAGGGCCTTCGCGGAACCCTTGAGCTTCGAGACCGTGACGTTGAGCAACAGCTTTTCGTCGCGCTCGTCCGTGAAGGCTTCAATCGCACGAATCGGCCAGCGTAGGTGACCCTGACTCAATGCGTCGCGGAATTTTCCGAGCGCTGTCTCCAGGCGCGGAGAGCTGATCGGGCACATGGTCGCGGGCACGAGCACGGACGAAGCTTGCTGGAAATAGCCGATCTGCGGCCGCGGAGGATCGCCCAGTCGACGCACCGCCCATTGCGCGCGGTTTCGATAGTGAAGCGGCTCGGGCGAAGCGTGCACTGCAATTTCTCCCGGCCATTCGATCTTCGCGATGCGGGCCAGCGTTTCGCGGAGGATTTCCGTTTTGTAGCGGAGCTGTGCGGCGTAGGGCATGTGCTGATAGTTGCAGCCGCCGCAAATCCCGAAGTGGCGGCACGGCGCGGAGACGCGGTCCGACGAAGGTGCGAGAATTTCCTCCACCGATCCGCGCACGAACTTCTTTCGCTTCTGCGCGACGCCTATGCGCACGGATTCGCCGGGCAACACGTAGGGCACGAAGATCGTGTCGCCGGCTTCGCGCGCGAGGCCGTCACCGCCGTACACCAATTTTTCGATAGTTACATTCACGGAGCTACTTTAGCAGGGCGCTCAGCTTAGGTAAAAAAGACTGAGCCGCGGGGCGCCGAATTCCTCGAACAGTCGCTTTTGTGAGTAGCTGCGTTCGAGCTGCGAAAGTTGAGCCGCGGTCATTTTTCTCCGATAGGGCGCAAGCTGACGGTCCAGTTCGCGGCGAATGGCGACAAGCAGATCGTCGCTCGCGGCTGCGGAAATTGCTGCCGTCAATTTTTCCTCGATCACGGTGAGGCGGCGCTCGAGGTCTTCGAGGTCCGGGGCGGAAGGGGAGTCGAGAAGGGGAAGCAGAGCTGCCATTTTTGCCTTGGCCGCCGAAAGAGCCTCAGCGAGACTTTTGGCGGCGCGGTTCTTTTCCGCCGCTCGGGAGAGTTGCTCTGAATTGCGCTGCAGGTATTTTTTTAGCTCGGCGGGCGAGAAAGATTGGTCTGAACCTGCGCGCGCGGCACTCGACGACGGCCCCGATCCCGCGGCCGCTTCCTTTTCCTCCTCAGCCGTTTCGAGCACAGCATCTACGCAGTATGCCAGGCTCTTCAACTGCCGCCCGCTCTGCCCGCGGCGCGAGCGTGCATAGCTCTCGAAAGCGCGGTCAATCCCGCGCATCACGGTTCCAACGGGAATTTCGGCGCGCTGCCAGGTCTCGAGGATGGCCCAATCGAGCGGCGACACAAGCAAGTGAGCGCCGCGTTTTTTCCAGAAGTATTCTTCGATTTCGGTGAAGTAGTTGTAGTAATTGAGCCCGGTCATTCCGCGCCGTCTACGACGATTGTCGAGTCGAAGCCTTCGGCTTTTTGAGCGCGCGCTTCGCCCCGGCGCGATCCCAGATAATCCGCAGCCCGTCGAGAGTAAGAAATTCGTCCACCTGCTTGATGTGGCGCGAGCCGCGCGAGACGAGCTCCGCCTGGCCTCCGGTCGCAACGAAGCGGGTCTTCGGTCCCAGGACGCGCACGATGCGATCGAGAATTCCGTCCACCATATCAACATAGCCGTAATAGAGGCCCGACTGCAGCGACGCGACGGTGTTGGTGCCGATAATTTTTCCCGGGTCGCGAATTTCCACGCGAAAGAGCCGCGCCGCGCGAGAAAATAGTGCTTCGGCCGAAATTCCAATTCCGGGCGCGAGTACGCCGCCCATATACTCGCCGCGCTCAGAGATCACGTCGAAATTAATCGCCGTGCCGAAATCCACGGAGACACACGGCCCACCATATTTCGTGAACGCCGCGACCGCGTTAACGATACGGTCGGCGCCCACCTCGGCGGGATTGTCGTAGAGCACAGGCATGCCTGTCTCGATCGACGCATCAACAAAGAGCGCTTCACATGAAAAATAAACGCGCGACATCTCGCCGAGCGTCCAATTCAATGGCGGCACCACAGAGCTGACGATCACGCCATCGATCTGCTTCGGCTTGATGCCGGCAACCTCCAGCAAATCCCGTGCGAGAATGCCGTATTCGTCCACCGTTTGATCGCGCGCGGAAGTGAGCCGCCAGTGCGCGAGCAATTTCGTGCCGCGATACACGCCGAGCACGGTGTTGGTGTTCCCGAGATCGATCGTCAGGAGCATTCCGTTATCTCAGTCCGCCTCGGAAATATCCGCCGCAAGCACGGTTTCGACGCGGCCGTCGCTGCGCGTCACGCGAAGCAGTCCGCTTGGATCGAGCCCCGCGGTGACGCCCACAAACGAATCCTTCCCGTTACTCACGCGTATCCGTTTACCCTCGGCGTAGCTCGAAATGTCCGCAAACCTCTTAATAATCGGCTCCGCGCCTTCGCCAATCAACTGATTGTAGTAGCTCTCGAAACGCCGCAGCAAACGCACGACGATCTCCACGCGCGAAAATTCACGCCCCGCCGCGATTCGTAAAGAAGTTCCGATTCGCGCGAGCGATTCCGGCATTTTCGTCTGATTCACGTTGATTCCGATCCCGCACACCACAAATTTCACGCGATCCGGCTCGGCGTACATCTCCGTGAGAATGCCGCAAACTTTCTTTCCGCCCACTAACACATCATTCGGCCAGCGGATATCCGGTTCGAGGCCCGCGACCTCCGCAACCGCGTCGCGCACAGCGATACCGGCGGCCATCGTCAGCACGGGCGCCATCGCGGGGCTCAGCGTAGGCCGCAGCAGCAGGCTCATATAAATCCCAGCCGAGCGCTCCGAATGCCACGCGCGCCCCGCGCGACCG
>DASTCZ010000421.1:0-9580 GCA_035710585.1 Candidatus Acidiferrales bacterium | reverse complement strand
GAGGACTTTCATGACGCCCCCTTCGGTTCCGCTCGTCCCTGTGATAGCTCGGCGGGAACTGGCCGGAACCGATGCTCTGCCGCCATTCTGTTCCCAAATCCCGCCCGCGTCAACTGAATTTGTAAGCATTTACTTACATTTCTCCGCGTGGAGAATCCCGGAATGGCCTGCCATCCATTCCGGGATTCTCCAGGAGAGAGTTAGTGCTTGATTCCGCCTGAGGCGCCGCCGCTTCCTCCCCCGCTGCTGCTGGAGGGAGCCGCGGGTGCCGCGTGAGAGGCGCCGGCCGAGCTGGACGATCCGCCGCCCGCCGAGCCTCCTCCGCCGGATGAGCGGCTGAATCCGCCACCGCCGCCCGAGCCGCCGCTGCCGCTCGCGCGCGTTAGCCCGCCGCCGCCGTTACCGTTGCCACTGGCACGGGAAAGTCCGCTGCTGCTATTGCCGCCTCCACCCTGCACTCGGCTCGCGCTACTCATGTTGCCACCCGATCCTCGAGAAAATCCTCCTTCAGATCTTGCCGCACGCATTTCAGCGGGCATGACGGGACGTTCAAATGCCGCGCGAGGCGCCGCAGTAGTAGGAGCTGCGGACGGAGCGGCACGCATGGCGTTCGATCCACGCGGAGCGTCAAGCATTCGGCCGGAATTCGGCGCGCCGGATTTCGGTGCGAGCGAACCCTCGGATACGCGATCGAAATGCGAGGGTACAACTTGACTCTGGGCAGCGCCGCCACCGCCGCCAGCAACAGGCGCCGCGGCTGCGAGCGATCCAGAGGCCGATGCGCCGGCTGCGAAGTTGAGCGCTGGCGCAGCTCCCGTGCGAATGCTGGCGGATTGCGTTTGCGAAATTGGCAGACGCGCCATCGGGCGGATGCTATTGCCGTTGGCTTGAGCCGCAAGGATCACTTCAGATTGGCGAAGCGATTCCTGGTTCGAAACTTTGGAAGGCTTCGTGGGCACGGCGAGCGTGGGAGTCCACGCGACCATGTTCTGCATGTTTACCCACGTTGCTGTAGATGTCTGCCAGTTGTTCCACGTGCGGCCGCTGCCGGGCACCCAGACCCAGCCCTGACCGGGCGCGTTATACCAGCCGCCGAAATGATAGGGCAACCAGCCCCACGGCTCGGCGCTGACCCATGTCCAGCCGAACCCGTCGAGGCATTGCCACTGTCCGCTTGCGAATGGAATCCAGCCGATTCCAACTCCGTAGGGCTGCCAGCACATTCCAAAGCCGGGGCAGTTGTACCAAAGGCCGTAGTTGTACAAATCAGCGAAGCCGATTCCATAGTTGCCGCCGTTGCGGACGTAGCTGGTCGTCGCGTCGGTGTATTCCCCGGCCGTTTGATCGCGTTGCGAGACCCACTTGTCGAAGGAATCGAGCGCGGCGCTCTGTACAACTTCAATTGAATCCAAATTCTCGCCCGCTTCGTGAAGCGTATGGTTGCCGGAAAGGGTGACTTCGCGCGATCCGGCCAGCACGTCAACTTTTCCGCGCAACACGGTTACCCATGCGCCTTGCGGCGCCAGATCGATCCGGTAGTCGCCATTGTGATCGACTTTCAGCGTCATATTGCTGGCGACCACGCTAATTTGATCGTGGCCGACATCCTTGGCCGTCACGATGGCCGTCCCGCTGAGCAATTCCATCTTCGTCATGCGCTTGCCGTCCTGCAGGCCGAGTTCGGTGAACGCCACGGTGCTGTTTTGCGCCAACCGTAAATAAAGTCCCGCTTCGAATTCCACTTCCGCGAAGCCGGCGTCGGTCTTCAACTGAATGCCTTCTTCAACCGGAAGGTTCTGGCCAGCGTTCTGCCAGCCTTCGTTCAACCGTTGGAATTGCACCTGCCCTTCGACGAAGCTCAGCCGGATAATCCGCACGTGGCTGTAGTCATCCGCCGCTGCCGGCCGCGCCAGCAGGCTTCCGAAGGCAGCGGCCACCAAGAGCGCGAAAATCGCGACACCAACTGAATTCCCATTTTTCCAGAGAAGCACGAATGGGCGGGTCATAAGGACCTCCCCTGAAGTAAGTAGCTGCTTACTACGATGTATCAGGCGCCGGTTGCGTTTCGCGCCAATTGTAAAATCTGATGCTGCGCTTCCGCGGCGTTCCCGTCAACGAAAATCGCCGCGCGCGCGCTTACGCCTTTACTTCGCTCCCCGGATTCGCGCCGCCATGGCCCGGGCTTTGGTTCGCGCGATCTCCACAATGCGGGAATCGCCGGCGATCTGGTCCAGCACCGGCAGCAAGGCGGCCGGCTCCGGGATCATCTTATGGCCCAGGTCTCCGTCCAAGTCCGTCAACGCGGCGGGTATGCCGAGCCGGTCGTAACGCATACGCCGCTCAAGGGTTACGACGTGATCCTGCTGGCGGGTCAAACCCTCAAAGATATCGTAAAGCTGCGTGGCGCTCGGGTTCGTCGTGTAATTGAACTTCGCCTCGTGCATCACGGCCCCGCTTCGAAAGACAAAAGTCTTCTCACCCAAGTTGGCGATCTTGCGATGGACGTCCAAGTCCACGCCCTGAAATTCGTGCAGATCCGCCGCCAGCGAGAATATCTTCGCTCGAATCGGGTCGCTCACGGCGAATTGCCTGGGGTCCGCATCTTCGCTCAACTGGCGAATGTCGAATGTGCAGTTGCCGCCGCGTGAAACCTTGATTTCCGCGAATTCAGGCGTGCTCCCCTTGAATACTTTCCGGTACACCACCCACGATTCATCGGCCGCGCCTGCGCCGCCAACGTCCATCGCGGGGAAGCGGATTGAGCCAGTCACTGCAATAGGACCCACTAACGTCATTGCGCATAGCAGCGCCAGCGTCGAACTCCCGACGACGATTCGAATCGAGTTTTTCATCCTCATCGTATTGAAACGGCTCCGGCGACGCGGCTATTCCCGCGGCGCGGCACCCTTGGCGCCATCACCGCGCGGGCGGGGACTCCGAATTTCTCTTCCGCCTGCGCATAGCGGATGTGGCAGAGCGCGACAGCCAGCGCATCCGCAGCATCCGTCGGGCGCGGGATTTCCGGCATCGACAGCAGCGCGCGCACCATTTTCTGCATTTGTTCTTTCGATGCGTGGCCGTACCCCGCGACGGTGGCCTTCACCTCGCGCGGCGAATAGCTATGCACCGGCAACTCGCGTTGAGCAGCCGCAAGGAGCACGACGCCGCGAACTTCCGCCAGGCGCAGCGCAGTCTTCACGTTGAGCGCGGCGAAAATCGCTTCGACGGCCACCTGGTCCGGAGCGAATTCCTCAATGAGCGCGGTGATTTCCGCATGAATCCTTCGCAGCCGCGCCGGCAAATCCCTCGCCGCATCGCGTTCCGGCGGAATTACGCCAAATTTCACGACGGCGCAACGGCTTCCCGCCGAATCGACCACCGCAAAGCCGGTCGCACCGGCCGACGCCGGGTCAATTCCCAAGACGCGAATCACTCGCGCACTTCGCATGCGCAAAAGTGTATTGCGTTGCGGCGGTGCGAGCCACCATTTTTTCGGATTTGCAAATGCGCGGTACGCAACTTCCAACATGACAACGGGTCCAAAGAAGAATTGCTTCGTAGAATTACAAAACTTCCGGGCGGGTTTTCTCCGCCCTTTCTGAACCAGTTTTTCAACTACTGTGCTACGGCCGCCTGAATTTCCTTCTCGTCCACATCGAAATTCGAGTAGACGTGCTGCACGTCGTCCTGCTCTTCGAGCGCGTCCACCAGCCGGATCATCTGCTGCGCTTGCTGTCCCGCCAGCTTCACGTAGCTCTTCGGCAGCATTCCGATCTCGCCCGCCGAGGGTTTCACGCCCGCCGCGCTGAGCGCTTTTTGCACGGCTTCAAACGATTCCGGCGGCGTGACCACTTCCCACGCTTCGCCATCGTCGCGCAAATCCTCTGCGCCGGCATCGAGCACGATGCCCATCATCTTGTCTTCGTTAGCCTGTTCCTTGGGCACCACGATTTCGCCTTTTCGTTCAAACATCCAGCCCACGGCGTTTGCTTCGGCCATGTTTCCGCCATTGCGGCTGAAGATGTGGCGAATCTCGCTGATGGTGCGATTGCGGCTGCTCGTCACCACCTGCACGATCACGCCGACTCCGCCCGGCCCGTATCCCTCGAAGGACGTTTCTTCGAGCGTTTCGCCTTCCAACTGACCGCTGCCGCGCAGGATGGCGCGCTCGATGTTGTCGCCCGGCATGTTTTCATTCTTGGCGGCGTTGATCGCGGTGCGGAGCCGCGCGTTGGTATTTGGATCGGTGCCGCCGCGCGCTGCGATCGCAATTTCGCGTATTAGCCGCGTGAAGATGCGGCCGCGCCGCGCGTCCGTGGCGGCTTTCTTGTGCTTGATGGTTGCCCATTTAGAGTGGCCGGACATACTTTTGCCTCATTCGCTGAATTTTTGGCTGCTGCGGCGGCCGCATGATGCCTGCGAAGGATACCACGGAAGAATTCCGGTGCCGCTGACCCCTGATTCGTCCCCGATTGCCCGCGTAGTTTAGCATATCCCCCTCGTTTTCTGCAGCATCAGTGGGAAGAGCGGAGCGAATGGACAGAGATCAATCTATAAAGTCGGGCGAGCTGGTCTGCGGCGAATCGGTGGGGAAAATGGCGGCACCGGGCGCTGGCTGTTCGATCAGCACCCGGCGGTCCGCCAAGCGGGGATACTCGTTAATTGCCGGACTTCGGGGCAGAGCCGACGGTCGAACCTGCGGTTGCGGCGACGGTGCGCGTATAAGCCGGCCGCTCAAGATCGGTTTTCGAATCGTGCGATGAAGAGGAGGCTTCCGCAGCCTTATCGATCTCGATGGAGCCCTTAAAATAGGCGCCGTCTTCGATCATGATGCGCGCGGTGGTCAGGTCGCCGACCACGGAACCGTCTTTTTTGATTTCAATGCGGTCGCGCGCGCGCAAATTTCCCTTCACGTTGCCGTAGACCACCACTTCGCGGGCAACGACATCGGCGCTCACTTTTGCCGAGGCGCCCACGGTTAGCTTGCGGTCTTCGAGCTGGATCAGACCTTCCACGCTGCCGTCCACTAGCAAATCCTCGTGGCCGGTGATTTCACCTTTTACATGCAAACTCGCGCCGAGTCGTGCGCTTGCACCGCTGGAAGAGCCCGACACGGGACGCATAGCATCTGTACTCATCTTCTTTTCCTCCACGATTGCCGGAGCTGGCTTCGGCGGGATTGCGGCGACCTTTGGTTCGCTAACCTCGGGCGCAGCTTGCTGCTCTGGTTTCTTGCCCCACATGAATCCTCCCGGACCGCGTGCTCACTGCCGGAAAATTCCCGGCGAGAATTGGACCGGGGTGGGAAGCACTCTATTTCCTGCTCCAAAACGGGGCAAGCGCAAACGGGCAAAAACGTGTCGCGTTGAATACTGGCCGGAGGTACGAACACGGTTTGCGATGCAACTGACATCAGTGAAAACTCTTAGCTTGAGCGCGGCATGAGCCACGCGGGCCGGGGAGCGGGATGTTAGCAAAGGGGAGCGGCGCGCGCCAGAGTACCTAGGGCACTCCGCTTCATGAAATGAATGGACTAGATTCAGGCGTACTTGCGCAGCACTCCGATCACTCGGCCCTGAATTTTTACGTCGCCGGCCGGAACGATGATCGGGTTCATATGCGAATTCGCAGGCTGCAGGCGGATTTTTCCGCCGGGCTCGCGGTAGAACCGCTTAAGAGTTGCCTCCGAGCCCTGAATCAGCGCCACCACGATTTCGCCCGGGTTCGCGATCTGCGTTTGTTCGACAACCACATAATCGCCGTCCATGATGTGATCGTCGATCATCGAGCTGCCTTTCACTTGAAGCGCGAAATTATTCTTTCCGTGCGTAAAAGGCTGTAGCGAAACGGTGTCGTCCATCTCAGCCGATTCCAGCGCCTGGCCCGCGGCGATGCGCCCGCGCAGGGGAATCTCCACGGGTTGCCGCTCCGCGACTTGTTCTTTCACCGGCTTCGGCAGCTGGAGGATTTCGATCGAGCGGCTCTGATTGTAGGCGCGACGGATGAATCCCTTTCGCTCGAGAGTGGAGATATGCTTGTGCACCGTGGCGAGCGAATTCAGGCGCAGCGATTTCGCCGTCTCTTCGAAGCTCGGAGAATAGCCGTGCTTGTTCTGAAAAATAACGAGGAAATCGAGAACCTCTTTTTGCCGCTTCGTGAGAGTCATTATTTGCCTCGCTGGGATTCGATGCCCACGCCCGATTCTAGGCGAAGAAAAAGGGAAACGTCAATAGCCCGCTCTCGTCAATGTGCCAAATCGTCATGCCCGCGCTTGGCGATACAATGAGCGCCGCAGGTCCGTATATGCGAGACACGATTCACAAGAGAGTATGAGCGCCGCCGCTTCGATCCTGCGCCGCTGCGCCGCGTGTGCGGCAATATTGAGCGCCACGATTTTTCCGGCCGCGACTCAGTCGGTCAAAACGCCGGCGAAGATCAGCGATTCGGTGTGGACCTTCGACCTCGCGACACAGGGATACACACCCGATCCGGGTGATGCATTCCGGGCGCAGATCCCGGCGCTGCGCAAAATCAGTTTCTTGAACAACTCGACGGTGATCGCCACGTTCATCGAGCGAGTCACGACCACCGGGCTTCACCGCCGCGATGATCCCAATCGCACGCCGCCCTTCAAGCTGCACGCGGTGTTTCTCGATGCGGCGTCTGGACACGTCCAGCGGACGCAATCGTGGAGTTCCGATTCTTCCGAAATTGGCGTCATTCCAGCGGCGGACGGAACCTACTCGGTCTATGAAGGAAATGTCGTCTACAAATTCTCCGCTAACGGCGAACCCGCGGGCGAGCTCCGCATTCCGAGCGCTGAAGGCAGCGGAGTGGGAATCTGGGCCGCCGCAGTTTCGCCCACAGGAAAGACGATCCTTTCGCAATACCGGTCTGATTCGGGAGTGCGGTGCGAATGGATACGGACTGACGCGATGACGACAAACGGGGAGGCGTGCCAAATTCCGGAGAACGCATCCATAAGCGATGTGGAAATCGCCGCGCACGAAAGCCGCAAGAAACAAACGGACCCAAACAAGATCTACATTTCCAAGCTCGGGGGTGAATGGAAACCGATTTGCGTATCCGAGGACGGGTCGGGATGCGCCGTGGCGGATTTTCTTTCCGATCAAACCATGCTGGCATATAACGCGGGGAAACTGGAGGTGCTTCAGAACGACGGAAAAAAGACCTTTGAACAGGTCTTGACTCAACAGATTGAGGTCGCGTCTCCCGACGCAGGTACGGTCAGCTCGTCACGCGGCGGCGTGCGGTTCGGGATTCTGCTCTGGAATTCGCCCTTTTCGAACAACGTGGTGCGGACGCCGGGGGCCGGGCCGAACAGTGAGTCCGGAGTCACGCTCACGCCAAAACGAATTGCCGTGCTGGACCTCGAAACGAAGAAGTGGATCTTTGTCCTCGAGAACAAAAATCCGCAGCTCCACGAAATGGACTTTGCGCTTTCGCCAAATGGAGATGCTCTGGCAGTGAAAAGCGAAGGGACTGTCCGGCTTTTCCACGTCACGGACGCTTCGACGCAATGACATCCGATAAGTTATCGCAGAAACGCCTGGCAATTTCTTCCGCTGGCACTGCCTCCGCGGACGCGCGAAGTGCGCGCCGCGTGGCGAATGCAGTGGCGATTCTCGCCGAAGCCTTTGCCGCGTGGAATATTCTCGCCTGGTATCTTGCGCATTTCGCGGCCGGCTACACTCGACCCGATCTTGTGGCGGTCGCCGCCTCGGCTCAGCGGCGGGAATGGCTCGCTGCGGTGCTCGCCGTGGCGTTCTTCGGCTTTGCGGCGCACACGCTTTCGCGCTCGCCGCGGCGCGCGCAATTGCCGCGGGGATCGCGCTATCTTCGCAGCGCGGTTCTGGCACTCGGTGGCATCATTGTCCTGCTCGGCCTCGAGGTCCTGGTGCTCGGGCTCATTTTTCGAAACCTCCGCCTCCAATGAGCGAGCACGTTTCAGTCAGGGCGCGAGCACCACGCGGCCCAGAATTTTCCCGGCGCGCATCTCGTCGAAGATCTCGTTGATTTTTTCGAGCGGGCGCGACTCCGTGCGGCAGTGCAGCTTGCCAGCGGCCGCAAGCGCGAGCGTCGCGCGGACGTCTTCACGCGTGCCCACCGCCGAGCCCAGGACGCGAGCCTCGTTGCGCACCAGCCGCCCTGCATCGAACGACACCGGCTCCGGCGGCAATCCGACGATGACCACGGCGCCATTCACGCCGACCGCGGCAAATGCGGCGTCATAGGCGGCTTTGTTTCCGGCGGCGACCAGCGCGACGTCCACACCGCCAGCCGCGGCCAATTCCGCCCCGGCATCGCACTCGCGCGCGTTCAAGAGCTTTGTGGCGCCCGATTCTCGCGCAAACGAGAGTTTATCTTCCGCGATATCGACAGCGATCACTTCCGCGCACCACGCGGCCGCGATTTGCACGGCGAGGTGTCCAAGTCCTCCGATTCCGAAGATCGCCACGCGCTGGCCAGCGCGAACCTCTGCATTCTTCAATGCGCGGTAGACTGTGACGCCCGCACAAAAAAGAGGTGCTGCTTCCGCTGCCGACAGCTCATCCGGCACGCGTGGCGCGTGGGTTGCCTTCGCGAGGATATATTGCGCGTAGCCGCCATCCACGCTCACACTGGTGATCATTCGAGATCGGCAAATATTTTCGCGGCCGGCGCGGCACGCGACGCATTCGCCGCAGCTCCAGTAAACCCAGGGAACGCCGACCCGCTTGCCGAGCAATTCGCGATCGACGGCCGAGCCGAGTTCCACGACGCCACCGACCACTTCGTGGCCGAGAATCAGCGGTAGTTTGATCAGTTTTGCAAACGCCGGCCAATCGCCGCTGGCCAAGTGCAGATCGGAATGGCAGACGCCCGACGCCTCGATTTCAATGAGGATTTCGCCCTCGTGGGGAACCGGACGGGGAACTTCCTCGATCCGAAGCGGCTCTCCAAATTTGTGAAGTCGGGCAGCGAGCAAAGCACTCTCCAGGCGCGACGAGACATGCTGCAGAACGCGCGGCGATTATAGGCGGGGCGGAGCGTGCGATCCAAACTCGAAGGCTGTGACCGAATCGGCACGCAAATGTTCCGGAGGTCACCTCGCCCGCCTCGCGCTTTGTGCTAAACTTAAATTTCTGCGTGAGCTTCATTTCTCGCGGGAAATTGTCTGCCCGTGTCGGCGGCGGACAAAAAATCAGAGCAGAGAACCGAACAGGCGAAGATTATGGCGACTACGATAGAACTCCCTAAACAGCGCAAACGCGAGACCCTGGACCGAGCGGTGATCCGATTCTGCGGCGATTCGGGCGACGGAATGCAGATCACCGGCAACCAGTTCACGAACACGGTCGCGCTCTATGGCAACGATCTTGCGACGTTCCCGGACTATCCGGCGGAAATTCGCGCTCCCGCGGGGACGCTGCCGGGTGTGAGCGGCTTTCAGGTGCAATTTTCCGCGAGCGAAGTATATACGCCGGGCGACGCCGTGGATGCGCTGGTGGCGATGAACCCCGCCGCGCTGCGGATGAACCTCTCCGACCTGAAGCCGAATGGAATCCTGATTGTTAAT
>DASTCZ010000420.1:0-8651 GCA_035710585.1 Candidatus Acidiferrales bacterium | reverse complement strand
CCTCCTGCTTCTTCACTCATACCTCAGCGCCACCAGCGGATCCACTCTCGTCGCTCTCCTCGCCGGAATCCAGCACGCCACCGCTGCCACCGCCCCCAGCAGCAGCGTCACGCCCGCGAACGTCGCCGGATCGCTCGCCTTAATTCCAAACAGCAGCCCGCTCATCAGCCGCACCGCCGCAAACGCGATCGCCAGCCCCGCGCCCGCGCCAATCAACGCCAGGCGCATCCCCTGCCCAAGCACCATTCTCAGCACGTCCCCGCGCGCCGCGCCCAGCGCCATCCGGATTCCGATCTCGCGGTTTCTCTGCGTCACCGCGTAGCTCATCACGCCGTAAATTCCTACCGTCGCCAGCAGCAGCGCCAGCACCGCAAACGCGCCCACCAGATCGAGCGTCAGCCGCTGCGCCGTCATCGTATCCGCCGCCACTTGCGTCATCGTCATCACGCTGTACACCGGCAAATCAGGATCGAGCTTTGCCAACTCGCTTCTCACTTCGTCCGCAATCGTCCCCGCATCCAATCGCGTCCGGATCGCAGGCGCAATAATCAGCCAACTCAACTGCGTGATCGGCGCATAGCTGTCGCTCGATGGCCCTTCCACAACGCCGTTGTGCAGCACGTTGCCCACGACTCCCACCACCTCCGATGGTTTATCCGCCATGATCTGCACGTGTTTCCCGATCGGATCCTGCCCCGGCCACAATTCCTCCGCCGCCTTCTGGTTCAGGATCACCACCGGACTGCTCTTCGCAGTGTCCGTTTCATTGAACTCCCTTCCGCGCAGCAGCGGCACGCCCATCGCGCGAAAATAGCTGTTGTTCACCGCGTGAACGCCAACCAGATATTGGTCGCCTGGCTTCAGCGCCGGCCGTCCTTCGATTTGGCTCACACCCGTTGTCGTGTCCTGCCCTTGCAACGGCAAATCGTTCGCGATCGCCACCGATTCCACTCCCGGCAGCGCCGCAATCCGCGGCTCGAGCGTCTGCAGCAGCTGCCGTTCCGCTTCTCCGCGCGCATATTTCGGTCCCGTGAAGCTGATATACATCGTCGCCAGATTTTCCGTGTGGAATCCCGGCTTCACTTCCAGCAGCCGCATGAAGCTTCGCATCAGCAACCCCGCAGCAACCAGCAGTACCAGAGACATCGCGATCTCCGCCGCCACCAGCGCGTCGTGCATCAATCTCTGCCGCGTTCCCGTCGATCCGCCGCGGCCCACGCCACGCAGCGGTTCGAGCAGCGACACGCGCATCGTCTGCACCACCGGCGCGAGCCCAAACAGAATGCTGCTTCCAATCGCCGCTGCAAACGTGAACGCGATCACCCGCCCGTCCGGATGAATTTCCGCCGTGCGCGGCAAAATATCTTTCCCCGCCGTCGCGAACCACCGCAACACTCCATACGCCAGCGCCATCCCCGCCGCTCCTCCCGCCGCTCCCAGAATCGCGCTCTCCGTCAGCAATTGCCGCGCAATGCGGGCCGCGCTCGCCCCCAGTGCCCGCCGCACTGCCACTTCTCGCTGACGCGCCGCCGAGCGCGAAAGCATCAGGTTCGCCACATTCGCACACGCGATCAACAGCACCGTGCCCACCACGCAGAAAATCACCAGCAGAGCCGTGCGCTGATCCCCCGAGTAATACTCGCGCAGGCTGACGAGGTGCACGTTGTGCCCCGCATTGCTCGCATATTGCTTCTGCAGGTTGGCAACGATCGTATCGATATCTGCCTGCGCCTTCTGCAAGCTCACTCCGCTCTTCAATTTCCCCACCACGCCGATGTAGTGCATCGCGCGATTCGTTTTCACCTTATCCGTGGAATTGGGAAAAAGCTCCGGCACCACATCGCGCGGATTCATCCAGAATTTCACATTTGCCGGCGGTTTGAAGCTCGCCGGAAGCACGCCCACGATCGTCGCAGGCTTTCCCTCCAGCGTGATCGAGCTCCCGATCACGTTCGGGTCTCCGCCGAAATCGCTCTGCCAAAAGTCGTAATCCAGCACCACGACTCTCGCCGCCCCCGGTGCTCCGTCGGTTTCCACAAGCGTTCGCCCGATTTGCGGCTTCACTTGCAGCATCGCCAAATAATTTCCGGTCACAATCCCGCCGCCCACCGATTTCGGCGCTCCGCGGCCCGTTAACGTCACTCGCAATCGCCGTATTGCGGCCACTGACTCGAATGTGTGGTTCTGCGCCGCGTAATCAACGTAGTCCGCTCCGCTGAACGGAGCCTTGTCCAGATGCGGCTGGCTCTCCCAGAACCACACCAGCCGGTCCGAATCCGGATAAGGCAGCGGCCGCAGCAGCACGCCATTGACCACCGAAAAAATCGCGGAGTTCGCGCCGATCCCCAGCGCCAGCGTCAGAATCGCCGCCGCAATAAAACCCGGACTCTTCCGCATCATCCGCAGCGCGTACCGCACGTCCTGCATCAGCTTTTCCATGTTCCCTCCGCTGCGTTATCGCGCATGCGCTCACAGTAGACATCGCCTACACGTTCGCGCAGACCTATCCGCTCTCCGATTAGACCTTCATTTCAATTTTCAGTTAGGAATTCCTATTGAAGACCGTTCGCCCTTAAGGGACAGCTGCTTCCTGCGTTCCGCGTGGCTTGCCTGCTTCCCTACCTGCTGGCCTCCGCGTCTCTCAGCGCTCTCCGCGCCTCTGCGTCATCCGTTGCTTTGCCTTCGCGTCTTAAAAGCTCTAGGCTCTCAGCGAGAGGCACTTTCGTCCCTTAAGTATGCCTTTCCATCAGTGTTCATCAGTGGTTACAGAGGTTTTAGTTTTGCACCACATGCGACCCTAACCACTTCGTGTTCTCTGCCTCCCTGCCTCCCTGCTTCCCTGCCTCTGGCCTCCTGCTTCTCTCACTCATACCTCAGCGCCACCAACGGATCCACCCTCGTCGCTCTCCTCGCCGGTATCCAGCACGCCGCAATCGTCACTCCGATCATCACCGCGCTCGCTACCACAATCGTCAACGGATCGTTCGGCTTCACCTCATACAACATGCTCGCCAGCAGCCGCGTCAACGCCATCGCCGCCGCGATTCCCACGACCACTCCCGCCGCCGCCATCGCCAATCCCTGTTTCAGCACCATGCCCAATACGTCGCTCTGCGTCGCTCCCAGCGCCATTCGCACTCCAAATTCGTGTGTCCGCTGTGCTACGAAATAAGACACCACTCCATACACGCCCACCGTCACGATCAGCAGTCCCAATCCGCCGAAAAGACCCAACAGCGTCGCGTGAAATTTTTCGTCCGTCAGCGAACCTGCAACGATATCGTCCATCGCACGCACCGCGCTCGCCGGCTGCTCCGGCAATGCCGCGCGCAAAATGCTCTGAATCGATGGCTGCAGAGCGCCAATGCTCAGTGGTGACCTCACCACGAATTGCATCGAACTCGAGCCGGTCGTTTGCTTCGCCGGCGTGTACATGTCGAAGCTCGCGCCTTCCGCCACCGATTCGCCGTGAATGTCACCGGCAATGCCCACGATTCTCCGCGGCGCCGGCTCTGTCGCGCCTGGTCCCATCGGCTTGCCGATCCATACATACGATCCGATGGCGTCTCCATTCGGCCAGAGACGTTCCGCGAGCGATTTATTGATCACCGCCACCGGTTCGGATTTGTCCGAATCCGTTTCCGCCAACAGCCTTCCCTGCACCAATGGAATCCGCATCGCGTCGAAATATCCCGGGCTCGCGCGCCGCGCCCTCGCATCGCCCTTGGCATTCTCAGCATCTTGCCGGCCTTCGATGCTGAAAAGTATGTCGCCTTGGCTTAACGGCAGCCCATTGATGTACGCGACGTTCTGCACTCCGGGTACCGCCGCGAGCTTTCTCGCGAACTCGTCGTAGAAAGCGATCTGCTTCGCCGCCGTGTCGTAGCTGCGTGGCAGCGGAACGCTCACCGTCAACACGTGATGCGGATCGAATCCCAGGTCCGTCGTCATCAATCGCCCGAAACTTTCCAGCAGCAACCCCGCGCCCACCAGCAGCACCAGCGCCAGCGCCACTTCGACTGTAACCAGGATCCATCGCAGCCTTCCGCGCTCGCGGCTTGCTCCCGCGCGCGAGCTGCCTTCCTTCAGCGCAATTTGCAGGTCCGCCTTGGACATTGTCGCTGCTGGAGCGAGCCCAAAGACAATCCCTGTGAGCACTCCTAGCGCCAGCGAAAACGCGAGCACCGCGCCGTCGATCCGGATCGCCCCGACGTGCGGCAAATCGTTCGGCACCAGCGCGAGCACCGCGTCGAAGCTCGCATAACACACCAATACACCTGCGATTCCGCCGAGCAAGCCCAGAAGTGTGCTCTCCGTGAGCAGCTGCGTCGCGATCTGCCCGCGCGTCGCTCCGAGTGTCGCCCGAATCGCCATCTCGCGCTGGCGTCCCGTCGCGCGCGCCAGCAACAGATTCGCCACATTTGCGCAGGCGATCAGCAGAACAAATCCCACCGCGCCCAGCAACAGCAGCGGCGCCGTTCCCGCGCCGGCGCGAATCCACTCCCGCATCGGCAAAAGGGTCGCCTTCTCCACCGGAAAAATCATGTTCGGGAATTGCTGCGCTAGCGCCAAGAGAGGCTGCGTCAACGCCTGCTCCGCATTCGCCATCGTGACATTCGAGCGCAACCGCCCGATGCATGTCATTCCGTTGCTGGGATTGTTCTCGCTTCCCGCCGGCAGCGCGTACGGCAGCCACACATCCGCTTCTTTCGCCCAGGTGAGCGGCAGCTCGAATCCCGCCGGCATCACTCCGATCACTCCATACGCCGTGGTATTGAGCGTGATCGTTTTTCCCAGCATCTCCCGGTCGGAGCCAAACCGGTTCTTCCAGAGCGCATCCGAAATAATCGCGACGTGCGCGCTCGCCGGATTCTCTTCGTCTGCGCCAAACAATCGCCCTACCTCTGGCTGCACCCCCAGCGTGGAGAGCGCTCCGGGGCTGAGCAACACCGCGTGGATGCTTACCGGTTCTCCGCCGCCGCGCAGCGTCACTGGCGCCGCACCGACGATCACTCCGATCGATTCGAAAATATCCGTCCGCTGCCGCCACTGCGCAAAGATTGCCGGAGAAATCGAGCCGCCGCCGATGCGGTTGTTCACGCGCCGCACGCGGTAAATCTGGTTGGCGTTCGGGTACGGCAGAGGCCGCAAAAATGCCGCGTTCACGATCGAAAAAATCGCCGTGTTCGCGCCGATGCCCAGCGCCAGCGTCAGCACCGCGATGGCCGTGAATCCCGGCTGCTTTCGCAGCGTCCGCGCCGCAAACCGAATCCCTCGCAAGAAATCGTTCATGATCGCCACCTCTCCACAAAATCAGCCGTCCACCACCGGCACCTCTGTCTCGTCTTACTGAACGCGTACAATGGCCGCGTGCCGAAAATCAGCGCAGGCATTCTCCTCTTTCGCCGCCGCAACTCCGCCATCGAAGTCCTGCTCGTCCATCCCGGCGGGCCGTTCTGGATGAAAAAGGATGCGGGCGCCTGGTCCATTCCGAAAGGCGAACTCGATTCGCCCAATCCCGAATCCGCCTCTGAAGCCGTCCTGCTCGAACTAGCGCGCCGCGAATTTGCCGAAGAACTTGGCCCCGCAGCCGAGGGTGTATTTTCCGACTCCACCGATTTCCACTATCTCGGCAACATCCGCCAGAAATCCGGAAAGCTCGTTCACGCTTGGGCCGTCGAAGGCGATTGCGACGCCTTGCGCCTGCAATCCAACACATTCACCCTCGAATGGCCGCCGCGCTCGGGCAAAGAGAGCGTCTTCCCGGAAGTCGATCGCGCCGAATTTTTTTCGCTCGAAACCGCCCGCGCAAAAATGATTTCCGCGCAGACCGAATTCCTCGATCGCCTCGCAAAAGCGTTCGCAGCCGAGAAGTCGCCTTCCTGAGTACAATTTACGCAGAGATGCGTCTGTTCGTTACGTGCAAACCTGCAGCGGCCAGCACTCAGTGGATTGGCGACCTACCTTATCGGGATGCGGTAGAGATTCCTGCGAATGGTTGTGCGGGTATAGGCGTACACGCTCGTGCTCATCGCCGAGTCCACAAACTGCGGCACCGCTTTCGCGCCTTTCAAATTCTTCAGCTCCTCTCCGGTGGCGATTCCCGTCGCTGGCAATGACGGCAGTCCGGTGTCGCGCTGTACGGGAAGCAGGTAAGTCTCCTCGCCGTTGTGGCCAAACGCGTCGATGAAGACAAAGTCTCCGGGATTGTCCCACGCAACTTTGCATGGCGTCGTGCAGAACAGCACTGGCGCGCCGCCGTTCACCGGAATCTCATACACCCCAAGCGTGTGATCTGCGCCGTACATTCCCGCCAAAGCCCAACGCCCGTTCGGCGATGTTCCATACGTATCGATAATGTGTTCTGGAATGATTGTGGTCCTGCCAGTTCCGTCCGCGTGCATGCGGCGAAGAGAATTCACGCCGCCTTCCGTCGCTCGAAATACCACATCGCCACTCGGAAGGAACGAGGGCTCGTCCTCACTATTCGGCGATGCGAGCTGCTGCGGCGCAGCATGATGATCCGTGGGCGCAATCCAGATCGACGACTGCCCGCGTTGGTCGGTTTGTGTTACAGCAATCAGTTTTTCATCCGCGGAAACAGAGAAATCTAAGCCCAGCGTGTCTGCGGCCGAAACGGACGAGTTCTTGGTCAAGTACCCGGGCAGTACGCGGTCTCTTTTCCCGTCTGCCAAATTCAGAACCCATATCTCTGCACCGTTTTTCTCGTCCCTGGCGTACGAAAAATAAAGCCTCGCGCCGTCGGCCGAGAATCGCGCGTGCCAGGCTTGTCCTTCGGACATGATCGGGTGCTCGCCACTCTTGTCGTGCAGCCAGATCATGCGATCCCGGGTTCCGACCGAAGTCACGAATGATTTCCCGTCGGGCGCCATCGCTATTCCTGCCTCTTTTGTAGTGCCGAAGGTTACTTGCTCGGGCTCGCCACCGGGGAATCTCTGTCGCCAAATGTGCGTCCGGTCGCCCTCTTCCTCGGTGAAGTAGATCCATTTCGCGTCGGGCGTCCATGCGGCGGTGGTGCAGGAGACGCCCGGCGCTCCGACTATCTGCGGCGCGCCGCCGCCTTCAAAGGGAACCACCCGGCAGGGAAGAAACACGGCGTGCGCATCCATCTCCACAATCAAGACCCATTTCCCATCGGGCGAAAGGTAGGAGTGGTGCGCCATTCCGCGCTCGGCTGCGGGCGAATAGATGATTCGTGATTGCCCGCGCGAGTCATCCGAAGTGGCCACCACCATGTGTAAGCCGTCGGTAAGTTCCGAGAACAAGATGTGTTTGCCGCTATCAATCCATGTGAGTGAGGAAGCGTTGGGCAGCATCAGGTGCGGCTCGCCGCCGAGAACCGGAACCTCCCATGTGTCAAACGGCGGCAAAACTCCATAGATGATCTGCGAGCCGTCCGCGGAAAATACCGGGCTCAACTTGGCGCGCGAATCGTGCGTCAGTTGCACAGGCTCGCCGCTGGGCAGGAACTTGACGTACACCTCGCCAGTACCGATGAACGTGTCCGCGCCGCGAATGAAGGCCAGCATTCTTCCATCGGAGGAGAGCGCCGGATACACCGCGGAATCCGTAAAGAATGTGAGTTGTTCCCAATCTCCGCTCGAAACCGGAGCCGCCTGCCGCGAATATTCGTAATACGCCAGCCAGCCGAGTAATGCGAGCAGCGCAATTCCCGCCGCAGCGATCGGTACCCAGCGCCGTCGCGGCGCCGCCTGGCTCGCGTCCATCGCTAATCGCGCGCTCGATTCTGAGTCGCGCTTCAACCGTCGCAGATCGGAGCGCAGTTCGTTCGCCGATTGATATCGCAGATTGCGGTCTTTCTCGAGACACTTCTGGATGATTCGCTCCAACTCCGGCGGCAGGTCGGGATTCAACCGGATCGGCGCCACTGGCTGACGTTCGAGAATCGCGTGGAAAATCACTCCCGAACTCTCTCCGCGAAAGGGCAGCGAACCGGTCGCGGCTTCGTAGAGCACCACGCCAAACGAAAAAAGATCGCTGCGGCTGTCCAGCTCCTTCGCGCGGACTTGTTCGGGAGACATGTATGCGACCGTGCCGAGCGTGCTTCCCGGGCTCGTGAGATGATCCGGATCGACGTCTTGCGTCGCCAGCGTCGTCGCTCCCTCCATGATTCCCGATGGCGAATTCACTTTCGCCAGACCAAAATCCAAAATCTTCGGATGGCCTTGCGATGTGACGAAAATATTTCCCGGCTTGATGTCGCGGTGAACGATTCCCTTCGCGTGCGCGGTGTCCAGCGCATCCGCGACTTCGATGCCGAGCGTCAGCAACGTTTCCAAATCCATCGCGCGTCCGGCCGCGCTTTGCCGCAAAGTGCCGCCCTCGAGATATTCCATGGCGATGAAAACGCGGCCGTCTTGTTCGCCGATGTCGTAAATGGTGCAGATGTTCGGATGATTGAGCGCCGAAGCCGCTTTCGCCTCGCGGCGGAATCGTTCGAGCGCTTGCGGATCGCGCGCCAGCGCTTCGGGCAAGAATTTCAGCGCGACGAACCGCTCGAGGCGCGTGTCTTCCGCCTTGAAAACAACTCCCATTCCGCCCGCGCCCAATTTTGCGAGGACGCGGTAATGCGAAATGGTTTGTCCGATGATTTGGCTGGACTCCGTCAC
>DASTCZ010000419.1:0-2387 GCA_035710585.1 Candidatus Acidiferrales bacterium | reverse complement strand
ATGCACCGCACCGCGCACGCGCTCGGGATGCGCACGACGGCGACGATGATGTTTGGCTGCGGCGAGGAATTGCGGCACCGCGTGAATCACCTCGAGCGCATCCGGCGCATTCAGGAAGATACCGGCGGCTTCACCGCTTTCATTCCGTGGATTTTTGCGCCAGAGAACACTCCGCTTGGAAAGAAAGTGCCCGAAGCGACCGCTGTCGATTATCTGAAAACGCTCGCTCTCAGCCGAATCTATCTCGACAATATCGACCACATTCAGTCGAGCTGGCTTACGCCCGGAATCAAAGTCTGCCAGGTGGGTCTGCAGTTCGGCGCTGACGACGTTGGCAGCATTTTGATCGAAGAGAACGTTGTCTACGCAGCGGGTGTGCGCAACCGCACGAATGAAGCGGAGCTGCGGCGCATCATTTCCGACGCCGGTTATATCCCCGCGCAGCGCGACACGCTCTACCGCTCCTACGCCCTAAATCGCTAGCGTCCGCCTTGGCTGAAACGCAAATTTCGCGAGAGTAGCCGCGCGGCTATGTTTTCCGGCTGATTGTAATTTCGACGCAGGAATCCTCGGGAAGATCGAGAGGCTCGGCGGGATGGAGAACGCCTCCGCGGAATTGCGCGCGAATTGTGCGCGCACCGGTGACAGTCGCCGCCGCGCTGGGCGATTTCGAGTTTCCAGATGCCGAGCGAACCTCGCCCGTACGGTCCAGCGCGGCATTTGCCAACGCATCCGCTTCAGCGTTCAGTTCGCGCGGTACATGCTCAATTGCGAAATATCCGAACGATTTCGACTGCCGCAACGCGCGCTCGTGCAACGGCTTGAGCGATGCGCTCTTCACTTTGTAGCGGCCCTGTAACTGCCGCACCAGCAATTCCGAATCGCTACGCACACGCAGCCGCGAGATGTTGTGTTCAGCGCAGTAATCCAGAGCCGTGATCAGCGCGAAATATTCCGCCACATTATTCGTGGCGTTCCCCAGATATTTTCCGAGCTGGTACACCACGGAGCCGTCCGGACGCCGGATGATCACAGCATACGCCGCAGGGCCAGGATTCCCGCGCGAAGCTCCATCTACTTGCGCGGTGAAGACCTCATCCGGATGCGACGGGCTAGGATCACTGAACAGACGCGCAGGAAGTATGCCGCGCGGTTTCATCGCGTCGAAACGCTGCTAAGCATCATGGGAGGTTGCCGCTCCCGCTGCCGAGGATCGAGCAACCGAATCATTTGAAGCTGCGCCGTCATCGGAAGAGACTTCAGAAGACGCCTTGCGCGATTCGGAAGCGGGTCGTGCTCCGGCGCTTCCGGATGTGGGACCCCCGTTCAGCTGAGCGGGGGCGACAGGTTCGGCGGCGTACAGAATGCGGTTGCAGGTCTCGCAAGTAAAAAGCTGGCCTTCCTCGGCGCGCCGCAGCGCCTGAAACACGTGAGGCCGCACCCTCACGCCGCAGGCCTGGCACGTTTCGTTGCGAACTTCGGCGAGCGCAACACCATGATGGCGCCGCGCAATGCGCTCGTATTCATCGAGGAGTTTCTCCGGAATTCCCTTCACAATTTCCGCGCGCTCCGATTCGGCCGCGGCAACTTGTTTCTCGATTTGAGATTTATCTGCTGCGAGAGTCGCGTGCTCTGCCGCCGCTGCCGTTTCCGCCTGCTTTAGCTCGGCTTCGGCCGCCTTTACTTGCCGGTCGAAATCCTCTCCCGAAACCATCCGTTCCAGGAGGCGGTCTTCTGCCGAAGCCATCTCTTTTTCAGCGTGAGCAATTTCGTGCTGGAGCGCCTTGAACGCCTCGTTTGTCTTCACTTCGTAGCTTTGATCGCGATACTTGCGCGCCCGCTCGCGCCACTGTTCCACGTCGAGTTCAAATTTCTTTCGATCCTTCGCGCTTGTGGTGAGAGCCTCACGTGCGGTGTTCAGCTTGCCTTTCGCGGCGGAGAGCCGCGCGTCGATTTCTGCCGCACGGCCAGGGAATGCGGCAAGCTTTTGACGAAGGCCGTGGAGGGTTGTGTCCACACGCTGCAAATCGAGAAGGGGGCGAATGGCTGACTGCATGAGAGGCACAGTTTAGCACACGCTAATCGCTGCCACGGGGGCGCTTTACCCTACACCGCAGCCGCAGATTCCAGTGAAAAAGCCTCTGTGTTTACAGCAATTTGCGGCGATGAGACTTTTCCGCGCCTTCAAACGTATGACAGGATGCGATGACGGGATTTGCGGCCGCAATCGGAGTGGAGGGGCCTTTGGGCCGTTCGCAACTGGGGGCGAGCGTGGATGCCGAATCGGTGCGCCTGAGGCGCGGCGATCCCGATGCATTGACGGCCCTTCTGATGCGCTACCAGCATCGGCTCTACCGGTATTTGCTGCGGATGGTTCACGATCCCGC
>DASTCZ010000418.1:0-3740 GCA_035710585.1 Candidatus Acidiferrales bacterium | reverse complement strand
AACACGGGCGGCATGGGAGCGTATTCGACTGATGAATTGCTGCCCGCCGATCTTCGGAAGCAAGTGTTTGATTCCATTGTGTTTCCGACGATCAAGGGACTGCAGAAGGATGGGATTCCGTACTGCGGCTTTCTATATTTTGGGCTGATGCTTTCCTCCGTTGGGCCGAAGGTGCTTGAATTCAATTGCCGCAGCGGAGATCCCGAAACCCAAGCCATTGTGATGCGGATGGATTTTGATCTTGCTGAGCTGCTACAAGCTTGTGCTTCCGGTGCGCTTGAGCGCGTTGCTGGAGGCTGCAAATGGAAACCTGGCGCGAGCATCTGCACCGTAGTTGCGTCCGCAGGGTATCCCGGGACTGGGAAGAAGGGTGTGGAGATCACCGGCCTTCAGGAGACGAACTCGACTGAGGGCACCGTTGTGTTTCACGCGGGAACGGTTAGAGAGAACTCTAAATACTACACAAGTGGTGGAAGGGTGCTTGGAGTCTGCGCCGAGGCGCCTTCGGTAGACCTTGCTGCGTCGCTTGTATACGACAGAATTAGTAGGATTTCGTTCCATGGCATGCAGTATCGGTCGGATATTGGCAGAAGGCTTTCGCACTCGGTCCAGATGTAGCCAGAGTTCTGCGAATCGTTTTCGGGGATTTGTAAGGAGGCAGGAGTGGAAAACAAGAGGGCAGCGCTGGTGGGAATCGTGATGGGGTCGGACACGGATCTGCCAATCATGTCGGAAGCGGCGAAGACGCTGGAGAAATTTGAAATTCCCTATGAAATTGAAGTCTCGTCGGCGCACCGTTCGCCGGCACGTACACATGAATATGCCACAACGGCTGTATCCCGGGGATTGAAAGCCATCATTGTCGCAGCGGGAGGCGCGGCGCATCTGGCGGGAGTGATGGCAGCGCTCACCACGCTGCCGATCATCGCCGTTCCCATGGCGACGACAGTGCTGAACGGGATCGATTCGCTGCTTTCCAGCGTGCAGATGCCTGCGGGAGTTCCGGTGGCTTCCATGGCCATCGACAAACCAGGCGCCATCAATGCAGGCATTTTCGCCGCGGAGATCATCGCGACTTTTGACGCAGACGTCGCCCGGCGTTTAACGAAGTACAAGGAAGAGCTGGCGAAATCCGTCGCTGAGAAGAGCGCTCGCGTGAAGCAGCAATACGTCGGCAAATCGGCGTGACGCGAATCTTCAATTCCGATTAATTCATTCCGTGGGGTTTGCGCAGCGTAGGCGCATCGGAATCGCGCTTGGGCGGCGGCGCTGCGGCATCTTTCGGTTCAATCACCCAATTGAACCGGTCATCCTCATAGAGCACCGCAAGAGAGAGCTGCTGGTTCTTGTCTGAAGTCGCGGTCAATGCACCCTTCATGAATTCGGCAGCAGCGGCCGGATCGGCCTTGTTGCTCGCGCCGTCCAGGATGAATTGAGCGGCCTTCGCCACTTTGGGATCCGAGCGGACCGGCACCAGCCTCGGATCATTTTCGCCGAGCATGGCCGCGAGAGTCTCGACTGATTTTTCCTCCGGGTAGCGAAACTCCACGATCGTGTTCGGATCCTTTTTTTCCGGGGGATAGAGCTGCGTGAACGCGGGCCGCTGCGCCTGCGTATCGTAGAAATCGTCCTGCAGCAAGTGTTGCTTCACCCGGTAGGTCAGCACCCACACTTCGGGGCCATAATCCTTTGCGAAGTCCGCGAGCAAGATTGTGACGAGCGGCTCATCCGGTTTCAGATCGAGCGGGTGATGAATCTGGGACGTTACCGACCGAAGTTTTTCCAGAAACGCGATGCCAAGCTGTTCGATGTCGCCGGCTTCGTCCTTTTCCAGCTCGATGGATTTCAGCGGGTGGCTGAGCACGCCGCCGACTTCTGCAAGCATCGTCTCGAGCCGAACCGGCGGAAGCTGCGTGCCGGGGCGCATCCATTCCACGGCGCCCATCATGACGGCAAGGTGCGCGGCGTCGAGCTGCACGACAATCGGTCCGCGCGATCCGGTTTCCACGTCCTTGCTTGAAGTCCCCACGATGATCGCTTCGCGGGCCACACAAATGGCCACCCGGCCCGCGGCAAGATTTGCCATGATTTCGGTGTCGCCCTGTTGGGCCCCGGTCGCCGGTGTGAAAAGAGCCGCAAACACCAGAGCAATTGCCGGAGCAACGATCGAAGCGAACTTGCGGAAGTGAGGCATCTTCTGACTTCTCAAATTAACACATCCGAGCCTTGGCGGAGCATCCGTGCGCGAAATGCTGGGCCGCCATGCGTGCAGATGCGCGGGGATTCTGTAAAATATGAGATGCGGGTATTGGGGGAAGCGTATGGCTGTACTGGATGGGATCTTCGGCGGCAGCGGGCTGAAATCACCGCGCCGCTTTCACCACAAGGGCAGAAAGCTCAGCGAGATTCTGGAAGCACACGCAAGGTTTCACCGCGGTGATCCACAGGGAGTTCGCGCGGACCTGGAGGGCGCAAATCTTGAGAAGGCCGATTTGCGCGGCGCGAATTTGACGGACGCGATTTTGACGGGCGCTTGCCTCGATGGGGCCAATCTTCAGCGCGCAAAACTCGTCCGCGCAGATCTAGACCGGGCGCTGCTGCGCGAGACAGACTTGCGCAACACCGATATGACGGAGGCAAAGCTTGCCGGCGCCGATCTGTCCGCTGCGCTGGCCAGCGGCGTGGAGTTTTTCAGGTGCGACATGCGCGGCGCCTGTTTCGAAAGAGCGAATTTGCGGAACGCGAATTTTCGCGGATCGAATGTTCAAGGCGCGAGATTCGCGGGCGCCGATCTCGGAGTGACGGTGCTGCGCGAGACGGATCTCAGCGGCGCGGATTTTACCGGCGTAGACCTGACGACGACTCTGCTGCCGAAAAGCTATTCGCCTTCGGCGACCAAAGTAGCCGCGCAACAGTAAGTTCAGCGGGAAGTGATTCGCGATGCGGCGCCGAAGAAGGAACTACTCGGCCGCGCCATCGCCATTACCGGCGCCGCGAGCCATTCCGCGGCGGCGAATCTCGATGCCGTGGCGTTTGATTTTCTGATTGAGAGTGGAAAGCGGAACCTGAAAGCGCTCGGCGGCTTCGGTCTGGTTCCATCCGGTGCGCTCGAGCATGTCCAGGATGACGCGCCGTTCGAATTCCTCGACAATCTGGAACAGCGATGGCCGCGGATTATCCGCAGCGGCACGCGAGCCGGCCTCGCCGGGAAGCGGCGGCATAAATTCCGCAAGCTGCAAGCGCACGCCGCGGACGATTTCCTTCGAGCGCAGATTCTCCGGCAGAAGGTCCGGCTCGACGACGTCGGCCGTGGACAGCACGACCGCGCGCTCGACGACATTTTCCAGTTCGCGGACGTTGCCGGGCCATTCGTAATCCATCATCAACCGCAAGGACTGATTGGAAAAGCGCATCGCGCGGCGGCTGTTTTCAACGCAGAAGCGCGCGAGAAAGTGCTCGACAAGCGCGGGCACGTCTTCGCGGCGGTCGCGCAGAGGCGGAAGCTGCAGGGGAATGACGTTCAAGCGGTGAAAGAGGTCCTCGCGGAAGCGGCCTTCGCGGACGAGAGTCATCAGATCGACGTTGGACGCGGCGACGATGCGCACGTCCACCTTAATCGTTTCCGTGCCGCCCAGGCGCATGAACTCGCGTTCCTGAATCACGCGCAGCAGCTTGGCCTGCGTTTCGTGGCTGACGGTGGAGATTTCGTCGAAGAAGATGGTGCCCTGGTCGGCGACTTC
>DASTCZ010000417.1:0-2545 GCA_035710585.1 Candidatus Acidiferrales bacterium | reverse complement strand
CCGGCAAAATCGATTTCGCCCGCGCCCGGAACCAAACCCGCCTCCGTGCCGCGGCGCAAGAGTTCGCGGACGGCCTTGCGGCCCTTGTCACCATAGCCGAGCGTCCATTTATTCACGTACATTCCGACGAACTGATCGGCCAGTTCCGTTTCCATGTCGCGCGCAAATTGCATCGCGTAGTCGAGCGCGACGTCGCGATGGTCGAGCGCGTACTGAACGCTTTCCCGGATCACCTGCGATACGCGCCGGGCTACGTCTGTGCCCAGCGAACGCCTGATGGCATTTCCGCCGAGCGGCAGCGGCAGCTTCGTTTCCTGCTTCCACCATTGCCCCAAGTCCGCCACGCGATGCAGCCCGGCTTGCGGAAACATCAGCTGGCCTTCGTGAATGAGCAAGCCCGCGGCGACTTTGCCATCCTTCACTGCGTCCACGATTTTGTCGAACGGCACCACGACCGGCTCAACGCTTGGCTCGAATAATTTCAGAGTAAGGTACGCGCTGGTGCGCAGTCCCGGCACCGCGATGCGCGCGCCCTTCAAATCCTCGCGCTTCATCGGCTTGAGCGAAACGATCAGCGGGCCGTAGCCATCGCCGAAACTCGCGCCGCAATCGAGCAGCATGTATTTATCGCGCAGATAGGGATAGGCAGCGAAGCTGATGGCGGTCACGTCGTAAACTTCTTCGTCGGCGGCGCGATTGAGCGTCTCGATGTCCTTGAGCACATGGGAAAAGCGCAACCCGTCTGTGCGCACTTTGTTGGTGGCCAGCGCGTAGAACATGAACGCGTCGTCAGAATCCGGCGAATGCGCCAGCTTGATTTCCAATGCGCGGGTTGTGGCTTGCTTCGTGGCCATGGTCATATTCTGCGCTGCCGGTTTGCGGCGTGTCGGGAGGCACGCGTCCGGAAACGGAGGTAAGAGACTCTGAGACGCGGAGGGGACGCCTCTGGCGCGGGATCAGATCTGGAAGTTCCGTGCTCGGACTGGGTCTTGAGAGGGCTTGGCGCCCGTGCTTCTCGTACGCGACGTCAGCAGCCTATCAGCTTTGCCCCGCGAATTCCAGCGCCGCCATCGCGCTAGACGATCACGAACCGATGAGAGACTACAAAGCGCTGTTGGAGTGCGAAGATTGTATGCAGACGCCATCAAGCTCTCGGTCTAGCAGCGCCTTGGTCTTCTCGTCGACATCCCAATACATCGCGGATTCACCAAAGTATCCGATGTACCGCCAGTATCTTCCCTCCTTGGTAGTGCCTCGAGCATCCACGAATCGGCAATCCGACCAAAGAAACGTCCGCTCAGAGTACTCCACCGAGCTCCAAACGTCCTCGTCGGACGGCGCACCAGTACTCCATGTGACACCTGCCCCATGCAAAATTCCTCGCCGCTGTACTTTTGAGGAGCTTTCGACCAAGTAGAAGCGAGAGCCGTAGTCAACATCATTGATCTGCTTTTCGGCTTTCACTCCATCGATCCTCGGAAATCGGAAAATCGTGTTCCAACCTTCGAGTCGTTCGCGCTGATCGTTACCGGTACATCTGGAAAAGTTTCCGCTACTTGGCTTCAGAACGACTCGGACGTCGTGTGCTTCACTCGATCGCAAAAAATAGCCATCGAATCCTAGTTCTCGAATGACAAATGATGGAACGCGGGTTGAAAACGAAAAGTGTCCGGCTTCGTCGGTACTCGCTGAAGCGGCCGCCAAATGAAAGATTGCTGCGTGCGGCACAGGTTCGCCCCGATGATCGAAAACCGTTCCCGATACTTGCACGGTGCTCGGCAGCATCAAATCAGTTTCTCGCGGTGACAAGTTGCGCTGCGGGAGCGCCGCCGTCGAGATAAGCAGCAGCAAGCCACTCAAACTCAAAATCGTGCTATGCCCAAGCATTCCGGTGAGTATAAGTCAAAAAGTTCGAGGCAATTCAACCGCTGAAGGGGCTGCTGCCTGGACCACGGCGGCGCGGCGGGCGCGCAGGCGCTCAAACCACGGCTGGCCGAGCGACATTACGCCGGTATAGAGGTATCCCCAAACAAAAAGCATGAGAAATGGAATCGTCGCAAAATTCGCGTTGCTAGCCGCGTAGACAATCGTCGCGATGAAATAAAGACCGAGCGCGATTTCGACGTACGGCAGCCATCCGGAGCGGTTGCGATATTTTTTACTGGCGGTTTGCCCGGCGGCTGCGCCTTCAATGCCAAGCTTGGGTGTGCGCGCGAATTCGGATGGCTTGCCGAAGAGCGCTTCCATCACGGCGACCGCGTTGCGGACAGAAATGCCGATGCCCGTCGCCATCACAAAGGGGAGAAACAGAAGCGACCGCTTCCACGTCTTCGGGTGCAGCGTGCGTTGGGCCACAAGATAAAAACTGGAAATCGAGCAACTCGAAGCGAGGAACAGTGGGAGATCGATCACCAGCATCTGAAACACGCCCTGATAAAACCGCACGATCATCGCTGGCAGCAGCATGGTGGAAAGGACGATCATCAGCGGATAGCTGATGTTTGCCGTCAAATGGAAAAATGCTTCGGCTTTTACGTGCTTGGGT
>DASTCZ010000416.1:0-12754 GCA_035710585.1 Candidatus Acidiferrales bacterium | reverse complement strand
GCGACTGGTCATCGCGAGTTCAGACATCGGCATCGTGGTGCGCCGCTTGGCGATGGACCGAGCCTTCTTCCGATTCAAGCGACCCGGAGGGCCGTGCGCGCGGAATGCGATCCAGCTGATCGGCGATGGCGTAGAGCAGAGGTTGAACGCCCTCGCCGGTCGCGGACGAAATCGAATGAAAGGGAAAATCGTGGCCGGCGCAATATTTCCGGAGCTCTTCGAGTTTTGTACGATCGGTAGTGGCATCGAGCTTTGTTGCCACAACGATGAAAGGCTTTTCGATCAACTCGGGGCTGAACGACTTCAATTCGCCGCGAATGACTTCGAAGTCGTGGACCGCGTCGGTGAGCGACGCATCGCTGGTATCGACGAGATGAAGCAGCATGCGCGTGCGCTCGATGTGACGGAGGAACCGAATGCCGAGGCCCGCGCCCTCATGAGCGCCTTCGATCAGCCCAGGCAAATCGGCGACAACGAAAGTTCTCATGCGCTGCGCATTGTGGCTGCCGCGACCGATTCCTTCGACCGACACGACGCCCAGAGCAGGTTCGAGCGTCGTGAACGGATAATCGGCGATCTTGGGCCGCGCCGCGGAAATGCGCGAGATGAAAGTGGACTTCCCGGCATTGGGAAAACCGACGAGACCGACATCGGCAAGTAATTTCAATTCGAGCCGCAACTCGCGCTCTTCGCCAGGTTCGCCCTCTTCGTGTTCGCGAGGTGCCTGGTGCCAGGGCTTGGCGAAATGCTGATTGCCGCGTCCGCCGCGTCCGCCGCGAACGATAAGGACGCGCTGGCCGGGCTCGGTAAGGTCTGCCAGTTGGTCTCCGGTTGCGTCGTCGAAAACCACGGTGCCAACCGGAACATCGAGAGTCATGTCGTCGCCGGAGTGGCCAGTACAATTCGAACCTTCGCCGTGCCGGCCACGATCGGCGCGAAAGAGCCGGTTGTAGCGGTATTTCAGCAGCGTGTTTTCGTTGGGCGCAGCAGCGAGCCAGACGCTGCCGCCGTGGCCGCCATCGCCCCCGCTCGGGCCGCCGCGCGGGACGTATTTTTCGCGACGAAAGGCAACGCAACCGTTGCCGCCCGAACCTGCTTTCACGTGGATTTTCGCTTCGTCAACGAACACGTAGACCGACCGGCGCGATCAACCATTCGCGCATAAACGGAAAGGCGACCCCGAGTATGGGGCCGCCGAAGAGTTGCCGCAATTCAAAGTGTGTCAGTTCGCGGACGCAGTCGCAGGCGCTTCCTGCCCGGCGTCAGGAGGCATTACGCTGATGAAACGGCCGCTCCTGCCGCGATCCTGAAACTTCACGAAGCCGCTGACTCGCGCAAAAAGCGTGTCGTCTTTGCCCTTGCCGACGTTCAATCCGGGCTTGTGGCGCGTGCCGCGTTGCCGCGCGAGAATCGTGCCTGCGTTCACCCATTGCCCGCCGAAGCGCTTGACCCCAAGCCTCTGGCCGTGGGAATCGCGCCCGTTTGAAGCTGAACCGCCGCCCTTCTTGTGTGCCATTGCCCGATGCCTCGTTAAACCGCGATTTCGCCGATTTCGACGGCGGTATAATTCTGACGGTGTCCGCGGGTGATTTTGTATTGATTGCAGTTCTTGTACTTCATGACGGTCACTTTTGGTCCGCGGACGTGTTCAATGATCTTTCCGGTGACCTTCGCGCCATCTAGGTCCTTGCCACTCAATGTCTTAGGGTCATCTGTGCGCACGGAGAGCACATCGCCGAAGGTGACCTTGGAGCCCACCTTGCCATCTATGCGCTCCACACGGACGGTTTCGCCCGGCGCGACGCGATACTGCTTTCCTCCGCTTCGAATCACTGCGTACATCGTGCCTCCCGACGCAATTTCAAAACGTCGATTATACGGACGGCGCGGCTGAGCGTCAACCTCAGCGCGCGGAGCCCGGATAAAAGAATCCGCGCGAATTATGCGTCCGATTCTGGCCACCCTCTATCAAATGGCTGCCAAAGGAGAACGGTACGGCGCCCTTCCAGCCACGGACGCTGCTTCCAAAAACAGCCCCATGATCACATGGAATTTTCAAGAGAAGTCCTGCCCCTGCTGCGGCAGCGAGGAAGTGACTCGATCGCGCCGGCAAGGATTCATTGAGCGAAACATTCTCGGCATGACGGCGATCCGCCCCTATCGCTGCATGGATTGCGACACGCGCTACTACGGCCGCCGGCGTTACATGCAGGACCGTTCCGCACCGCTCTACTTTTCCGCTGCACAGCGTCACTAACCACCGCGCTCACAAACGCACGCAGGACCCCTTCACGACTGTGCCGGTCCGATAGCGAGATGCCTGCGACCGCGCTAATGGTGTATGACCTCCACTTTGTAATCCGGCCAGCAGCCCAGCGACTCCGGATCCGCCTCAAACACCGAGGAAGTGCCCCGACCGCCGCCACGGCCACCTGCAGCTTCCGTTTCTGAGGGTGCGAATTTCGGATCGAGCGCACGCGCGATGCTATCGCGCACATCTTCGAGGTGCGCTTTGGATTCAGCATCGGCAGTGCGGGGTAATGCGCGGGCGACTTCACCGGAGAGTGTTTTCAGTTCATTGCGGAGAAGCGCCCGCTCGTCATCCTGGCCGCCGGTGTGGGCGTTGATCTTTTCCGAGACCAGCTCGATATAGCCGCGCTGGAGGTTCCGGCGGTACGCGTCAATCTTCACGGAAGGTGCGGCGAGCTCGCTCCAAATGCCCTGCCGCACATCGGCGAGGAATTCCGCGGGGTGATACGACTTGGCACCATCCTCGGCCTCGATTTCGACGAGCCGGTCGAGGCGCTGATTATTCATCAGGCGATTCAGCACGCTCATTTGGCTGGTGCGAATGCGATCCATCACTCCGGAAGGCTCGAACCGCCGGGAGATCTCGGGACGGATCAGGAACGCGGGAGTTTGAAACGCGTTTTGGTTGAGGAACTTCACCGCAGCCATCTGCCGTTCGCGGGAGACCGGCGTGAATTGCGGGCCTTGCTGCTCGGCGTGTTTGTCCTGCGAATCGATTCCGCCGACGACCACCGCGACGTGATTCATCTCCAGCACCCATTGCCCGAGGACTCGTCCATACACTTCCTCGAGGTCGTCATAGGGATCGCCTGCGCGGGTGGTGGCCACGACGAGCATATCCATCACGCGGTGCAGATTCTTCAGACCCATGCCGGTGGCATAGACCGCGTCGGCATCGCCCACAGCTTCGGTGTTCTCGCCGGGATCGCTGCCGTTGGCATGGTCCGTCGAGAATCGAAGCCACGGAGTTTTGTCCTGTTCGCGCGCCCATTCGCCTAATGTCTTCTTTTCGTCATCGGCCGTTTTCGCGCCGGGAATCGGTTTATAACCCCACGCTGTCGCCCATTTGTCGTACGGACCAATTCGGGGAATCAGATCCTCCGGGGCGACGTGATCTTCCGGCTGCGCGACGTAATTGAACCGCGAATAGTCCATCAAGGTTGCAACGTGGCCCATCTCGTGCAGCCACTTCGCATCGCGCACCTTTTCGACGGGATACAGAGAACTCGACTTCATATTGTGCTGGAAACCGAGCGTGTGACCCACTTCATGCGCGACAACATATTCAATTAAGCGGCCCATCAGGTCATCGGAAAGAGGCAGCTTCTGCGCGCGTGGATCGAGCGGCCCAACCTGCACGAAATACCAGTCGCGAGCCAGATTCATCACGTTCTGATAGAGCTGAATATCGGCGTTCAGGATTTCTCCGGTGCGAGGGTCATGAATGTTCGGGCCGACGGCATTCTCGGTCGTAGAGGGGAGCCAGCGAATGACGGAATTGCGCGTGTCCTCAGCGCTCCACGTAGGATCTTCCTGCGGAGAGGGCGGATCCTTGGCGATAATCGCGTTCTTGAATCCCGCGGCCTCGAACGCAGGCTGCCAATCCTCAATGGCCCGCTTGATCCAAGGACGCCACTTCAAGGGCGTCGCAGGATCGACGTAGTAGACGATCGGCTTGACGGGTTCGGACATCGCCGCGGATGGATCTTTTTTCTCGAGGCGCCAGCGCACGATATAGGTGCGCTTCGGCGCGCGGTGTTCATCGCGCCCAAAATCCTCCTGTTGGATCGAGAAGTAGCCGACACGATCGTCGAAGAGCCTCGGCATCATCGGATTCTCGGGGAGCTTGACCATGCTGTAGTGCATCAGCACGGTTGCGCTTCCCGGACGCATGCCGGGCTGCCCGCGGCCTCCGCCCGGCGCAGGCGCCGGACCTGCTCCGCCTCCACCGGTCGTATCGATCGGGGATGTAAATGTTTGGGACGCTTCAACTTCGATATTCGTCGGAAACGCAGCGACGCGCTCAATGAACGAGCGGTTGGGATCGAACGCTCGCGCCCGCAGCCTGGCTCTCGGGCTGAACTCCGGAATTTCAGATGTGAACATGCGCGAAATGTCGATCACCGGTGCATCGTCTTTGCCGAAGGCCTCGATCGGAAACGATACGAGAATTGTGTCGTTATTCGCTGCGTGCACGGCCGTTGAGACGGGCAGCGAATCGTCCGCGACCATTTCGTACGAGACGCTTCGCAGCAGAACGTGATTGCCGTGCCGCTCCCAGCGGACGACGTGATTGCCATCGGCTTGACCTCCATAGCCGACGCCCAGCGTCGTTTTGGCGATGAGCGATACCCAAAGGAAGTCCTTGTTCAGCTCGGACGCCGGAATTTCGTAAAAGTAGCGCGCCCCGACCTGGTGGATCGTAAAAATTCCAGTCTGGGTTTTCGCGTCCTTTGTGATCACGCGCTCGTACGGGCGCGGTTCGGGTTCCGGATTGCGGGCCTGCTGCCTGACGACGGCCGGGCCACCTCCGGCATCCTGATTGCCGGCATCCTGAGCGCGAACGGAAACGGCGAGTACGGGGAGACACAGCAGTACAAACAGTTTCACGAGATTTTTCATGACTTTCTCCTGCGCGAAGATGGATAAATTACGAATTGCAGAAACTAAAAATTGAAGCGATACCCCAGGATCATTTTCGCGATCAGATGATCGGTACTGCGCGTGACGCCGACGCCGAGACCGAAATTGATTTCCCACTTCGGTGAAACGTTGAGGTCCATCGCTGGAACGATTTGCTGTTGTTGCTCAAAAATCGGATCGAACCCGGTGATCGGACCGAGCGAGCCGTAATATTCGAGGCCGGCGTTAATTTTTTTCGTGAAGTCGTATCCGACCTTGAAATTAGGTGAAAACACGACGCCCTGCGAGACACCTTCACCGTGAAATGACCTGTCCACAGTGGGATTGAAGGACCAATACCAGCGACCGACCTGCTGATCGATGATCGGACGGATTTCGAGAGTCCAGGTATCCGGCGAGAATATGCGGCGTTGGTATCCGAATTCCGTCGACAGACTGGCGCCCACGCCGTGCCATTTCTTGGGAATCCAGACGCGGGGCCGGATGTGATCGCCGACCCATTGCCAGCCCTGATTCGTTTTCACGGAAGTGAAAACGTAGAAGCCGGTCTCGAACCAGGAGGTCCATCCATGAGTGATCTCTAGAGTTTCGTGTTCGGCGTGGTTGGTGGGATACATTCCATCGGAAAAACCCTTGGACCCGTCGATGGTGAAGTTGCTGTGCAATTCGAACATCGTATGGTGCGGCTCGACCGTATCTGAGCCGTACACCTGAATTTCATAGTTATCCTGCGCGGCGGCGCGCGGAGCGGCAGCCAGGCACGCGAGCACACAGACGGCAAACGTGAGAAACATCTTCCGGTGCATTTCGACTCCAGAATTCACTCGGGCCAACGACACAAACGCGTGGTGCATGGGACGCGAGGCCACTTTGCCGCGTTTCAAGGGAGAAGTAAAACTAGTGAAGCTTACGCGCGGGGATGGGCCTTGTCGTAGACTTCCATCAGCTGGCGGATCGAGGCGTGTGTATATCGCTGCGTCGTGGAAAGCGACGCGTGGCCCAGCAATTCCTGAATGGCGCGCAAATCAGCGCCGTCGGCAAGCAGGTGAGTGGCAAAGGCGTGCCGGAGCGCGTGCGGATGCAAGTTCCAATCGAGATGCGCCATTTTCACGTACTTTTTGAGAACGCGCCGCACGCCGCGCGCCGTAAGTCGGGTGCCGCGGTTATTCAGAAAAACGGCGACACCATCGCCGCGTTCTCCCTGGGATTGAAGTAACGAGCTGCGAAGCTGCCAGTAATGTTCGAGGGAATCGAGCGCTTTGGAGCCAAAGGGCACGACGCGCTCCTTATTTCCTTTTCCATGCCGGACGCGAAGCATCTGATTTCGCCAGTCGAGATCGCCGACATCAAGAGCCGTCAGCTCGCTCACACGCAATCCGGAACCGTACATGAATTCAATCAGGGCACGATCGCGCGGCAACATCGCGATGCTGTCGTCGCTTTGTCCTTTTCTCTTCCGCGGACGCTCAGGCGCATCGCCCGTCAGCATGAGCGGAAAGTCAGACGCAGTGGATTTCGGCCGCGATCCCAGATGATCGATGAATGCGTTCAGGTCGGCGGCAGGTAGGACGTTTGGCACCCGCTTCGGCAATTTTGGCGTGGCCACCATGCGAGCGGGATTTTTCTTGACGAGGCCTTCCCGAAAGCAAAATTTGAAGAATGAACGAAGAGCGGCCAGCTTCCGCGCCACCGACGACTTCTGCATGCCCTGGTTGTGAAGGTGGCCGAGATATTCGCGGATCAGGCGATGATCGACGTCATGCGTGGCGATTTCGCGCCGCAACGTCTTGGCATGTCCTCCGCCGGCGCCGCCCGGGTCGGTTTCCGTCGGCGGCGACAGGTAGCCGGCAAACTGGCGCAGGTCGAAGCTGTAATTACGGAGAGTGCTCGGCGAAGAGTTACGCTCAAACTCCAAGTACTTGAGGAATTTTTCGATGTGCTCTTTCATCGAAATTCAAGACCGCGAGAACTTCAAGTTCTGACCGGCTCGGGTTCAGAAGTCTGGGACTGAGCAGCTTCGGGCGCAGCCAGCTCCCAATCGCAACCCTCCTTGATGCACATGCGCACGGGGCCGGACTTCAGAACTTTTTCCACGATCATAGGCGCCCCGCACTTCGGACACGGTTCCTGGATAGGGCGGTACGGAGAGGTGAAATCGCAATCCGGATAGCGATTGCATCCATAGAAGACGCGGCGCCCTTTTTTCGCGAAGCGCTCAGCCAGCTCGCCTTGGTTGCATTTCGGGCATTTAATCCCCGTGGTCTTTGAGCGGATATATTTGCACTTGGGGTAGCCGGAGCAACCGATAAACTCGCCGAAGCGGCCGTGGCGTTTCAGGAGCTGCGAACCGCAGTCGGGACATTTCTCGTCCAGCGGCTCGTCGGGCTGCAGCGCTTTCCGCGTGCCCTCCACCAGCCTACGAGTGGTCTTGCAATCCGGATAACCTGTGCAGGCGAGGAAGGAACCGAATCGTCCGCGCTTGATAGTCATTTCCTTGCCGCATTCCGGGCAGTATTCGACCTTGCCGCCCTCGACTCCTTCCACGGTAAGCTCATGCGAGAGGTCGCGCGTGTAATCGCAGTCCGGGTAGCGATCGCAGCCGAGGAAGAATCCCATGCGGCTGATGCGCTCGAGGAGATGCCCTTGCCCGCACTTTGGACAAACTTCCCCGGTGGGGATGCCGCGCTTATACGATTCCATTTCATCGCGCGCTTTTTCCAAATCGACTTCGAAGCGATCGTAGAATTCGCCGACGGACTTCTTCCAGGGCAGCTTGCCCTCTTCGATTTCGTCGAGCTCCTCTTCCATCCGGGCGGTAAAGCTTAGGTCGAAGATGTCTTCGAAGCTCTTGACGAGCAGCCCGCTCACTTTTTCTCCCAACATGGTGGGAGTGAAGCGGCCCTGTTCCTTCGTGACATATTCGCGATCCACAATCGTGGAAATGATCGCCGCATAGGTCGAAGGACGGCCGATGCCCTTTTCCTCGAGGTCTTTGACCAGCGTGGCCTCGGTGTAGCGAGGCGGTGGTTCGGTGAAGTGCTGCTCGCCGCGAACGGGCAAGAGCGGCGCGCCACCCTCGGTTTTCACTTCCGCTGCAAGCCGCAGAATTTCATTTTCGGTCACGTGCGGCAGGCGCTTGCCTTCGCTTTCGGCGTCGTCGTCTTTCTCGCGGTCTTCTTCACCTGAGCGATACGCGGCGAAGTAGCCGGCAAATTTTTCGACCGATCCCGACGCGCGGAACAGGTAATCCCCGGCGGCGACATCAATCGTGGTCTGGTCGAAGATCGCGGGAAGCATCTGCGACGCGACGAATCGCTGCCAGATCAGTTGATAGAGCTTGAAGACATCGTCGTCGAGATATCTCCGAACGGAGTCGGGAGTGCGCGAGACGTCGGTCGGGCGAATGGCCTCGTGCGCGTCCTGAGCATCCTTTTTGCTTTTGAAAAAATTCGGCTTTTCCGGGAGGTATTCCGGTCCGTATTGCTGCGGGATCAGTTCGCGAACCTGCGCCAGCGCATCCTCGGAGACGCGGACGGAGTCGGTGCGCATGTAGGTGATCAGTGCGACGGAGCCTTCGTCGCCGAGAGAAACACCTTCATATAGTTTTTGGGCGAGGCCCATGGTGCGGCGGGCGGTAAAGCGCAGCCGGTTGTATGCCGCCTGCTGGAGCTTGGAAGTTGTGAAGGGTGGAGGCGCGTTCCGGCGCTTTTCCTTTTGTGTGACTTCGGCTACGTGCCACTGGACGCGCTTCAGCGCTTCGACGATGCGGTTCGCGTCCTCGGCATTGCCAATTTCAATTTCTTCGCCCTTAAATTTCGTGAGCTTCGCCTCAAACAGCGGCGGTTCGCTGGCCTCGAGGCGAGCGTGGATCGTCCAATACTCCTTCGGGACGAAGGCTTTGATTTCGGCCTCGCGCTCCACGATGAGTCGCAGCGCCACGGTCTGAACGCGGCCGGCGGAAAGGCCACGGCGAACCTTGTCCCAAAGCAGCGGGGAGATCTTGTATCCCACGATGCGGTCGAGCACGCGGCGGGCCTGCTGCGCATCGACGAGGTGCTCGTCCACCTGGCCGGCTTTGTCGAACGCCGCGCGTATCGCCTTGGGCGTAATTTCATTGAACATCACGCGGAAAATCTTGTTCCGCATGTCGCTCGGGACTTCGACGTCTTCGAGCTTCTTTCCGGCTTCGGCTTGCGCTTCTTCGGCGGCTTCCGCGGCGCGCGCATTTTTCTTCCAGCGCCCGCGGCGGCCATTCCCGTTTTCGTACCCGCTATAAAGTAGATTGGAAGGCGCAGTCAGGATCGTCGCCAGGTGCGCGCAAATCGCCTCGCCTTCGCGGTCGGGGTCTGCCGCTAGATACACGGCGTCCGCATTGGCCGCATGTTTTCGGAGATCGTTGACGACTTTCTGTTTGCCAGGAATCACGACGTACGTCGGATTGAACAACTTTTCGGGATCGACAGGCTGCGGTGGCGGCGCGGGCTTGGCGGCCTTGGAACCCTTGGCGCTCTTTTTTGCCTTTCGCGCGCGCTTGGGCTCTTCGGGCAAAACGATACCGATGTCCTTCTTGGGCAGGTCCATCACGTGCCCAACAGAAGCCTTGACGCTGTAATTGCGTCCTAAGTATTTGTTGATCGTCTTCGCCTTAGCCGGCGATTCGACGATGACTAAGGATTTCCCCATAGAAGTGTTGTAATCCGAATTCCCGAGGTTAGCTACCCATGTGTCCTAGTGCTAACTTTTTCCCTCGTCGCACAAGACGCTCGCGCGGGGCTGATGGTTCCATTCCGCCATCAGACGCTTCTCAGTCGCGGGGGGATTCTTCCGGCGGCGTAAACCCAATCATGGCAATGAGACCGGCGTTGCCGCATCGAGAATTTCGATTGTCCCCTCCTTCTCAAATCACTGCCCGCACAAAATTCTTCCCTGGCATCTGCCGGATCACACCCTTGAGTTCCATTTCGCAGAGAACAGCAAGGACTCCCGAGGAGGTCATCCCGGATTGGTCCAGAAGCTGATCGACATGGACGGGCTGGTCAACCGTAAGCAGAGCGTAAAGCTTCTTCTCTTCAGGCGCGAGCGCTTCAGCGAAGAGTGACTCGCGTTCGGCGCTAGCTGGAGTCTCGACGGTGAAAAGCTCCGAGCGGACCTCGGTCGGCAATTCTTCGACGACATCTTCCCAGCAAGTCACCAGCTTTGCTCCCTGCTTAACCAATTGATTCGGCGCGAAACTCGAGGGTTGCGTGGCGAGTCCTGGTACCCCGAAGACTTCGCGCCCGAATTCCATCGCAAGGCGCGCGGTGATGAGCGAGCCCGAATACTGCTTACCCTCGACGATGATCGTGCCGAGGCTCATGCCGGCGACGATGCGATTGCGCACCGGGAAGTTTTCGGGAGACGGGTGAGTGCCCAGGGGGAACTCCGAAATAATCGCGCCGCGCTTTTCGACCTCTGCGAACAGTTTGCGATTCTCTTTTGGGTACAGCACATCGATACCTGTGCCCAGCACTCCGATGGCTACACCGCATACCGAAGCGCAGGCGCCTTTGTGCGACGAGCTGTCGATTCCGCGAGCCAATCCGCTGACGATTACAAGCCCACGGTCGGCGAGGTCGCGCGCGAGCCGCTCCGCCATGAGATTGCCGTAAAGGCTGGGGCGGCGCGTGCCGACCATCGAGATCGAATGCCGCCGGAGCACTAGAGGATCACCACGAAGGTAGAGCAGGGGCGGCGGGTCATAAATTTCAAGCAATCGCGGGGGGTATTCGGCCTCGTTCCATTGAACGAGCTTCGCACCGAGTTCGCGAAGCCGCGCCATCTCCTTTTCGGAGCGCGGGAAGGCGTCGCGTTGAACGACCGCTTTTGCGACCGTTGAAGTGAGCCCGACCGCTTCCAGCGCCGTTTGGGAAGCTTCGAACACAGCTTCCGGGTCGCCAAACGTACGCAGGAGTTTTCCCGAAAGGCGTGCACCTAAGCCGGGAGTTAGCGAAAGGGCGAGCCAATAGTGAGACGCGTCGAGTTCCATTGTGAAACCAACCTACGCGTCTAGTATCATTAATGTCAAGTATCCAGAATATAGAGAACTACCGCTGCCCGTTTGCGGCACTCAGTTGGATTTGGGCGGATCGGAGGGATCGGAAACGCTGGCCGTTTGCGCGGATTGCGAACTGCCGGCAGCAGCTTCCAGTACTTTTGCGCCTGAGGCTGCGGTGGCATCTGAAACCGAATTACCGGGACTCGCCGCGAGGCTTTCGGCGCGTCGCAATAGAGATTCTTCAATGACACTTTCGAGCTCACCTACGGGCGCCGTCTTCGCGACTACGGATTGAATGCCCATCTGCTTGGCGACGATCGTCACCTGCTCGCCGGTATGCATGGTGTGGAGGATGATGGGCAGGCCGGGCAGGCTCTTCAATATCTCTTGGGAGGCTTGAAGTCCGTCCATTTCCGGCATAGCCATGTCCATCACGATCAGGTCGGGCTTCAGCTCCAGGGCTTGGCGGACCGCTTCAAGACCATTCGTGGCTTCGCCGCACACCACCCAATCGGCACGGGAGGCTAGAGTGTCCCGTAGCAAGCCCCGGGCAACTTCGTTGTCGTCAGCGATGAGTATGCTCGTGCGTGTCACCGGTAGTCTCCGGCAATTAGATGGAGGGCTAGAGGTTGTGGGCTGGCAGGTAAGCTACAAATTTGAGGCCCAGAAGTCCATACAGCAAAGCTTCTAGGCTAAGTGATTGAAGACGCTGGGTCTAGTACTTGACCTACCGACAGAATTGGCATCTAATTCGTGCAAGTATTGGGCCTTGATCGCTCGATGCCACCCCCAAGGGTGATTGACGGTCGCGGCCGACCTTTGGAAACGTCCCCGGCAGCCCCATAGCGGTTCGACCCAGCCATTAAATATTGCCCAGCCTTAGCAGAAGTCATACGAACGCCCGACTTCATGCGAGGTGAACAATGTCAGCGGGTCACGCTCTTTTCCTTCACACGCTCATCTTCGATTGCCCCCAATGCGGCAATGCCGTGGCATCGCGGACGCTCAGTACCGAGAGCAATCGCGAGGCAATTGACGGCGCGACGCTCCGGCTAATGTGCCAATGCGGATGGGTCGGGCAACAGCTTGGGCTTCGCGCGCGCGATCACTCGGTGGAAAACTGGTCGTCGAATCGGGTCGCTTCGGGATGAACGCGAGCGCAGTCCCGCCGAGCCGATTCAGCCTGCCAGGTCTGGCGGTTAGCGCCAGCTCCAGTCTTCATCGTCGCCGATGGGCTGGCCGTCCGGCGGGACGGCCGGTTTGGTCAGGTCGAATTTCTTGGGATCGGATTGGAAGAGCTTGATCTGTTCGGCTGCGAAAAAATATGCCGCGCGCCATTCGTCATCAGGCTGCGGCCTGGAATCTGCGTTCATGAGAGGTCGTTCGAGATGAGATTTCAGCAGGTCTAGCTTCAGTGACGCGATCGCCCGCACTTGATTTGCGGCGTTTGCGTCTGCGGCGAGCGCAATCAGATCGTATAGAACGGTCTGATCCACAACGCGTTGAATTTCCCCCGCATACCCAGTCGCTGGCTTTGCGCTCCAAGTCTCGTCCAATATTTTGTCGACCACTTCGCCGAACCCGGGATAGTTGGAATCGAGCGCATGAGCTTCTATAAGCCGCTCCGCTCGCGCGGGATCGAACAAAAACGAAACAATGTGGCTTGAGGCTGCCTCGGCCGGGGCGAGCGCGTCAAACGTCGGATAGGTGCGCCTGCGGAAGTCCTCGCGCGTTTGCGGATAATCTGGAGGGCGCGGCGGAATTATT
>DASTCZ010000415.1:0-4560 GCA_035710585.1 Candidatus Acidiferrales bacterium | reverse complement strand
CGCAGACCTGCCCGCGTCACGCGCGAACTGAATTTGCGGCTTCGTGAAATTTTCACCAGCGTCCAAGTGGGCACAATCGACGCCAAGAACACGAGCAGCACGTACAAGCCGTAAATGGCCTGGCCGCCGCGGACCACGGCGCTCCGCATTCGCTCACGAAACCCGGCCCAAGCTAGGCGCGAAACTTGCATCCAGGCTGCGCCGTCGGATCGGCCGAGCGCCGCTGCCAGATATCTCTGTCGCGTTTCGGCGCGCCGCAATTTTCCGCTCGAGGTTTTCGGCAAACTTCCCGGCGGAAGTAATTCCACTGCGTCTGGCGGCACCGAGATTCCCCCAAAAACTTCCGCACCGATCGCCGCGCACACTTCGCTTTTTCGTTCTGGGTCTCGCAGTAAAGCGGGCTCACGAACTTCCGCAACGATCACCAGTTTTTCGGTTCCGGTTTTTGCATCGCACGCCGCAAATGCGATCACACAGCCCCGCCTGATCTCCGGTACTCGAGCCGCCAGCGTCTCGATTTCGTGCGGATAGAGATTCCGGCCGGCTTTGATGATGATGTCCTTCGCGCGGCCGGTGATGAAAATCTCTCCGTCAGCCCAATAAGCGCGGTCTCCAGAATTGACCCAAGGCGCGCCACCATCCGCAGGCGGCGCATCTAAAAAGAGCGCCGCGGTCGCTGAAGTATTGTTGAAATATCCCTGCGTTGCCGAAGGACCGCGAAACCAAAGCGTGCCCTCTCGGCGCTCGCCTGCGTCATGTCCTTGCGCATCCGCAATCTTGATCTCATAGCCCGTCAGCGGCGCGCCGACGCTTACGAATCGGCTGACGTCGCAGTTTTCTGAAGCGACAGGTACCGCACGTCCCTCGGCAGAAAGCGCGTCGCGCTCAATCGCGTCAATTCGCGCCGGACGGCCCTGCACAGGCACCGTCAGCGCGAGCGCGCATTCGGCCAACCCATAGACGGGCAAAAGCGCCTCTCGCCGAAATCCGCAGCGAGCAAAGCGATCCGCGAAACGCTCCAGCGTTTCCGGCAATACCGTTTCGGCTCCGTTGAGCGCCGCCCTCCAGTAGGTCAAGTCGAGCGCGTTCAGCTCCACCTCTGGAATTTTTCGTGCGCAAAGTTCGTATGCAAAATTTGGTGCTGCGGCCAGTGTTCCCCGATGGCGGTGAATCATCTTCAGCCAGCGCTCCGGCCTTGAAAGAAAGTCCATCGGCGAAACCACTGCGAGCGGCAATCCGAAATACAGCGGCACCATCCAAGCGCCGATCAGGCCCATGTCGTGGTAGAGCGGCAACCAACTAGTGCAGACGTCATCTTGGGTGATTCCAGCGGCATCGCCAATCGCGCGGATGTTTGCGAGCAGATTGGCATGCGTCAGCATCACTCCTTTCGGATCGCCAGTAGATCCCGACGTATATTGAAGGAGCGCCAGATCAGTCTCGCTGCGAGCCGCTTGTCCTGCGGGCATTGCGCCGGGCGCGAGTAGCTTCGGTTTTGCTGCCACCAACTCGTTTGCGTTCACCACTCCGCGGAGCGTCTGGACTCTCGGTGCCAGCAGTCGAGCCACGCGCTCTGCGCGATCAAACGTAATCATCAACCGGGCGCGTGCGTTATTCAGGATTGCGATCTGCTTTTCGGCATATTCCTCGATTCGGTCCGCACGAACTGGCGGATAGATAGGCACGGGGACAGCTCCGGCGAGGAGGATCCCCGCGAAACAGTAGAAAAACTCCCGGCACGTCGGCAGCATCAGGCAGACGGTATCTCCGGGAGCGACGCTCCGTTCACTGAGAACCTGCGCGACGCGTTGCGCGACGCAGAAAAGTTCGCCAAACGTTACCGGCTCGCGAGCTTCGTCCCCCTCGTAATAAAAAATGTGCGGACGGTCGCCATCATTTTCTGCGCGGTATCGCAGCACTTCGTTCAGCGTCTTGGCGAGTGGAACACCCGCGGCGTGCCCCGGAATCGTGCCGGCCGCTACGGATGTGGGCTCGTAATTTCGGACTGCCGCGAAATCCCAGGCACTGTTGCGGGCCTGCGGTGCGCCGGAGTGCTTAGGAAGCAAAGGTTCGACTTCGAGCTCGCGCTGCAGCGCAGAAGCCGCCGAGGTCGCAAGATCTTCCAGCAAATCAGCCTTCGCTACCGCGCTGTCGTCCAGTCGGACATGAAATGCTCTGTCGAGCCGCACCATCAGCTCGACGCGTTCAAGGCTTCCCAGGCCGAGGTCGCGCTCCAGATGCGAAGTTGCGCGGACGATGCCCGCCGCATTCGTGTTTCCTAATTCGACGAGAAGCGCGCGCGCCTCCGCCACTACGCGCTCGCGCAGGAGAGCCACATCGATTTGGCGGCTGGTGGTCGCCATTGGATGGCGTCGGGCCGAGCTGGCCGGGGCGCCAGCCTCTTCGACCGAGGCTATCACCGCATCTCCAGCCGTTCAATCGCCTGTAGATGGGCGTGATTCGCCGACAAAACCTTGTTCGCGGACCTTATTTACTGCGGAGGTTTTTGCGCGAGGCTGATGTCGTAGCCCGGATGTAATTGCCAGTTCGAAGCGCGGTGCAAGCCCTGGCGATCCGCGGCGATGGGACCGACGCTGCGGTCGTTGAAAAACAATTGGCCGGTGATTTCAATCGCTGGCGCATCGGCCAGCGTCGTGCCGGGAGTACGCGCGGGGTCGCGGCCTTGCAGGAATTGGCGCTTGATGAAATCGCGAGCGTTATCGACCATCATGCGCAGATGATGATCGGACACATCATCGTCGTCAGGAATCTCCGAGATGATGTAATTATCCTGAGAATCCTTGCTCGCCGAAAAATGTAGCGCGTAATCGCCATCGCCCATCAGCGTGATGCTGTGCAGATAGGCCCGCACTGTGATCGCGTCGCCCTCTTTCAGCCCGAGCGGATTTGAAAATGCCGGGATGCGAGCCTTCTCGTAGCGCGGATCGTTTGCGGTAACGCCCGGCGGCTCGGGCATCGCAACGAGATCTGCCAAGGAAATCGTCCGCGGAGCCATCGGATCGACTCCCTTCGGAAGCCCAGTTTTTACTGAGACGCGCGTCTCGCTCTGATCCGCTTTTTTGCCGCACCCGAAACCAAGCAGCGCGGCGATCATGCATACAAAACAGGTGACAGCGCCGAAACTCCCCCGACTAAATGCAGTGTGCTTCACCTGTCCTCCTGAAAGCGCGTGAGCGCGGATTCTGCACAGCGATAGGAAATACTACCAGCCGCCGTTGTCTCCGGCAGGTCGATGCGAATCATCGCGTTTGATTCGGCGACCACGGTTCAACCCAATAATCCACCGCGATCCACAAGCTCCGCGTCCATGGCACCAGGATGAGCGACAGGCAGACGGACGCGATCAGCCACACAGCGATTTTCGTCTCCGGCGAAGCAGCCCAAAACGGGGGAATCAGCCTCGAAATCAGGTACGCGGTGATTACGACGAATATCGTCACGATGTAATTCACGATCATCGCGCCGACGAAGTATCCCGGCTCGCGGTAATACGGAATTCCGCAGACCGGGCAATCATGATTCATGCGCCACGCGCTGCGGTAAATCCGGCCCGCTCCACAGCGACCGCAGCGCAGGCGCAATCCTCGTGAAATCGAGGTGCCGAACGGCGGACGCGCGCCGCCGGTGCGAAATGGTTCCACTGTACTTGAGTATAGGTGACCAGTGCGCCGCGTGTCCGCCAGAATGGATTCCGAGGACAAATCGCACGCCTATACTGAAATTGGGGGGTTCATGGATCCGGTCGGCATTTTGATTCTCGACGACGAAGCCACGAGCAATACCGCCTTGCGGCAGATGCTCGATTCGGAGGGCTGGGAAGTGAGCGTCGTCAACACTCCCGAAAAACTGCTGCCTCCCTTGGCGACGGGCAAAGTGCGCCTGATTATCGCGGACACGGCGCGATGCGGCACCACGGGCCCGGTATTTGACATCCTCAGCGAGCTCGCTCACGCGCCCGCAGCGATCGGCGGAAAACTCGGAGTACGGGTGCTGTTTCTCGTGCCTGCGAAAATTGCTTCCGAAGCACAGCTGGTGTTGGAAAGCCGAAGATTGACGTATCTGCTGAAGCCATTTCATCTGCACGATTTCTGGGAGAAGGTGAGCGATCTGCTGACGGAAACCGGAGCCATCACGGAGCCACTCAGCCTGCTGCACCGCGACACAGGAACGCCGTTGCGCGTCTCCGAGCAGCCAAAGAGCAAACAGAGCAAACGCAAGAACACCATGTTTGCCGACCGGAACGACTACATGATGTCTGAGGAAGAGCTGCTGGAATGGGAGCGGAGTGAAGCAGAAGAGCGGAAAAAGAAGAAGAAAAGTCCCCTGACGAATTACTGAGAAGAAGACATAAGATTTTGAGACTCTGCAGGTCAGAATAGGTTGCAGTTAACATATGGGGGACAGGGCCGGAAGTACCATTGACCGCAGCGGGGCGAAAACCGAAATTGGAGCTGCGGCGGTTTGCAGACCCGAGAGGTTGTGGAGAAATCCCGCCTGTCTGCAAGCTGCCGCGCTATTTGGACGCGACCCATTCGCCGC
>DASTCZ010000414.1:0-16753 GCA_035710585.1 Candidatus Acidiferrales bacterium | reverse complement strand
CCCTTGTCGAAGTTTCCCGTCGGAACCTCGAACATCGTAAACGTGCCGATCTGCGGGCGCCGCTTGGTTTGCTTGATAATCGCGAGCTTGATGCCGAACTCCATGTCCGTGTATCCGAACGTTCTTGGGCCTTGTCCGCTCGGAGCGTAAAGCGGATTGTTTGAAGGAAAAGTGCCGCCGAACGGCGCGATCATGTGCAGCTGCACGCGTGGAATCGCTCCCCAATTGAATTCGAAAGCAGGACCGAGCGTGCCGTAGAGGACCGGCGTCCCATCCACGCTGCCGAAGATGTAGGCCTCGTAGTGTTTGTAATCGACCGGCGTCGGATCGTCGGTTTGGTACGGAGGGCCTTGCGCGCGTGCGGCGCCAGCGGTCAGCAACGCGGCAACAAGCGCGAATGACTTCAGGAGATTTTTCGCCACAGACTCCAGCGCTCCCGCTCTTGCGATCGGAAGCTTCTCGCGTCGCTTTGATGCGCGCAACGGGATTCGCGGTTTCGCGGAGGCGGAGCTGTCTGACTTATTGCAGATGGGCAGTCGGCTTGGCGATCACTGCCAGGAGCATCGCCGCCCTCCCGAGAAATTCAATAATCCCAAAGTCTGCAGTCAACTGATTGAGTTGTAGGTTCTCAGGCATGGAATCGCTCCTCTTTAGCGCTCGCGTTCAGCTGGCGACTGCGTCCGTCACACGGCCGAACCGGCGGTCGCGCGCTCTGAACTCCGCGATCGCGTCCGACAAGTCGTCCGTCCCGAAGTCCGGCCACATTTTTTCCGTGAAATAAAGCTCCGCATACGCCGATTCCCACAGCAGGAAATCGCTCAAGCGCTGCTCGCCGCCGGTGCGAATCAGCAAGTCGACTTCGTGAGCGTCGTCGTGCATCACTTCGCCCATCACGCCTTCGAATGCCTCGCGCGAGAGCTGCGTGGATTTATAAAAGCGGCATGCCGCGCGGTAAATCGCTTCGCGCGCCGAATAATCCACGGCGAGCCGGAGATGAAACTTCTCTTCGTTCGCGGTGATGATCTCCGCCGCCTCGATCGCCGTGCGCAGCTCGCGCGACAGGCGGTCGCGGCGGCCGATCACGGAAATCCTGACGCCGTTTTCCACGCACGCTTGCGCTTCGTTGGCCAGGTAGTTGTGCAGCAGCCGCATCAGCAGTGAAACTTCGATCGAGGGCCGCTGCCAGTTGTCCGCGGAAAAGGCATAGAGCGTCAGAGTCCCCACGCCCAGGTCCGCGGCCGCGCGCACAATACGGCGCACATTCTCGGAGCCTGCGCGGTGTCCCTCTGAACGCGGCCGCCCGCGCAGCGAGGCCCAGCGGCCGTTTCCATCCATGATGATCGCCACGTGGATCGGTGGCGCGAAATTCACTCCCATGAGTCCGTTCCTTTCCTGGCTATTCCTATAAATGTCTTTATTATGCAAAGTGCAAGCCGAAAATTTTTTTAGCGTTCGCGGGTGGCCCGGATTAGCGCTTCCATGTGGTCCAGATAACGCTCCAGCGCCTTTCGTCCCGACGCCGTGAGCCGGTACTCGGTCTTCGGAAGCCGCCCGTCAAATGATTTCGTGCACGCGACGTATTCGGCCTCTTCCAGTTTTCGCGCGTGCACGCTCAGGTTTCCGTCCGTCGTATTCAGCAGCGCTTTTAGCTGGTTGAACGTCAACGAATCATTCACCGCCAGCGCGCTAACGATTCCCAGCCGCATGCGCTCGTGGATCAGCCGATCGAAATCGCGCGCCACATTTTCCGCGTGACCGCGCACGGCTCCGAGCCGTCCCTCCGGTTTTCCTTTTGCGCCGCGTTCCTGCGCCAGCGCGCTCGACTTCGCCATGAATCCCTCCTACCCTCCGTACCGAAACGCAATCAGCAGCCCGAAGACGATTTGCAGCACGCCGAATCCGGCCGCCATCAAAATATTTCCGTACGCCACCGGCAAAAGCAGCGCCGCGACGCCAAGCACCATGAAGCAAATGCCCATCACGGGAACCACGCGCACGGAAAATGCGCCGCCGGTCACCACCGCGGTTCCGTAAAGCAGCAGCCAGGTGGCGGGCAGCGCTGAAGCCATTCCCGCACGAAACATCACCACGGTCAAAAGCGCACCTGCGATCAGCGGCGGCGAAAAACTGAGCGCGAATTTGCGTCCGGGCCCGGAGAAAACTTTTAACTTTGCCGCGTGGGCTTTGATCAGTGTCGCCGAAGCGGCGATGGCGATGGCGAGCGCCAGTTCTACGAGCCACACGGCGAGCCATCGCGACGGAGTTGCTTCGCGCGAGGCGAGAATCGCTGCGCCAATTGCGGTGAGCCCCATGGCCACGCCGCCCCAGCCGGGCACGGCGGTGAAGCGGCCGGCGCTTTCCATGGTTTCACGGATGAAACGAAGATTGTCCGCTGCGTGAGCTTCCATTCGGACGGGCTCGGCGGGGGGCGTCGAGAATTGGCGGGCAGGCTGCATATTCGGAATTGTCTCTGAGCGCCGCGTTGTTGTCAAGTACTTTGTGATGCAAAGTACAAGCGTTTCGAATTCAGCGGTATCTGCCCATCCACGCGTTCCAGCGCACTTGCCAGATTTCGCCGAACATTCCGAAGCTGTCGCGGGCCATGGAGATTCGCGTCCCTGCGTCGTGCGCCCAGCGGACGGGGATCTCGGCCACGCTCAGGCCGTTTTTCCGTGCCAGGTAGAGCAGCTCGGGATCGAAGCCGAAGCGCTCGATGCGCTGCTTTTGAAAGAGAATGATGCAACGGTCACGCTGAAAGGCCTTGAAGCCGCACTGCGTGTCTGCAAAAGAAAGCCCGAGCGTCACCCGCACGATCAGGTTGAACACCATTCCCGCCAATTCGCGCAGCTTCGATTGGTGGACTTCGATCACTCGCCGGTCGAGCCCTCGCGAGCCGATTGCCGCATCGTGAGTTTTGAGCGCATCCAGCAATTTGGGTGCTTCGTCGATCGGAGCTGAAAGATCAGCATCCGTAAAAAGCAGGATCCTGCCGCGGCCTTCGAGCGCTCCGTGCCGCACGCTGTAGCCTTTTCCGCGATTTCCAGGATTGCTCACGAGGCGCAGCTCCGGCCAAGTCGCAGCGCGCTCCGTCACCACCCGCGCCGTACCGTCCGTCGAGCCGTCGTCCACGACGATTACTTCTGCCGTGATCGCGGCGGCGCAAATCCACGCGCGCACGCGCTCGAGCGTGCGCGGAAGCCGCAGCTCTTCGTTGTAAGAGGGTATTACGATGGAAAGTTCCGGTGAGGCGTCGCTCATCGGTTCGCTTAGCTTCGCACCCCGTATTGCCCCGTCAACGGCACAAACCTGCAGTAATGCAGGCGAGAGATTTCCAATTTTCTGTCCGTGCGCCGGACCAGGAGCAATTCCTGCTCGCTCGGAGGGCCGACGGGAATTACCAGGCGCCCGCCTTCCGTGAGTTGGTCCATCAGCGGCTTGGGAATTTCCGGCGCTGCGGCGGCTACGGCGATGGCGTCAAACGGCGCTTCCTCCGTGAGCCCTGCCGAGCCATCACCCCAGCGCACATCGACGTTCGAATATCCAAGTTCCGCGAGCGTATTTCGGGCTTTCATTGACAGCGACTCATGCGTCTCGATGGAAAAGACTTTGTCTGCCAACAATGACATCACCGCCGCCGAGTATCCCGATCCTCCGCCAATCTCAAGCAATCTCTCGTTCCCCTCAAGCGCGAGCCCTTCCGCGATAGCCGCGACCATAAACGGCTGCGAAATCGTTTGCCCTTCTCCGATGCCGAGCGGATGGTCGGCGTAGGCGAATTCGACTACCTCGAGCGGCACGAATGCGTGGCGCGGAACGCACTCCATCGCCTCGAGCACCTTTCCCGATCGGATTCCCCTGCGCCGCAGCTGCTTTTCCACCATGTTGCGCCGCGCCTCGGCAAAATGTGCGTCATTGACGAACGATTCGTTCACGTCTATTGGATTCGTCAGAGTGCGCGCCATGCGGCTGAAAATCCTCGACTTTCGCGGGTTCCACTACGGTCGAAGTACAGTGTAACCTCTTGCGAACCTTCCCCGCCGTAATTCTGGAATCCGCGGCGCGCGAATGAAACAATTAAGTTGACCGGCAATTTAGTCGAGAGTCCCCGCGATGAGTCAGACGTGCCGTACAATTGGGTGCAAGCTCGCCATCCCCAGGGAGATCAGTGAAGAGCAGCTGTGCCTGCTGCACTTCACGCTGCGCCTGGAACAGATGTGCGCCGAGCTGCGCCGCGAAACGGTGATGGGCAATGCCGGGCACGAGCGGCAGGTCGAAATCATCCGCTTCGTTTCCAATCAAGGAGAATTGCTCGCACGCGTCGCCACGGGCGGCCTGCACATGGCAGATGAACTGAAGGCGCGCGTCCTCAGCACATTTCTGACGCTTATGAATTTGCGTGAGAGCCTGGACCGCGCGGCCATGCGCGTTCCACCTGGCCGTACCGCGCAGCGCTAGCACTCGTTGCGCGTCATTCTTTTTTAGCAGCTCAGTTTTTCGGAAGCGACCGGAAATATTCGTAGGTCGCGCGCGAGATTTCCTCGATCGACTTTTCCGCGGCATTCTCATCCGCAGCTCGATTGATCATCACGGAGAGCACATACGGCCGTCCGGCCAGCGGCACGATTCCGGAATCTGTCCGCACGCCAGGGAGCACTCCGGGCTTGTCTGCGTGCGGTTGCGAGGCCGGCAGACCTCGGCCGAGCGGCGTGTCCTTCGGGATCTGCAAAATGTCGATGGCCATTTTTGTGTGACCAGCGTCGAGCAACTTGCCTTTGTGGAGCGCGTCGAGCAGCGCTGACATCTCGTCGGGCGTTGAAAGATTTTCGCGGCCTTCGCGTTGCGCCACCGCGTCCATCATGCGCCGGTTGAGCCGCGTAGTCTTGTAGCCGAGTTCGTCCATTGTTGCGTTCACGTGCGCGATCGTTTCGCGGTCGATCACATAGTTCGTCGCGGAATTATCGGAGAGCACGATCATCAGCACCGCCAGATCGTGCAGCGAAAGCGAGTCGCTTTCGCCGTTGAAATATTGCAATACTCCGCTGCCACCCACGAAGTCCGCCCGGTGTATTGCGATGCTGTCGCCGAGATGCAGCTTTCCTTGCTGATCATCTCTCAGCAGGCTCACCAGTATCGCGATCTTTATGGAGCTTGCCTGCACAAATGATTTGCCGCCTTCGATCGAAAAGCGTTCGCCAGAATTCAGGTCTTCCACCGCGATGCCCGTGTTCCCCTGCAATTTGCCCGCGATGGCCTCCAATCGGGGCTTCAGAACCTCGAGAGTCGCCTTTTGCGCACTCGCGCCTTGCGTCTGTTTCGGCTTGCCGCTCTTTGCCGGCGCTACGATCGCGAGCAGCAACGTTCCGAGGCAAATGCCGGCGCACACCACACGGTGGCTATTCTTCATCCGGAAAACTCCGCTTTAGAGGAATCTACGCGCCAAGATATCGCGCGTACAGCGAGCGCGCAACGCCCGGGTCGCGCGTGCCCTTGATAATCGCACGCCCGTCCGAAAAGACCGTCACCTCATAGGGCGCTACGCGGAATCGCAGCAGGAAATCGTTCCGGCGCACATCGGTGACCACAGCGCCAAGCCGCGCTCCCAAGCCGCTGAGATCGATGCGCCGATTTCGTTCGTGAATCTGCACCGAATCGCGCCCGCACATCGTGACGTGAGGCTGCACCGCGCCCTGCAGATATGTGAATTCACGGCGGGCACAAGCGCGGCAATCCGGATCGCGAGCTACCCTTACGTTGCGTTGCTCTCCATTCCACACATCGATCGAAGTCAGCTTTGCCGCGATGCCATCACCGGCTCCGGTGAGCATTCGAATCGCCGCTGCCGACGCCAGCGAAGCGACTGCTGCAGCCGCCGCTCCCAACACACCGACGGTGTCGCAAGTCTCCTCGTCCGCAAGCGCCTCACCATTTCCAGACTCTGCGATGCAGGCAAGGCAGGCTGTCTTTCCCGGGACAATCGGCAGGCAAACTCCGCGCATCCCAACGACTGCGGCATAAATCCAGGGAACTCCATTTTTCACTGCGAAGTCGTTGATCAGAAATCGAGTCTCGAAATTATCCGTGCCGTCGAGAATTAAATCGCGGCCTGCAAGGAGCTCTTCCACATTGCGGGGCGTCACGTCCGCGACTACCCCTTCGATTGCGACCTCTGCGTTCGCCGCGCGCAGGTGCCGCTCGGCCGCCACAGCCTTCGGGAGCGCCGATTTCGCGTCCGATTCATCGAACAGAAGCTGGCGCTGGAGATTGGAGGGTTCCACGAAGTCGCGATCGATGATCCGCAGCGATCCCACGCCTGCCCGGGCCAGCAAACTCGCAATCACCGAACCCAGCGCTCCGCAGCCCACCACAGCCACTCGCGAGGTCCCGAGCCGCTCCTGGCCTTCCGGCCCGATTTCCGGGAGCAGGATTTGCCGCGAATAGCGATGTTCTGACCCGTGCTTCAAGTGTTTACCCGTAGTCCGCGCCGAACCTATGATATCTCCGAATGTCTGCCCCTTCGAACATCGCGGCAAGGCTTGCGGATGGTGAACACGACCTTCCGGCCTACCTCAGGCCAGGCAACCGCGTGTGCTAACCTGTAATCTTTCTTTCATGTACGGGAATTTCCCTCTCAAATGTTACCGCCTGTCGCTGCCACTGACGCTCTTCTGGGGCGCGCTAGTCGTTTCGCCCGCGCTTTTGGCGCAGGGAACTCCTGTGCAGTCGCAGCCGGCGCCTGACGCCAGTCCCCAATCCATTTCGCAACTTGCCGGCCGGCCGATTTCTGAAATTCGAATCGTCTCTTCCACCGGCGAATCGATTGCGCAGAATCCCGCGAACTTGCCCGTGAAAGTTGGAGAAAGTTATGACGACGGCGTCATTCGTGCAGCCATTCGAGTACTGATCGCTTCCGGCGACTATCAAAACGTGACTGCCGAGGTCACGCCGCAGGCGGCCGGTTTACGCCTCGACTTTGTTGTGGAGCGGACGCTCTTCATCGCCGTGGTACAACTCGACGGGATTCACGCTCCACCAAGCGATGCCGCCGCTTTCGCGGCGATGCGCCTTCGCGTCGGCGATCCGTTCAGCAAATCCGGCGTCGATGATGCGGCGCAGAATCTTCAGCAGGCCCTCAATCTCGATGGGCTGTATCAGGCAAAGATCAGCACGTCGCTATCGCCACAGCCCGCGCAACGGCAGATGAATATTTCCGTCACGGTTCAGCCGGGCGAGCGCGCCCGCGCCGGAAAGATTTCCATCAAAAACACCACGCCCTTTAGCGACGAAGACCTTCTTTCTCACAGCAAGTTGCGAACCGGTGACCCGTTCGATTCAAACAAGCTCAAGCACAGCGAAGATCGTGTGCGCAAATATCTCGTCAAGCAGGATTACCTGGGCGCCCGCGTAACATTCCACCGCGGAACTTACGACCCCGCCACAAACTCGATGCCGTTCGAGCTCGAAACGATCGCCGGCCCTCGCGTGCGCGTCGTCGTCTCGGGTGCCAAGATCCCGAATAAAGAGCTCAAGCGCCGAGTGCCGGTGTTCGAAGAAGGCGCCGTCGATCCCGATCTGCTCGCCGAGGGCCGCCGCAATCTCCGCGATTACTTCGAGAGCCGCGGCTACTATGAGACCGCCGTTGATTACACCACCAGCGAGCAGACTGTTCCCTCCAAATCCGGCGGGCCGGCGACCAGCGAACAGGTCATCACCTATGAGGTCGCGCGAACGAAAAAGCAGCACTTCGTCGGCGTCGCGTTCGAAGGCAATCATTATTTCAGCGGCGACCAACTTCGCGGGCGCCTGACCATTCAGCCCGCGGCTTTCGCCACGCCCGGGCGCTTCAGCCAGCGGCTGCTCGATACCGATGCGGGCGCGGTTCGCGATCTCTACGTCGCCAACGGTTTTCAGAATGCCGCGGTCACGACTCACCTGGAGCAGGACTACCACGGCAAGAGCGGCGATCTCTTCGTGCACTTTGCCGTCAACGAAGGCGCGCAGACGCTCGTCGGGCGATTGGACGTCGATGGGAATCAATCCGTGAAGCTCAACGACTTGCTCGCGGTGGTCGGCTCGACCGCGGGTGAGCCCTATTCCGATTTCAACGTCGCCACCGACCGCGACAACATCCTCGCACTGTATTTCAACGAGGGCTTTCCCGGCGCTCATTTCACCGCCGCCGTCACTCCCATCGCCGATGCGCAAGTTCCCGCGTCCGCTCCCGACGCACAGCCGAATTCCAAGCAGCCCGCGCAGATCCCGGCGGATCCTAAAGCGAATTCCTCTGCCGCTGCGATCAACACCCGGCCACGAGTTGCGCTGGTCTATCACATCGAAGAAGGCGAGCAGATCCGCATCTCCGAAATTTTGATCGCCGGGTACGACCACACGCGACGCGGTGTAATCGGGCGCGAGATCCGCGTCAAAGCAGGCGGACCGCTCCGTGAAGGCGAAGTTATCGAGACGCAGCGCCGACTCTACGATCTCGGCGTGTTCACGCGTGTCGCCGTCGCGCCGCAGAATCCCGGAGGCGCCGACCCAGAGAAGGCTCTGGACGTGGTGGTGGACGAAGCCAAGCGCTACACGATCGGCTACGGCGGCGGGTTTGAAGTGCAGCGACTCTCCGGCTCGGGCGACGTCACCGGCTCGTTTACCGCCAGCCCGCGCGCCACATTTGAATTCACAAAACTCAATCTCACCGGCCGCGCCGATACGCTCTCCTTCAAGGTTCGCGCCAGCACGCTGCAGGGCCGGGCGCTTCTCAGCTATCAAACGCAAAACTATTTCGGCAAACCCAATTTCAGCCTTCAATTGACCGTCTTCGCGGACAAATCCCGCGACGTCACGACTTTTACTTCCACTCGATATGAAGGCACCGTCCAACTGACTCAGAAATATTCGCGCGCGACCTCGTTTCTCTATCGCTATTCCTATCGCCTCGTCCGCGTCGCCGATCTTCAGATTGAACAAGAGCTGATTCCGCTCTTCAGCCAGCCCACGCAGGTTTCCGAATTCGGATTTACCTGGATTCGCGAGCGTCGCGATAATCCTGCTGACGCAACTCACGGCAGCTACAACAGCGCCGACTTTGCGATCGCGGGAAAGCCGATTGGCTCTTCCGCGAGCTTCGGCCGCTTTTTCCTGCAAAATTCGACGTATTACACGCTCAGTCCTCGTTTCATTTTCGCGCGCTCGCTGCAATTCGGAATTCAGGACACCATCGGCAATACGCTCTCGTCTGAAATCCCGTTGCCCGAACGCTTCTTCGCCGGCGGCGGCAATTCGCTCCGCGGCTTCGGTCTCAACGAAGCCGGCCCACGCGATCCGGTGACGGGATTCCCGCTTGGCGGTCAGGCCCTCGTGATTTTTCAGCAGGAGATGCGCTTTCCGATGCATCTGCCGAAACTGGGCACGAAACTTGGCGGGGCGCTATTCTACGATGCCGGCAACGTGTTCAGTCGTCTCGGAGCCTTCACGCTTCGCAGCACTCCTACTGCCGCCGAAACTACCAGCGGCGATCTTGCATATTTCTCTCACACGATTGGGCTTGGATTGCGATACGCGACGCCGATTGGCCCGGTCCGAGTGGACTTCGGCTATCAGATCAATCCGGCGCAATTTTTTGCGCAGTGCACCGTCGGCCCGACGTGCCCGACCGGAACGCAGCTCACACGCCTGCCGCATTTCCAGTTTTTCTTCAATCTTGGATCGGTGTTCTGATGCGCGGACTCCGATGCCAATTCGTTCGCGTCCTTTTTGTTGCGGTAGTGTGCGCGTCGATGGCGCCGAGGATCGTCACGGCGCAGATCGTCGTTGACCGCATCATTGCGCGCGTCGAAGGCGAAGTCATCCTGCTCAGCGAAGTGCGCGAGCTGGGCGAATTTCAGACACTCGTCGAAGGGCAACCGCAGCCGCAGGAAAAACGCTTTGACGAGCTGATCGACCAGTGGATCATCGAACACGAAGCGCACGCCGCCGCGTTTTCGGAACCGTCCGACACGGACGTCAAAGCCGCGCGCGAAAAGCTCGTCAACGAACTCGGCGGTCCGCAACAATTCCAGTCGCGCCAGGCCGCTGCGGGAATCGGCGGCGACGCGCTCGATCGCCAAATTCGCCGCGCGCTCTTCTTCAGCCGATACGTCGATTACAAGTTCCGCCCTTCCGCGCAGGTGGACCGCGACGCAGTGGAGAAATATTACAAAGAGCAGTTCGTTCCGCAGATGAAAGCACGGAATCAGGCAGCACCTTCGCTTGATTCTGTTTCGGAACAAATCCACGAACTGCTCGTCCAGCAGGAAATCTCCGCGCGCGCGACGCAGTGGCTCGGCGAGAGCCGCTCCCATCTCAAGATCGAAAATCTGCTTTCGCCCGTCGCCGCGAAGCCGGATTCACGAATGCCATGACCGCCGCGCGAAAAACCGGAAAGAAACGCCACGTCCGCCGCGCGTTCGGCGTGCTCATCGCGACTTTCATCTTTGCCGTTGCTGCGATGCTGTTCTGCTTTCAAATGGGCTGGTTTGACAACGCGATTCGCGACGCAATCGTGACTCGCATCCAGAATGTCACCGGCGGCACGGTCGAGCTGGGCGCATTCCACTTCGACATTTACTCGCTCTATGTAAATCTCGACGGGCTGACGGTTCACGGGCGCGAACCGGGAGGCACGCTTCCGCTCTTCCACGCCGATTCCGTCGTTGCCGGGATTCAAATTGACTCCTTCTGGCACAAGAAAGTCTCGCTCCGAGAACTCAGGGTTTCTCGACCAGAAATTCACGTTCGCTTCAATGAAGACGGCTCTTCGAATTTGCCTGCGCTGAAGCCGTCAGCGCCCGCTTCAAAGCCATTTCGCGTGCGCATTTTCGAATTCGCGATTCGCCATCTGCAAATTGAAAACGGCACACTGCTTTACAACGACACTCGCACGCCGCTCGCTGCTGAAGGCGATCGCCTGAACTTCGCTATGGATTGGAGTGTGCCTGCTTCCGGTCCGATGTATACCGGCAAGATGACATGGCAGGACTTCACGCTTACCGCCCGCCGTTACCTGCCGGCCGCATCCGATCTTTCGCTGCGCTTCACCTTTACGCCCGATGCCTTCCACGCAGATCAACTCGAGTTTCGCATCGCGCACACGCATTTCGATTCTCAGATCGATGTCGATTATCTGGCACACCCATCGGTCGCGTTCCGTTACAAAGGAATTCTCGATCTTTCCGACGTCGAGACGATATTTCGCAAGCCACATGCGCCGTCAGGGATTGTCGATGTCAGTGGCTCGGGGAATTACGCTGCGGGCGTGTGGAATTCCGACGGGCATTACTCCGCTCGCGAAATCGCGCTCGCGTTCCAATGGTTTCACGATCGAGGCATCTCCAGCCGCGGCACATTTCATGCCGCGCGTGGACAGGTCGTGGTGCCGGATTTCGAAGCCACCGCGCTCGGCGGCGCGATGCATGGCCGCGTCAATCTCACTCTTAGCGGGGTGAAATTTCGCGTCGAATCGCACGCGGCAGGAATGTCACTCGCGCAGATGCTCGCCGCCGTGGAAAATCCGAGCTTTCCTGTTGGGCCGCTGCACTGGGATAGCACGGCGCAGACAGATGCGATCACGACGTGGTCGGAGGACTTTAAGCACCTCGAATCGCGCGGCACTACTGTCTGGACACCTTCAGCGAATATGCCATCGTCCAAGATTCCTATCACCGCGCATATCGACTACGACTACGTCGGCGACCTTCGAAGCGTCATCGTGCAGCCGAGCGTGATTTCCACACCGACAAGCACGCTCGACATTCGCGGTTCGCTTGGCGCGGCCGATTCCGCGCTCGAGGTCACCGCCGATCTCGGCGATCTCGCGCCCTGGGACGACTTCATCGACCGGCTTCGAGGACCAAACTCGGAGCCCGAGACGATCACCGGCAGCGCGACCTGGGTTGGAAAACTTTCCGGGCCGCTCGCCGGACCGACGTTCACCGGCCACGTTCACGCACGCAATGCGAAATATGGCTCGCTCTATTGGGATGAAATTGAAGGCGAGATGCTCTATTCGCCGACAATCTTTCAGCTGAGCCGCGGGCGGGCGGTGCGTGGAAAGTCGTCGGCGCAGATCGAGCTCGCGCTCGAACTCGACAAGTGGAACTTCAGCCCCGATTCACGATGGAGCCTCGACGCCGATGTCGCGGCCACTCCGACGCAGGGCTTGCAGCAGATCTTTGGCTGGAACACGCCGGTGAACGGAATTCTCTCTGGACAATTTCACATGCGCGGCACGCGACGGAACCCGCAATTGAACGGGCTTTTCGATCTCGCGCAGCTCGAAGGATTTGGCTGGAAAATCGATCGCGCGCGCGGCGAACTGAATCTCGACCACGAACAGGTGCGCATCTCGAACGCCGAAGTCCGGTTCCTGCCTCTCGAGACCGGGCGCGCGCCGGGGGTCGTGACCGGAAATTTCGCCCTACGGTTCAGCGACAACACCGTCGATTTCGATCTCAGCGGCGGCGGCATTCCCGTCGAAGACATCCGTCGCATACAGTCCGCGCGGCTGCCTCTCGGCGGGCAGCTGAATTTTCAGCTGCACGGCAACGGGCCGATTCTCGCGCCGAAAGCGCAAGGCACCCTTCGCGTCGTGGATTTCCGCTCTGGTAACGAAGTTCTCGGCAGCTACGACGGAAAAATCGATGCGGACGGCCGGCGCCTGCGCGTCGATCTTTCTTCTGCGCTTCCGGTGGATCGCGTCAAGGGTTGGCTCGAGCTGCAGCTCTCTGGGGATTTCCCGATTACCGGCGAACTCGACACGCACGAAATCGATCTCGACCCGCTCATCCAGGCAGGGCTGCACCTCGAAGCGGTCACCGGCCATAGCGTGATGACCGGCCACTTCAAAATTTCCGGCTCGGCGCGCAACGCGGATTCCATCGCGGTTGATGCCAATATTTCCGTGCTTCGCTTCGCCTATGACTACGTCAATCTTGAGAACAACGGGCCGGTGACCTTCACTTACCGTCGCAACGAAGTGCGCATCGATAGCGCCAACCTCCGCGGTACGGGTTCCGACTTCCGCATTTCCGGGTTCACGCGATTCGCGGGCGATCGCGCCATCGGAATGCAAATCAATGGCGGCATCAATCTTCAGCTGCTTGGTGGCTTTATCCCTTTGCTCGATGCGCGCGGCACGGCCAACGTGAACACGTCGATCGAGGGCACGCTGGATCGCCCGCGCATCAATGGTCGCATGGACGTGCAGTCCGCTTCCGCCACGTACGACGAGTTCCCCGCGGGGCTGAGCAACGTAACCGGCGCATTTGTGTTTGACACGAACCGGCTAATCTTTGACAGCGTTCGCGCAGAAACGGGCGGCGGCCAACTCCTCCTTTCCGGCTCGGTGAGTTACGGCGATGGGTTTAGAGCCATGCGGTACGACTTGAACGCGCGCGCGAACGGCGTGCGCATCCGCTACCCCGAAGGCATGAGCTGGCTCGCGAACGGAACGCTTCGCTTCGCGGGCAGCTTGCAGGCTGCGACGATCTCAGGCGATGTCTCGGTCGAACGCGTGCTGATGGCTGAAGGGTTCGATCTAGCCACGCTCGTTGCGGCATCCAAGGCGCCGGTGAGCGCGCCCACTACCTCGTCGCCCTTTCTTCGCAATTTGCAGTTCGACATCAAGGCCAGCTCCGCGCCGGACGCGACGGTGCAGTGGAATGGCGCGCGTTTTGAAAGCGACGCCGACCTGCGTGTGCGCGGTACGTGGGAAAATCCTGTGCTGCTCGGACACATCGGGCTGCGAAACGGCGAGCTTGCGTTTGGCGGTAACCGCTATCAAGTCTCGCGCGGCGATATCGATTTCGCGAATCCTTTCCGCCTCGATCCGATTCTCAGCGTTCAGGCGATCACGCACGTCTCGCAGTACGAAGTCACGCTCGACTTGACCGGTCCGGCAAGTCACTTGAGCACCAGTTTCCGCTCCGATCCGCCGCTGCCTTCCAGCGACATCATCAGCCTGCTGGCGCTCGGGCAGGCCACGCAGGCCTCGAGCTATCGCGGCTCGGCGGCGGCGCAATCGCAGCAAACCGGTGCGACGACGCTACTTTCCGAAGCAATTACCAGCCAGCTCGGCGGGCGCGTGGAAAAACTCTTCGGCATCAGCAGCTTTCGCGTGGATCCTTTTCTTTCGCCCACCAGCACGCAGCAGAACGCCGCGACGCGCGTGACGGTGCAGCAAAACCTCGCGAACAGGATCACCATTACCTACAGCTCCAACGTGACGGGCTCTCAGGAGCAGGTGATCCAGATCGAATATCAAGTGCGGCCGGATCTCAGCATCGTCGCGCTCCGCGACATCAATGGGACGTTTTCGTTGGATGTCGTAAAAAAGAAGCGTTTCAAGTAGCGCGCGGTGATCACTGAGCTCCGCGAGTCGCTTCTGATTCGCGCTGCTCCTGTATCCTCCGAAAAACACTTGCGCCTTCGCCAAACCTGGCCGAAACTGCTTTCGATCGTTTTCCGACGTTCCGTCCTCTCGAAAGTAGCAAGCAAAACTAATCGCACCTGGAGGCGAACCGTGAATAGACCGGTCAAGATAGGATTGTTCCTGATGGCACTGCTTACTCCCATCGCGCCCGCGGCCTCGCCGCAGGATGGCGCCGCGCTCCAGCCGCCATCGACCAAAATCGTCCCGCATCCCACCACCATCAACGGCTACACGCTCCAGGACAATTACTTTTGGCTGCGGGACAAGAAAAACCCCGAGGTCATTCAGCATCTCGAAGCGGAAAACGCCTACGCTGACGAAGTGATGAAGCCGACAAAGGATTTGCAGGACACGCTCTATAAGGAAATGCTCGGCCGCATCAAGCAGACAGATTTAAGCGTTCCCTACCGGCTCGGCAACTACTACTACTATTCGCGCACCGAAGAGGGTAAACAGTATCCCTACATGTGCCGCAAGAAGGGCAGCCTAGAGGGTACCGAGGAACTCCTCCTCGACCTCAACAAAATGGCGGAGGGCCATACCTTCATGGCGCTGGGCGCATATTCCGTCAGCGACGACGGAAACCTGCTTGCTTACTCCACAGACAGCACCGGCTACCGCCAGTATTCGCTTCACGTGAAAGACCTGCGCTCTGGCAAAGACCTCGGCGAAAACATCGAGCGCACCGGTTCCGTTGAATGGGCGAGCGACAACAAAACAATTTTCTATACGACTGAGGACGCGGTCTCGAAGCGTTCAGACAAATTTTTTCGACACGTAGTGGGCACGGACAAAAGCGATCTCATCTTCGACGAAAAAGACGAGCTGTTCGATCTCGGCGCGACGCGGTCTGAGGACAAGAAGATGATTTTCCTCGCGTCCTTCGCAAAGACATCCCGCGAGTTCCGCTATCTGCCCGCGGACAAACCATCCGGCGAATTCAAAGTGGTTCTTCCGCGCCAGGATGGCCACGAATACGAGGCGGATTATTACGGCGGCCAGTTCTACATCACGACGAACAAGGAGGCGAAAAATTTCCGCGTAGTCACCGCGCCCGTCAGCGATCCGTCCGAGAAAAACTGGAAGACATTCATCGCGCACAATCCACAAGTGAAGATCGATAACCTCACCTTTTTCGCGAATCACCTCGTCGTCTCGGAAAAGGAAGGCGGCCTGAATTATCTCCGCGTTATCGACACGAAGACGAATCAGTCGCACCGCATCACCATGGCCGAGCCCGATTACGCGGTCTTCCTGGGCGCGAATCCGGAGTTCAATACCGCCACTGTGCGCTTCAACTACCAGTCGATGGTCACGCCGTCTTCGGTCTACGACTACGACATGAACACCCGCGAGCGGAAATTGTTGAAGCAGCAGCCCGTGCTCGGCGATTTCAATTCAAACAATTACGAAGCGCGCCGCATCTGGGCGGTCGCGCGCGACGGCACAAAGGTTCCCATCTCTCTGGTCTACAAAAAGGGCGTGGCGTTCGACGGCAGCGCACCCATGCTGCTCTACGCCTATGGCTCCTACGGCATTTCGATGTCGCCGACGTTTTCATCCAACCGCTTGAGCTTGCTAGATCGCGGCGTGATTTACGCACTGGCTTACATTCGCGGTGGCGGCGAAATGGGCGAGGAGTGGCGCCAGCAGGGCCGCATGATGAAAAAGCTCAACACGTTTTACGACTTCATCGATTGCGCCGACTATCTCGAAAAAAACAAGTACACCTCGGCCGATCGCCTGGTGATCAATGGCGGCAGCGCCGGCGGCCTGCTGATGGGCGCGGTTGTCAACATGCGCCCGGACTTGTTCAAAGCGGTCGTCGCCGAAGTTCCGTTCGTGGACGTGATGAACACGATGCTCGACGCGTCGCTCCCGCTCACCACCAGCGAATACACCGAATGGGGCAATCCCAACGAAAAGCCCGCATTCGATTACATGATTCAGTATTCGCCCTACGACAACGTCAAGGCGCAGAACTATCCCAATATGCTGGTGAAGGTTTCTCTCAACGATAGCCAGGTTCCCTATTGGGAGGGCACGAAGTTTGTCGCGAAACTGCGCGCCACCAAGACGGACAAGAACACCATCATCCTTAAGGCCAACATGGGCGCGGGCCATGGCGGATCGTCAGGACGCTACGATGCGCTCCACGAAACCGCCTTCAACTACGCCTACATGCTCACGCAAATGGGCATCACGAAATAGCGTTCGTTCGCCGCGCTACTGGTGATCGCTGCTATTTTCGGCGGGGAGATCGGCGTGACGCGACCAATCTTCCCA
>DASTCZ010000413.1:0-5281 GCA_035710585.1 Candidatus Acidiferrales bacterium | reverse complement strand
CGGAAATTCTCAAACAGGATTTGGAACAGCGAACTGACCGGACGAAGTAGAACCCGGTCGAATTTGCCCTCCATGATGTAGGTGTTGCCGAACTCGTAGAGGTTCAGGCTGAGCACGTTGAAGAGGCCGTAAGGAATCATCGAAAAGCCCCAGAGGAAAATAACTTCCGCGGGGCGCCAGCCTTCCAGTTGCTTGGTGCGCGAAAAAAGAATCAGCACGAAGCCGAGCGCGAACATCGACGCCGCGAAACTCGTGCTCAGGCTGACCAGGAAGTCGCCGCGATAGCCGACGCGCACCTTTAGGTATTGAAGAAAATATTCCCAGAAGAGTTCGGCGTGCAGGCGGATGCTCGCAATTCTTCTTTGCATCGTCATCCGCCGTGAATGGTGATCTTCCGCGATGCACGGTTCCACCAGAGGTGGCCGAGCCATAGCAGCGCGAAGACCCAAAACCATTCCGCAGTCAGCGCTTTTGCCGCCGCCATCCCGGACAGCTTGCCCAAATATAGCTGCAACGGGGTGAAGGCGATGTGCTCGAACGGCAGCCAGGCCATCGCGATTTGGATCTTGCGCGGGAAAAGAGTCACGGGAATCAGCAGCCCTGAAAGCAGTTCGATCAGCCAGTATTTCGCGCGGATCATCGCCAGAATGGATTTCAGCGGGATCGCCAGCGTTCCGATCATGAAATTGATCGCGGCCATCAGGAAAAAGCTGCCGATGGTGGCGGCGAAAAACATCGCGAAGTGCCCGACCGAAGCCGGCGCACGAACCGGAAAAATGAGGATCAGAACGAGCGCCGTCGGCGCGGTCAGCATCAGCAGCCGGAAACTCGATTCGCCGACGGCCCGCGCGATCCACATGCCCTGGATCGAAACCGGCTTGATCAGGTCCATGGCGATTTTTCCCTCGATCACTTCGTAGGCCATTTCCTGATCGATGGTGTTCCAGTAAAAGCTGCGAATGATCCAGCCGACGGAAACGTATGTCAACATCTGCGGCAGATCGAATCCGCCGAGCGTCACGCTCGACGCGCCGCCGTGCCCCAGCACCGCCGACCAGATGAAGTAGTAGACCGTCACGTTGATGAGATACGTCAGAATCCCGGTGTAATAGCGCAGACGAAAGGCCAGGATATTGACGAAGCCGATTCGCGAAAATTCTGCGTAAGGTGCCAGCACATTCGCGCGCGCGCTCATGACGAGTGGTGCGCCGCGGCGGGAACTTCCGTTAAGGCCGCCTCGCCCGCGTAAATGCGCTTGATGATTTCTTCGATGGGCTCGTCCTCGATCAGCAGGTCGCGCACTTCCGCCGCCGCGAGCACATGGCGGATCAGATCCGCGGTCGATACCCTCGTGCGGTCGAACCTCACCCGATAGCTCATTTCATCGACGCGGTCCACGACCAGCCCATCCACGTTTAACGCGCGCTGCAACGCGCCGGCCGATTCCGAATCGCGCAACGCGAATTTGATTTGCTTGGTGCGCAACAGCTTCTGCTTGAGGATGGCAAGCGGGCCATCGAAGAGCAGCTTGCCGTGGTCGATGATCATGATGCGGCGGCAAAGCTCCTCGATGTCGTCCAGGTCGTGCGTGGTCAGCAACACCGTCGTGCGGTAGCGCTCGTTGATGGTGTGCAGGAACTGGCGGATGTGATCCTTGGCGACAACGTCCAGTCCGATCGTAGGCTCGTCGAGAAACAGAATCGGCGGGTTGTGCAGCAGCGCTGCGGCGAGGTCGCAGCGCATGCGTTCGCCGAGAGAGAGCTTGCGCACCGGAGTGTGCAGGTAATCGCTGATGCCGAGCACTTTGTTGAAGAGTTCCATGCGCTCGTCGAAATCGCGCTGCGGCACTTCGTAAATTCTGCGCAACAACTTGAACGATTCAATCACCGCGATGTCCCACCACAACTGTGTGCGCTGCCCGAACACAACGCCGATGTGCTTCACATAACCGGCGCGTTGCTTCCACGGCACGTAGCCATTGGCGCGAATTTCGCCGGACGTCGGCACCAGAATTCCGGTGAGCATCTTGATGGTGGTGGACTTGCCCGCGCCGTTGGGCCCGATGTAGCCGACCATCTCGCCGGGCTCGATTTCGAAGGAAATGCGCTCGACTGCGTTCAGAGTCGAGTATTCGCGCACGAAAAGATTCTGTATGCCGCCCCAGAGGCCTTCGCGGCGGCGAAAGGTTCGAAAAGCTTTACGAAGTTCGTGGACCCGGATCAGCGGAGATGATGACATCGAAAGCGCAATTTTATCACGGCGCCGCGCAGCCGCCGGACAGGCGCACCCACCAGATACAACGCCGCGATGACCAAAATGATTCCTGGGAAGGGAGCCGCAGATGAAGGCTTACGCGCCGGAGCGCTTCAGCGCCTCGCGGGCAGCCTTGTTCTGCGGATCGAGCTTCACCGCCTCGCGGAATTCCGCCGCGGCCGCATCGCGCTGGCCTTGCTTCTCCAGAATTCTGCCGATCCACAGATGCGCGTCGGAATGGGAAGGCAAGCCGCTTCGTGGCGGCACGCTATTCACGTAGCGCTTCAGCGCGGCCTGGCCATTTTCCAGGCGCTCGCCGGTGAGCGCAGCGGCGGCGCCGTGATAATAATCGAAGCGCGAATCGGTCGCTCCCGCCTGCGCGGCTTCATCGAGCAGGCGCTCCAGCGAAGCGCCGTCCATCCGGTTCTCATAGTATTCGGCAATTTCGTTGTAGGGATCGGCCGATCGCGGCTTTTCGTTTTCCACGATGCGGCATTCCGCTTCGGCGTGCACCCAGTCTTTCTTTTCCACGAAGTAGTCCATGCGCGCGAGGTGTCCCTGAACCGGATCGAGCGCCTGAATCTCTTCGAGCTTGCGCTGCGCCTTATCCTCGCCTCCGCCCACAATTCCCGGGGCGCGCGCGTAATAATTCGCGAGGTCGCGCTGCGCCTTGACGTTCCGCGGGTTCAGCTCTACGGCGCGCTCGAATTCGTTGCGAATTTTCTTAGCCAGGGAGAGTCCCGAGAACCAGTTGGCGTGGTGCTCGGCCTTGCGGCCATAGGCGCGCCCGAGCAGATTGTGATATTCGGAATTATCCGGCGAAAGTTCGACAGCCTTTTCAGCGTGCGCGATCATCTCGTCGTATTCGCGCAATTCGAGATCGCACTTCGCGAGCCAGTAATAAATTTCGGCGTCGCGCGAGCCGTCGCTCGCTTCCTTAGTGAGTATGGCGTGCGCTTGTGTGTATTTTCCGGCATCGAATTCCGCCCGCGCGGAATCGAGCGCCGAAGCACGCGGCGCGCTGGTGGCCGCCAGAATGAACAAGAAGCATTGGAGGCCCGATCGCAAGATCATTCCGCTTCCGCGATGCGCACGCGCATCCCGTCTTTCAATTCCACGTTGCCGGGCAGTGCGATCGATTCTCCCTCGCGCACGCCGCTGACCAGTTCAAACATCGTTGTGCTCGAGGTGCCCACCCGCACTTCCCTCTGCGTCAGATGCGTGGTACTGCCTGGATCGGCGCCCTGCACGATGTAGATGTAACGATGCACACCGTTGAAAGTGACCGCGCTGCGCGGCACTACCAGCACGCCTGAACGCTGGCTCAATTCGATCTTTACGCCGACGTTGATGTTGGGAATCAGCCGCTGGTCGCTATTGTCCACGGTGCAGAGCAGCTCTCCGACGCTGCGCGTATTCCGCGCCACGACCTCCTTCGGAGGCTGGCCTGTCTTCCCGGTCCAACTCTTGTTCGGCAGAGCGTCCCACGTAATGATCGCCGTCTGGCCGGCTTCCATGCCGCCCAGCTCCGGCTCATCAACGAACGCGCGCACACGTATGTGTTTCAGGTCCGCGACCGCGGCAAGCAGATCCCCGGGCCTCACGGGATCGTTCATCTTCACCGGCAGCGAATAAAGCGTTCCACTGATCGGCGCGAAGATGTGCGTCGATTTCTCCTTCTGCTCGAGATCGCGCACGCTGTCTTGCGCCTGTTGTACCGCCAGGCTCAGCCGGCTGGTATCGACGCTTGCGGTGCGCGCGGCGTCGGTGCGCTGGGTGTGTAGCCGCTGCAGGTCCGCCTCAGTGCGGGAAAGATTCGCTCGTGCATCGGTCAATTCTTGCTGCGTCGCCGCTTGCTGGGCCACGAGCTTTTCCAGCGCAGTCACGTTTTGGTGCTGCTTTGTGCGGTCCAATTCGTCCTTGCGGATGTCGCTATCGATCTGCGCCAGCTGCGTCGCGCTGCCGCCTTGCTTCGCGATGCGAAGTTGATCTTCGCTGGTCACAAGCTGCTGTCGCGCCTGCGAAAGCTGTGCCTGGATGGCCGCATCATCGAGCGCCACGATCAATTGCCCCTGCTTGACGTTCTGGCCTTCCGTCGCTCCCACCTTGACCACGCGACTATCCACCAGCGAGCGCATCTCGTAAGGAGTGATCGGTTCCACGCGGCCGTTCGTGCTTACTTCCGACGAAATGTCACCCTTCGCGATGGTGTAGACATCGACTACCGGCACCGGTTTGCGCCGGCCATACCACACCAGCAGCGCGACGAGCGCCAGCGCTATCGCCAAGAACAGCCAGACGCGCGACGACCGTCTCAATTCCCGAAAACCTCGACATTCTGCGGAAGCTGCTCGCGTGGAATGACCGCAACATCTCAGCCAATGGCCTGGATATGGCTACAGGCCCCTCCAACTTAGTGCGCAAAACTTACTTCAATCGGCTTTCCACTTCAAGGGATGCGCCAGGAGTACCGCGAGATGCCGGAAGGGTGAATCCAACGACGCTGACGCCGGCATTTTGGAGCCTTCGGACATGGTAGAATGCGGTTATGGCCGCAGAAACTCACTCTGCCCCTCCGCCTGCGCCCAAGCGGGGCGAGCCGGCGCTTCACCGCGTGTGCATTCAGTGCAACAACATGTTTCGTGTGCCGCCGGACCGTTTCGACGCAAAGCAGTGCCCGAATTGCCATAAAGGCTGAACCGGCTCTGTCTGACCAGTGAAACTTTCGGGGAAGGTGTGCGTAGTCAAATTGGCCTGTTGAACTCTTGCTCCGATTTCCGAGTATGCGCAATTTTTTATTGCGGAGGTGTGTCCGCGCATGATTGAAGCGGAAAGTCTTGGAAAAATCTTCCACGACAAGAAGCGCGGCGAAATTCGCGCGGTGGAAGGCGTCAGCTTCCGGTGCGAGCCCGGAAAAATCTACGGGCTGCTGGGCGCCAATGGCGCCGGGAAGACCACCACGCTGCGGATGCTCGCCACGATCCTCGAGCCCACGAACGGGACGGCACGAGTTGCGGGATTCGACGTG
>DASTCZ010000412.1:0-6852 GCA_035710585.1 Candidatus Acidiferrales bacterium | reverse complement strand
CAGCGGCCAGCGCATGATGACCAGCTATTTCCGCATCGGCGGCATCGCCGTCGAGCCGCCGCCGGGCTGGCTCGATCGCGTCAAGCGCTTCGTCAACATGATGCCCTCGCGCCTCGGCGAATACGAAGACCTGCTCACGCGCAATCGCATCTGGATGTCGCGCACGAAAGATATCGGCATGATTTCCGCCGACGACGCGATCGCCCTTGGAATCAGCGGTCCAACGCTCCGCTCCACCGGCATCGATTATGACGTTCGAAAGTACTTCCCCTATTCTAGCTACGAGGAATTCGAATTCGAAGTCCCCACGCGCAAAGACGCTGACTGTTACGCGCGGTATATGCTCCGTGTGGCCGAAATCCGCGAAAGCCTGAAAATCGTCCGCCAGGCGATGTCGAAGATTCCATCAGATGGTCCCATCAAGGCGGAAGCGCCCGGCATCGTTCCGCCGCAGCGCGAAAAAATGAAGACGGAGATGGAAGCCCTCATCTATCACTTCAAGATTTTCACCGAGGGCTTTTCTCCGGCTCCAGGCGAGGTTTTCCAGCGCATCGAATCTCCACGCGGCGAGCTTGGTGTTTTTATCGTCAGCGACGGCTCTCCGAAGCCATATCGCGTGAAATTCCGCGCGCCTTCGTTCGTGAATCTTCAGGCTCTGCCGAAGTTGGTCGAAGGCAAGCTCATCGCGGACGTCGTCGCCTGCATCGGCACGATTGATATCGTCCTCGGCGAGGTTGATCGCTGATGCAGCTTCCCGCCGAGCTCGAAGCCAAATACCGGACGCTTCTCTCGCGATACCCCGTCAAGCGATCCGCGCTCATTCCCATGGCGTTGTACGGTCAAGACCATTTCGGCTTTGTAAGCGATGAACTCGTCGAGGAGATAGCGCGCCGCCTCGATCTGAACACACTTCAAGTCACCGAAACGCTCGAGTACTACTCCATGCTTCGCCGCAAGCCGGCGGGCCGCTACCACGTCCAGGTCTGCACGAATGTCTCCTGCATGCTTCGCGGCGCGAATCAGCTCCTCGAACACGTCGAGCGACGCCTCGAAATCGGCAATCGTCAGGTCACCAACGACGGCGTTTTCTCTCTTGAGGAAGTCGAATGCATCGGCGCCTGCACTGGCGCTCCCGCGATGCAGGTGAACTACGATTTCTACGAGAATCTCACCACCGACAAAATCGACCAAATTATCGAAGGGCTCGACCACAATCGCCCGCCCGTGCCCGAGCCTCGACTTTCCGGCTCCGTCCACGAGCGCCATCCCGGTGAAGTTCCCGTCATCAGCCGCCGCTTCGGTATCAAGGACTCACACAAGCTCGAGGTCTATCTCCAGCACGACGGCTACAAAGCGATGGAGAAGGCGCTAAGGGAAATGACGGCGGAGCAGATAATCGACGAGGTGAAAAAATCCGGCCTTCGCGGCCGCGGCGGCGCCGGTTTTCCCGCAGGCATGAAGTGGAGCTTCGTCCCGAAAGATATTCCCAAGCCCAAATACATCATCGCCAACGCCGACGAGAGCGAGCCCGGCACAAGCAAAGACCGCCCGCTGATGGAGATGGACCCGCACCAGCTCATCGAAGGCATGGTCATCGCTGGAAAATCCGTCGACTCACACCAGGGCTACATCTACATTCGCGGCGAATATCGCTACGTGCAAGACATTGTTGACGGCGCAATCGCGGAAGCCTACGCAAGCAACTATCTCGGCAAGAACATTCGCGGCTCCGGCTATGATTTCGATCTTTGCACGCACACCGGCGCTGGCGCTTACGAATGCGGCGAAGAGTCCGCGCTAATGGAATCGCTCGAAGGAAAGCGCGGCTATCCGCGCATCCGCCCCCCGTTTCCCGCTGTCGTCGGCCTCTACGGCTGCCCGACCGTTATCAATAATGCCGAGACGCTCAGCTCCGTGCCTGCCATCATTCTTCGCGGCGGAGAAAACTACGCCGCGCTCGGCTCACCCAAAAATGGCGGCACGCGCCTTTTCTCCATCTCCGGCCACGTGAATCGCCCCGGCGTTTACGAGCTTCCGATGGGCTTCAATCTCAAAAGGCTCATCGAAGAAGTTGCCGGCGGTATTCCCGGCGGCAAAAAGCTCAAGGCCGTCATTCCCGGCGGAAGCTCCTGCCCTCTTCTCAAAGCCGATGAGATCGATGTCGCGCTCGATTTCGATTCGGTCGCGAAAATTGGCTCCATGCTCGGCTCCGGCGGCACCGTGGTGATCGACGAAGACACCTGCATGGTCGATCTCGCCCGCCGCATCATGCACTTTTATGCGCACGAGTCGTGCGGTTGGTGCATTCCGTGCCGCGAAGGCACCGCGTGGCTGCGAAAAATGCTCGACCGCTTCCATGAAGGCTTGGGGCGCGCCGAAGATATCCCGCTCATCGACGAGCTTTCGAAGAATATTCTTGGCCGCAGTTTCTGCCCGCTCGGCGATGCTGCCGCCATGCCGACGATCAGCATCGTGAAAAAATGGCGCAACGAGTTTGAAGGTCACCTCAAGGGCAAATGTCCCTACAAGCCCGCGGAGGTCCTCGCCGCGCTATGATCTTCGCTTCGATTGACGTTGCTTGCGCGCTCGTCATTTCGAGGAGCGTAGTTTGCGACGACGGATCTGCTTTCGCCTTTCTACACGTACGAGGCGCCGTGTAATGCCCGACGCCAAGCCAGTCACGCTGAAAATCAACGACCGCGACGTCACTGTCGCGCCGGGCACTCTCGTCATCGAAGCCGCGCGTCGCATCGCTACAGAGGTTCCATCTTTCTGTTACTTCCCCGGACTCTCGCTCCAGGCCGCCTGCCGCATGTGCCTCGTCGAAGTCGAAAAAATGCCCAAGCTGCAGACCGCGTGCACGCTCGTCGCAACCGAGGGCATGGTCGTCCGCACCGATACGCCGCAAATTCACGCAGCGCGCAAAGGCATGCTCGAATTTCTACTCACGAATCATCCGCTCGATTGCCCCGTCTGCGACAAGGGCGGCGAATGCGAATTGCAGGACATGGTCTTCCGCTATGGCGCGCAGTCGAGCCGCTTCGTGGAAGAAAAGCTCCACGTCCCGGAAGAAAAATGGTCGGAAGCGGTCTATTACGATGCGCCCCGCTGCATCCTGTGTTTTCGTTGCGTGCGCGTCTGCGACGAAGGCATGGGCGTTAAAGCGCTCGGCGTCGGAAGCCGAGGCGTCAACAGCGTCATCATTCCGAATCGCGATCACAAACTCGATTGCATCGAGTGCGGCATGTGCATCGATATCTGCCCCGTGGGCGCGCTCACAAGCGGCACGTACCGCTACAAAACTCGTCCGTGGGAGATGTCCTACCAGCCGACGATCTGCACGCACTGCTCCAACGGCTGCAAAGTCACTCTCAGCGTGCGCACCAACGAAATCCTTCGCGCCAATAACCGCGACCTCTCCGGAATTAACGCCGATTTTCTCTGCGCCAAAGGCCGCTTCGGCTACGATTTCGTCGCCCACCCCGATCGCATTCGCGAACCGCTCGTCCGCCGCAACGGCAAGCTCGAACCCGTCGAATGGGAAGTGGCCATCGCCGAAGCCTCCAACCGCCTCGCGGACATTCACAAGAAAAACGGCGCCGCGAGCGTCGGATTCATTGGTTCGAATCGCACGACGAACGAAGAAAACTATCTATTTCAGCGCCTCGCCCGCGCCACCTTCGGCACCAACAACGTCGATCACCACCGCACCGCCGATTACACCGGACTCGCTGCCGCTCTCGGCGATCGCGCCGTGCAATCCGGCGCGACGATGCAGCAACTCGCCGAGGCTCGCGCGATCCTGCTCATCGGCGATGACGTTGCCAATCAAAGCCCGCTCGTCGCCTATCAGATCCGTGCTGCGCTTCGCCACTACCGCGCCAAACTTTTCACGGTCTCCTCCGCGCAGCATGAATTCAGCAAGAAATCGGCGCATGCCGCGATCGTCGGCGAGAATAATCTGGCCGCCGCGATTCACTGGCTGGCCACCGGCGAAGGCTCGGTTCCGGCGGAACTTGCGGCGCTGAAGGAAGCGGCTACAAAGGAACCGGATCTCTTTATCGTTTTCGGTCCTGAATTCGTCGGAAACGCCATCGAGGATCTCGTCAACTTCTCCGGCGCACTGCAAAATCCGCGCCTCATTCCTCTCGGCGACTACGTGAATTCCCGCGGCGCCGCGGAGATGGGACTTCTGCCCGATCGCTTGCCGGGCTACGCACCAATTTCAGACGCAACCGCCCGCAACGCCTTCGCTAAACTGTGGGACGCCAAACTTCCCGACAAACGCGGCGCGAACGCGCGCGAAATGCTCGCGGCCGCTCAGTCCGGTACACTCAAAGCTTTATACGTTCTCGGCGCGAATCCGGTAAAAACATTCGGCGTTGGATCGCAAATCAAGGGCGATCGCCTCGGCAAGCTCGAATTTCTCGTCGTCCACGAACTTTTCATGACCGAAACGGCGAAGCTCGCCGACGTCATCTTTCCCGCCGCCTCGCTCTACGAAAAAGACGGTACCGTCACCAACACAGCAGGCGAAATCCAACTATTTCACCGAGCGCTCGACCCGAAGGGGCCGCGCACCGATTTCGATTTGTTGCGCTTCCTGTCTCACGCGCTCGCAAAAGCAGGTCTCGGCAAGGCATTTCCTTTCCGCTCGCCGGCCGCTGCCTTCGAGGAAATCCGCAAACACGTGCCCGGCTACGACATCAGTATGGCGCCTCTTCTAACCGGCGGCTCGGCGCTTGTCGCGTCGCACGCCGCGCTTGATGGGTACCAGGTGCCGACGGGCGCGATCGCCCCTGCTCGCGACAGCATGTTCACCAGCGGCTCGATGACGCCCTATCTCACGCTGATCAATTCGCTCGACGAGGCGCGCCGCTCGTGAACGATTTCATCAGCCAGCACGCGCTCCTTCTCGCTTTCGTCGTGAAGACCGCGCTGATGATTTTCCTCACGCTCACCGCACTCGCTTACCTCACATGGTTTGAGCGCAAAGTCGTCGCGCACATTCAGTCTCGCTGGGGCCCGTATCGCACCGGTCCGCACGGCCTGCTGCAACCGCTCGCTGATGGCATCAAGTTCATCGCCAAGGAAGATCCCCTTCCCTTCGGCGTCGATAAGTTCGTTTACCTGCTCGCGCCGTTTCTCGCGCTGGCTCTCGCGCTCACTGCGCTGGCGATTATTCCGTTTGGTCCGCAAACAATACGGCTGTTCGGCGTCGAAACGCCTCTCGCAATTTCTGACTTGAATCTCGGCCTGCTTTTCCTTTTCGCGATCACTTCGCTCGGCGTCTATGGCGTCGCGCTTGCCGGCTGGGCATCCAATAGCAAGTATCCGCTGCTCGGCGGCCTGCGCAGCTCCGCGCAGATGGTCAGCTACGAGCTCGCGCTCACGCTCAGCATCGTCGGCATTCTTCTCACCACTGGCACATTCAGCCTTCGCGGCATTATCGAATCGCAGCAAGGCTGGACGCCTTACTTGCTTCCGAAGTGGTATCTCTTCGCAGGGCCGTTCCCGCAGATTCTCGGCTTCTTCTGTTATTTCACCGCGGCGGTTGCCGAGACCAACCGCGCGCCCTTCGATCTCGCCGAAGCCGAGCAGGAACTCGTCGGCGGCTTTCACACCGAATACTCCAGCATGAAGTTCGCGATGTTTTTCATGGCGGAGTACGCGAACATGCTCACGGTCTCGTGTCTCGCGACAATATTGTTCTTCGGTGGCTGGCTTTCACCGATTCCATCGACGGGAGCGTGGATGTGGTCGCTCTACATTCCCACCGTCATATTCATTTTGGCCGGCGCGGGCCTGATTCTTGACGGCATCCGCTACGAAAACATGTTCGGCCGCGCCGTGCTGCCCGTTCTCGGGCTCGTCCTCTGCGCCGTCGGATTTGTCTGTGCGTTCCCGTTTGCGATCGGCTATGTGCAAGGCCCCTTTTGGTTCCTCACCAAGGTCGCCGTCTTCCTATTCATCTACGTCTGGGTTCGCGGCACTCTTCCTCGCATCCGCTACGATCAGCTGATGGGCTTTGGCTGGAAAGTTCTGTTGCCCGTTTCACTCGCAAACGTCGTGTTGACGAGCCTTTTCATCTTGGTGGGCAAGCGATGATGCCTGTGCTTTTCTTCCTGCTCGCGCTGGTCGCCATCGGCGGCGCCGTCAGCCTGATTTTGCAGAAGCATCCGATTCACAGCGCGCTTTCGCTCATCGTCGTCATGGTCGCCATTGCCGGGCTCTATCTGCTCCTTGGCGCCGAATTCATTTCCGCAGTTCAGATCATCGTTTACGCGGGCGCCATCATGGTGCTGTTTGTCTTCGTCATCATGCTGCTCAACGCCGGAGTCGAAGAACGCACACACTTCAGCCGCTCTGCCACATACGTCGGCGTTCCAGTTGCGGTTCTGTTCGCCGCAACTCTTGCGTGGTGGGTCGCGATGGGCTCCGCCGCTGTGGCGGGTTCGTCTGGACAGACGACATCGACACGCGATCTCTCCATGCTTCTCTTTCGCGATTACGCGTTTCCATTTGAGCTCACTTCGGTGCTCATTCTGATCGCCATTATGGGCGCGATCGTTCTCGCCAAGCGCGAACAGGAGAAACCCTGAGATGGTGCCGCTCTCCTATTTCATCATTCTGAGCGCCATCCTCTTTGGTCTCGGCGTCATCGGCTTTCTCTTTAAACGAAATATCGTCACGCTGTTCATGTCCATCGAGCTCATGCTCAACGCGGTGAACCTCGCGTTCGTCGCGTTCAGCAAGTCGTACGGTCAGTTGCAGGGCCAGGCGTTTGTATTTTTCGTAATCGTCGTTGCGGCGGCGGAAGCCGCGGTCGGCCTCGCGATCATCATCGTCATC
>DASTCZ010000411.1:0-5318 GCA_035710585.1 Candidatus Acidiferrales bacterium | reverse complement strand
CCGCGTGCAGCTGGAAAACAAGCATCAGGTGCTGGCGCACATCTCGGGCAAGATGCGCAAGAATTTCATCCGAATTCTGGCGGGTGACCGCGTGGCCGTGGAGCTTTCGCCCTACGATCTGACGCGCGGCCGAATCGTTTACCGCTATAAGTAATCGAATAGCGGCGGACCGAACGCAAAGTTTAGGGGAAATGGGAGCAGGAAAATGAAGGTAAGAGCTTCAGTCAAAAAGATTTGCGACAAGTGCAAGGTGATTCACCGGCGCGGGGTGGTGCGAGTGATCTGCGTCAACCCGAAGCACAAGCAGCGCCAGGGATAGTACAGGTTTGAGGAGAAACATTTAATGGCACGCATTGCTGGAGTGGACCTTCCGCCGAACAAGCGGTTGTGGATCGGGCTGACGGCGATCTACGGCATCGGGCAAGCGCGCGCGCGGCATCTGTGCGCGAAGGCCAAGGTGGAAGAGACGAAGAAGATCAAGGACCTGACGGAAGAGGAAGTGAACCACATCCGCCAGGCGATCGAATCGGAAGGGCGCGTGGAAGGCGATCTCCGGAAAGAGATCCAGATGAACATCCGGCGCCTGATCGAAATTCAGTGCTACCGGGGCATCCGGCACCGCCGGAATTTGCCGGTGCGCGGACAGCGAACGCACACGAACGCGCGGACGCGAAAGGGCCCGCGCAAGGGCGCGGTCGCGGCTAAGAAGAAAGTGATGGCGAAGAAGTAGGCGGAGGGCCTCGCCCCTACAAAGCGGGGCGAGCTACAGAAACGGGCGAAGCGGAATTAAAGGACGAGGTGGAAATTGGCAAAGGAACCGCAGGATCAAGCCGGAGCAGCAGTACCGGCGAAGACATCAAAGCGCAAGAAGGAATTCAAGAAGAAGCGCGAGAAGCGTGTGGTGCCGCACGGAGTGGTGTATGTAGCCGCATCCTTTAACAACACGATGATTACGATCACCGACCCGGATGGGCGAACGCTTTCGTGGTCATCTGCGGGCTCAGTGGGATTCAAGGGATCGCGCAAGGGCACTCCCTACGCCGCCCAGCAGGCTTCGGCGGCAGCGGGAGCGGCGGCGCGCGACCAGTATGGCGTGAAGTCGGTGGAGGTGCGGGTGAAGGGGCCGGGTTCGGGGCGTGAATCCGCGGTGAGGGCTCTCTCATCTGTAGGACTACACATCGTTCACATCAAAGACATTACCCCGATTCCGCACAACGGCTGTCGTCCGCCTAAGCGCCGACGTGTCTAGGGTTTAGAGGAATGGTGGAATCTGCCGCGTTCGCAATCAGTCCTGCTGTGAAGCCGCTTGGCGCGCTGGTACCGATGGCTCATGTGGCGGATGTGGCGGTTTCGATCGCGTGGTATGAGAAGCTCGGATTCAAGGTTTTTGGCACGCTCGCGTCAGAGGGACGTCCGATGCAATGGGCGTATCTGGCAAACGGCGGGGCGCAACTGATGCTGGTGCGATCAGCGCGGCCAATGAATCCGAGCGCGCAGGATGTGCTGTTTTACTAGTACGCGCAAGGCGTAGCGGAGTACTGGGAGAAGCTGATTTCGATGGGGCTTGCGCCCAGCGAACTGAGCTTTCCGCCTTACGCGAAACATGGCGAGTTCCGCATCGACGATCCGGACGGGTATTGCCTGCTGGTCGGCGACACGGAGCAGCGGTAAACGAACGGGATCAGGACGAAGGATCGCCAGTCTGTAAACTGATCGTCATGGAGTAAAGGAGAAGCTGTGGCAAGACATCGTGAAGGAGTGTGCCGGCTGTGCCGCCGGGAAGGGCAGAAACTCTTCCTGAAGGGCCTGCGGTGTTTCACCGAGAAGTGCGAAATCGAAAAGCGCAATTTCGTTCCGGGCCAGCACGGACAGGCGCGGCGGCCGAAGATTGTGGGCTACGGCTTGCAATTGCGCGAAAAGCAGAAAATGAAGCGGACCTATGGGTTGCTGGAGAGGCAGTTCCGGCATTTTTACGAGAAGGCGGAGCGCGCGAAGGGGCCGACCGGCGAGAACCTGATCATCATGCTCGAGCGGCGGCTCGATAACGCCGTGTGGCGCATGGGGCTGGCGAGTTCGCGCAATCAGGCGCGGCAGCTGGTGCTGCACGGGCACGTGCGAGTGAACGGGAACAAGGTGAACATTCCCTCGTATCTGGTGAGGGTAGGCGAAGAGATCGCGATCAAAGAAGACATGCGCGACAACGCCATGGTGCTCGACGCCCGCAACGTCGCGCAGAGCCGCAACGCCGTTCCGTGGATCGAACTGGACCGGGAAAATTTCAAGGGGCGGGTGATCGCGCTTCCCCGGCGCGAGGATGTGCAGACGCCGCCATTCACCGAACAACTGATCGTCGAGCTTTATTCCAAGTAAGCGCGCAGTCCGGCCAACCATCAACCGTTTTGTTCTCCCGGCCACGCCGGGAAGGAAGGATCGCAAAAGATGTGGAAAGGTTTCCAGAAACCGAAGCGTTTGGCGGCAGACCTCGAGTCGTTGACCGACAAGTACGGAAAATTCACCGCGCAGCCGTTTGAGCGCGGGTGGGGAACGACGGTGGGCAACGCGCTGCGGCGGGCGCTGCTGAGCTCGATCGAAGGTGCGGCGGTGACCGCGGTGAAAATCGAAGGAGTGCTGCACGAATTTTCGTCGATTCCCGGAGTGGTGGAAGACGCGACGGACATCATCCTGAACATCAAGCAGGTGCCACTGAAGCTGAACACGGACCTGCCGAAAACGATATACCTGAACGTGGAAAATCCCGGCGTGGTGACTTCGGCGATGATCGAAGAGGACGCGGACTTCGCGATTCTCGACAAGAACGTCTACATCGCCACGGTGAGCGAAGGCGGGAAGCTGCAGATGGAGATGCGCGTGAAGAACGGGCGCGGCTACATCGGCGCAGACCGCAATTTCGACGAAGACCTGCCGATCGGATACATCCCGGTGGATTCGGTGCACTCGCCGGTGCGCAAGGTGAATTACGCGGTGGAAGCGGCGCGCCTCGGGCAAATGACGGATTACGAGAAGCTGACGCTGGAAGCGTGGACGAACGGCGCCATCACTCCGCAGGATGCGATCGGGCTGGCGGCGAAGCTGGTGAAGGACCACATGAGCATCTTCATCAATTTCGAGGAACCGGCGGAGCTGAGCGAGGAGATGCCGGAATCCTACAGCGATCCGCGGATGGAGCACCTGGACCGTTCGGTGGAAGAGCTGGAGCTTTCGGTGCGTTCGTACAACTGCCTGAAGAACGCCAACATCCAGACGATCCGCGAGCTGGTGCAGAAATCGGAAAGCGAAATGCTGCGCACGAAGAATTTCGGCCGCAAGTCGCTGAACGAGATCAAGGAAATCCTGCAGCGCATGGGGCTGGCGCTCGGAATGAAGTTCGACGAGCACGGCCGCATCATCTGGCCGCCGCTGCCCAGCCAGACCGCGCCGCCGGCGCCGTCGGTGGATGAAACTGCGGGGGTCTAAACCGCCGGAGACGCAATGCGACACCTCAACTCAGGTTCGAAACTCGGGAAACAGCCCGCGCATCGCCGCGCGGTGTTGCGCAACCTGGTCACAAACGTGATCGAGCACGAGCGCATCACCACAACGGTGACGCGGGCGAAGGCCGCGCGGCCGATCGTCGAAAAGATGATCACGCTCGGGAAGCGCGATTCGCTGCAGTCGCGGCGGCAGGCGGCGTCGTTTCTGATGACGCCGGTGGCGACGCAGAAGCTGTTCGCGGACATCGCTCCGCGATTCGGCGACCGCGCGGGCGGATACACGCGCATCATCCACGCGGGATTCCGCATCGGAGACGGCGCGCAGCTGGCGATACTCGAATTGCTCGGTTCGAAACTCCGCAAGAAGGAAAAGAAAGAGAAAACCGGGAAGGAAGCGCCGGAAGCAGAAGCGGCCGGAGAGAACGAGAAGCAGGAGAAAGAAACAGCCAAGTCTTAGAGTTTGGCCCAAGCCACAATCCCAAATGCAAAGCGCCCGCTGCGAGAGATCGCGCGGGCGCTTTGATTTTTTGGGGGGATTTCAGTCAAAAGGAAAAATCACGGAACCACTGATCCCGCAGGGCGGGGCCGATGAACACTGAGCAATGACGAATTCGAAGGCCGAAGGCCTCACCCCTACGACGCGGGGCGAGCTACATGGAACCCGCGTGAGCGATAAGGAATTGGGTCGATGCGCACATCACGCTCTATGGCAGGCCGAGCATGGAGCGGAAGATGGCGCGCTGCAGCTCGGTGGGGTGGTCGGTGAATTTCAGCGAATATGTGAACCGGGGATCGATGCTGGGGCGGACCGTTACGTCGCGCTGGGCGCCCAGGTGCGACACGGTGAAGACGACGCTGTCGCCGGGCTTCGCTGCGGCGATCGCCTGCGCGTAGCTCGAGGCGTCGATGGCGTGGCCGTTGATGGATATTATGACGTCACCGCGGTCGAGGCCCGCGGCCTGCGCCGGGCCGCCGTCAGCGACGTTGCCGATGGTCAAGCTGCCCTGCGGATTCCGGGCGCGGCCGACGCCCAACCCAAAATATGCGCGGTTGGCGCTTGCGCCGTTCTGGATTTCGATTCCCGCATAACCGAGGATTTTTTCGTACGGCGGAATTTCCTTGCCGCTGATGTAGCGGCGAAAGAAATCGCTCATGTCCGTGGCGGCCACTTCAGTTGCGGCGCGGACGGCGTCTTCGGGAGTGAAGCCGGGCTTGGGAAGCGCGTAGCGGGAATACATCAGGCGCATCCAGTCGTCGAGCGATTTTTTATTTTGCGTGGAATTGCGAATGATGAGATCGAGCAGCTGACCCATGACGTGCCCGCCCGTGTAGTACGAAAAATCGATGTTGGGCTCGTTGGTTTGGAAGCGGCCCTCGCCGACATACCAGAACCAGGTGTCCCAGCTTGTATCCTCGAGGCTGCGCTCCTTGCGCCCCGGCGAAGATTCGAGCTGCGTGATGGCTTGGCCCATCTGCTGCAGATACTGTTCGGGCGTGATGATGCCCGCGCGAGCCAGAGCGAGGGGCGCGTAGTAATCGGTGATGCCTTCGGAGATCCAGAGGGAGGGCGTGTTCACTTCGCGCGAATAATCAAACGGGCCGAGCGGCTTCGGACGGACGCGCTTCACATTCCACGCGTGAAAAAATTCGTGCGCGGAGACTTCGACTTTGGATTGCAGGCCGTTGTAGGCGCTGCCGGCAAAGGAATCCGCGTCCCAATCGCTGCCCAGGAAGATTTGGGTCGAGTTCAGATGTTCGAGGCCGCCGCCGGTATTCGGCATGATGTGGAACAGAAAATAGTATTGAGCGAATGGCGCTTTCCGCGCG
>DASTCZ010000410.1:0-4243 GCA_035710585.1 Candidatus Acidiferrales bacterium | reverse complement strand
GAACCGCTCCGTGTCCTTTATAACTATGCGTGGTTCATCGGCTTCGCCGTCAGCTTCATCGTCTACCTGATGCTGATGAGGCGTAAGGCCTAAATTTCCGAACAAGCATCCGGAATCACTGTACCCACGCCGCGAGTCGCGCCATTGCCGCTGCGCGGTGCTAGAATCGCGCCTTTCCCTTGTGGGATTCTGCCGGCATGTGGGCCGGTACCAGCGCCAAGGAGGCGTCGATGGGTCCTCATCAAATTGCGCCGAAGCTGACGCCGGAACAGTACGAGACGAATTTCGCGGACATCACACCCCGGATGTCGCAACAACAGGCCGCGATCGAGGCGGCGAGGTGCCTCTACTGCTTCGATGCGCCGTGCACGCAGGCCTGCCCCACTCACATCGATGTGCCTGCATTCATCAAGAAGATCTTCCACAGAAATTTGCGCGGCTCGGCGCGCGCGATCCTCTCGGCGAATATTCTGGGTGAAAGCTGCGGCCGCGTCTGTCCCACGGAAGAGTTGTGCGAGGGCGCTTGCGTGATGCACGAAAAAGGCGAGCGCGCGATCGAAATCGGACGGTTGCAGCGCTACGCCGTAGACCATGTCCTGGACAAAAACATCGCGCTCTTTCGCGCCGGCGCGCCCAACGGAAAGCGCGTGGCCTGCATCGGTGCCGGGCCGGCATCGCTCGCGTGCGCGGCGGAGTTGGCGCAACGTGGATACGAAGTCACCATCTTCGACAAGAATGAGCTTGCAGGCGGGCTGAGCACCTACGGAATCGCCGCCTACAAGACGCGCGCCGCCGACTCGCTGCGGGAAGTGGAATATGTGCGCGCGCTCGGGGTGAAATTTAGGCAAAAGACGGCGGTGGGCCGCGACATTTCATTCGAAGAACTCGAAAAGCAATTTGCCGCAGTTTTCATCGGCGTAGGACTGGGCGAGACGCAAGAGCTCAAATTGCCGGGCGAAGAATTGAAGGGCGTTTACCCCGCGCTTGAATTTATCGGACAGACCAAGACGAAAAAATTCGAAGAAGTTGAAATCGGTAAACGAGTGGCATGCATCGGCGCGGGGAACACCGCGATTGATGTGGTCACCGCGTCAAGACGCCTCGGCGCAGAGACGGTTTACCTGATCTACCGGCGCAGCGAACGCGAAATGTCCGCATTCCCCTACGAATACGAGATCGGAAAAAAAGACGGCGTAGTTTTTCATTTCCAGACGCAGCCGGTGCGCATACTAGGACGCGACGGCGTCGTGACGGGGATCGAGTGCGTTCGTACGCGTCTCGGCGCACCCGATGCGCGCGGCAAACGCACTCCCGAGACGATCCCGGGCAGCAATTTCGTACTCGAAGTGGACATGGTCGTGCGTGCCGTCGGACAGAAGCCAGTGACGGACTTTTTGCGGCAGGTGCGCGGCGTTGAGCTGCGACCTAATGGAACGATCGTAACGAACGAGCTCCATCAGACGGGAAACAAAAAATATTTTGCGGCGGGTGATTGCGTGAATGGCGGCAAAGAGGTCGTTGACGCAGTGGCTGAGGGGATGGCCGCCGCGAAGGCGATGGACGCGTCGCTGAGTAAGCCGCGCGGCTGAGAAGAGGTGAGAAATGGCTGATCTTCGCGTCAAATTCTGCGGGCTGGAATCGCCAAATCCGTTTTGGCTGGCCAGCGGCCCTCCGACGAACACCGCCGGACAAGTGATGCGCGCGTTTGACGCAGGCTGGGGCGGCGCCGTATGGAAGACGATTGGCGAGCCCATCGTAAACGTCAGTTCCCGCTACGGGGCAATCGACTACAACGGTGCGAAGGTGATGGGCTTCAATAACATCGAGCTGATCAGCGATCGGCCGATCGAAGACAACCTCCGCGAAATCGTGCAAGTGAAGAAGCGCTATCCGAAAAATCTCGTGATCGCTTCTCTGATGGTGGAATCGAAGCGCGAGGTCTGGCATGACATGGTGAAGCGCGCCGAAGATGCCGGCTCGGACGCCCTCGAACTCAATTTCGGCTGCCCGCACGGCATGAGCGAGCGCGGCATGGGCGCGGCGGTGGGGCAGGTCCCGGAATACACCGAGATGATCACCACTTGGGTGAAGGAAGCCGCGCGCACGCCAGTGATCGTGAAGCTCACGCCCAACGTGACCGATATTTCCCGCATGGCTGAAGCCGCCGAACGCGGCGGCGCAGACGCCATCAGCCTGATTAATACGATCAACTCGCTGATGGGTGTAAATCTCGAAAGCTTTTCTCCGACGCCGATTGTGGCGGGCAAATCCTCGCACGGCGGATACTGCGGTCCGGCGGTGAAACCGATCGCGCTTCATCTCGTTTCCTGCGCGGCCAAGAAAGTGAAGATTCCTGTGATCGGCATCGGCGGAATTGGAAATTGGACCGATGCAGCGGAGCACATCGCGCTCGGCGCTTGCTGCGTGCAGGTGTGCACCGCGGCAATGCACTACGGCTTCCGCATCGTGGAAGACATGGCCGACGGACTTTCGCAGTACATGGATGACCATGGCTATCGAACGATTGACGATTTTCGCGGGCGCGCGCTGCCCAACGTGATGGATTGGGGCGATCTCGACCTGAATTACAAAATCATCGCGAAAATCGATCGTGAACTCTGCATCGGCTGCCAGCTCTGCTACATCGCTTGCGAAGACGGCGCACACCAATGCATCGAGCCGTACTCGGTTTCAGGAAATGGGAAGCGAAACGTGAACGGGAAGGGCGTTCACGTGCCGCGCATCATGGAAGATCACTGCGTCGGCTGCAATTTGTGCATGCTCGTGTGCCCCGTGCCGGGCTGCATCACAATGCAGCAAGTGGACAATGGTCTTCCGCCGATGAGCTGGAAGCAGCGCGCGCAGGCTGCGCAGAAATCGGCAATTTGAGCGACTCGCAGGCAACGTACACCGGAGAAAACGAATGCGCTTCGATACCGTCATTCAGAACGGCACCGTCGTTACCGCGACCGACACGTACACCGGTGACATCGGCATCTCCGGCGACAAGATCGCCGCAATCGCGCAATCGTTGCCCATCGAAAACGCTTCTAAAGTAATCGACGCGCGCGGCAAGCTCGTGATGCCGGGCGGCATCGACGTGCACACGCATCTCGATATGCCTTTCGGCGGCACCACCAGCGCCGACGATTTTGAAACCGGCACGATCGCGGCGGCACACGGCGGCACAACGACTCTCATTGATTTCGCGATTCAGTACAAAGGACAAACGCTCCGGCAGGCATTCGACACCTGGATGAAGAAAGCGGACGGCAAAGCCGCCACGGATTACGCCTTCCACTGCATCATCACGGATCTGGGCGACGCGCAGCTCGACGAAATGGGCCAACTCGTTCGAGAAGGCGTCTCGAGCTTCAAGCTGTTCATGGCCTATCCGGGCGTTTTTATGCTCGACGACGCTTCCATTTTCAAAGCGATGTCGCAAGCCGCGAAATTCGGCGGGCTGATCTGCATGCACGCCGAAAATGGCGGCGCGATCGATGTGATCGTAAAACGCGCGCTCGCCGAGGGAAAAACCGCGCCGAAATATCATGCGTTGACTCGTCCGACGACCGCGGAAGGCGAAGCTACCGCTCGCGCCATTGCGCTGGCGGAAATGGCCGGAGCGCCGGTTTACATCGTGCATCTTTCGTGCAACGAAGCGCTCGAAAAAGTCCGCGAGGCCCGCGATCGCGGTTTGCCCGCTTACGCGGAGACCTGCCCGCAATACCTTTACTTGTCTCTGGAAAATTTCGATGCGCCTGGCTTCGAGGGCGCGAAGTACGTCTTCACTCCGCCGCTCCGCGAAAAATGGCATCAGGAGAAACTCTGGCACGGGCTGGCACACGATACGTTGCAGGTCGTCTCGACCGATCACTGCCCATTCTGTTTCAAGGAGCAGAAGGAACTTGGCAAAGGCGATTTCACGAAAATTCCCAACGGCGGCCCGGGCGTTGAAAACCGCATGAGTCTGATCTACAGCGGCGGCGTCAATGGCAAGCGCTTCTCAGCGAATCGATTTGTACAGCTTGTTAGTACCGCGCCCGCGAAGCTCTTCGGGCTCTACCCGAAGAAAGGCACCATCGCCGTCGGCTCAGACGCCGACATCGTCATCTTCGATCCGAATGAGGAGCAGGTGATCAGCGCAAAAACGCACCACATGCGCGTGGATTATTCGATGTTCGAGGGAATCCGCGTGAAGGGCGTGCCAAAGACGGTTCTTTCGCGCGGGCGCGTCGTCATC
>DASTCZ010000409.1:0-2848 GCA_035710585.1 Candidatus Acidiferrales bacterium | reverse complement strand
GCCGGACGCGCCGCGCTCGAAAAAGAAAAGAAGGATCTCATCGACAAGGAAACGCGCTCGCTCCCGCAGCAGGGCGGCCGCGGTGGCAGAGGTGGCGGCCGTGGGCCCGGCAACGGCTCCGGCAGCACCGATGACTCTAGGGGAGGGAAACTCTAATGAGACGAGCGAGGAGGTACACGCTTAAGGTCGCAAACGCCCGAAAGCTAGATGTTTTGACTCACGCTTCGTCATTTGCATTTTCCCTGCTTCTCTGCCTCCTTGCCTTCCTTGCCTCGCCTCTCCACGCCCAAACCTACGCCATCACCAACGCCAAGATTTTCCCCGTCTCCGGCCCGCCCATCGATGGCGGCACCGTGGTCATTAAAGACGGCAAAATCGCCGCCGTCGGCAAATCCGCTTCAGTTCCCAGCGGCGCAAAAGTCATCGACGCGCGCGGCCTCGAAGTCTACCCGGGCGTCTTCAATCCCATCACCGAAGTCGGCCTCAACGAAATCGGCGCCGTCGAATCCTCCGTGGACACGCACGAAATCGGCGAATGGAATCAAGACGTCATCGCCGCCACCGCCGTCAATCCTGAATCCGCGCACATCGGAGTCGTTCGCGCCGCGGGCATCACGCACGTCCTCTCCGTTCCCGGCCAGGGCGGAGGACGCGGTGGCGCCGGCAGCGTCTTCGGTGGCCAGGCCTCGCTTATGAATCTCGCCGGCTGGACCAACGAGCAAATGACCGCGAAAGCCTACGCCGCGCTCGTACTCAATTGGCCCACCTATCCTGGCGGCGGTGGAGGTGGACGCGGAGGCGGCGGCCGTGGAGCTGCGGCAGGTGCGGAAAATCCGCAGGACGCTCGCGCCGCTTACGACGGTCACGTACGCGACATTAGCGATTGGCTCGATCGCGCGCGCCACTATCAGCTCGCCGTCGAAAAAGGCGCGAACGGAAGCTGGTCGCGCGACCTCAAGCTCGAAGCGCTCGTGCCCATCGTCAAAGGCGATCTGCCGCTGCTCGTCTTCACTGAAGACCCGCGCACCATCAAAGACGCGGTCGCTTTCTGCGAAAAGCAAAAAGTGAAAATGATTCTCGCCACCGGCGAAGCCGCCGCAGACGATATCGATTTCCTCAAACAGCACAATACGCCCGTGATTCTGCGGCCGGCGCTCACGCTCGTCCGCTACGAAGACGATCCCTACGATCTCTCGCTCACGCTCGCCGGAAAACTCAGCGCCGCGGGAGTGAAAATCGCCTTTGCCAGCTACAGCAACGAGTTCGCGCGCCGCCTCACGCAGCAGGCCGGAGTCGCCGAGGGCTTTGGGCTATCGCACGAAGAGGCGCTCAAGTCCATCACGCTTTATCCCGCGCAAATGTTCGGCGTGGATAAGGATCTCGGCTCGATCGAAGTCGGCAAAGTGGCGAATCTCGTCGTCACCACCGGCGATTTGCTCGAACTCAACACCGAGGTGAAGCACCTGTTTATCGCAGGCAAAGAGACCAGCCTCGATAACCGCCACCTCGATTTGTACAACAAATACAAATCAAGGCCTTAGTGGGGCAGACACTCCTGTCTGCCTGCTTTCGCCGTTAAGTCTAAATGTAGCGCCGCGGCCTTTCGCGATTTTTGCGTTCCGATGGTGTTGATCGGAAAGCGCGGCAGCTTTTGCCTTTGCCTCTGTAGCGGCGCGCTTCAGCGCGGCCGTCTCCGCATTATGTTAAGTGATAAACGAAAAATACCCCCTTTTTTCGTAAGGACATGAATCTAAAGGTACTTCCAGCGAAACCGACGCTAAGGATGTGAAGACAAAGGTACTTAGGGTGTTTTACGCTTCGGGATGAGCTGGGGTCCGGGTTTAAGAGGTGTTCTTCCGCCCGAGCGGGGCGGATCCGGCTGCCGAAATTCATGGACGATTAGCGCTCAACAAACCTCGCCGGAATTTGGGCATCCCGGCGAATTCTAGTAACGCTAGCATACCTGTACCATGAAAGCAACAAGACTCTTGGGTGTCGATCCAACCTACCTGTCGCACCGGTTCCCAGCGGCTTGAATCTACCTGGGTGCTCTCGCTAACTGAATCGACGGACTAAGCCCGAGCAAAGCCGCGTATCTCTTCCGACAGATTTCATCGGCCACAGCGATATATGGCGCCGCAGTAGTCCAGAGATACTGAATTCTATTTCGAAGCCCCAAATTGAGCTCGAGGTCCAGCTCGGTAATTAGTGACAACGTGAGCGAGAATACTTGACCGAACTGCGACTTTTTGTACCGGATCAACCGCTCCTCCGATTTCGGATCGGTGCGATATTCAGTCAAGAGGATGCCCGAGCGTTTGCCTAAACCGCTGCCGCTTAGGTGCGCTTGTTGCGATAGGTCTGCGTAGAACCAATCGTTTAGGTACTTCAAGAATGCTCGAGACGGCGGAAGCGGCGAATTTCCACTCACTCGAAAGTTCGGAGTCGCCCCAGGGTTCGGCCACGGCGGAATAAGCCGGGGGTTTGCAGCTTCCGTCGCCTTGATTCCGAGCAGCCCGATCCCATCGTCGGAGTATTTGCGAAATTTCTGAAGGTGGTCGGTCCAATCGGAGTCTGCGCCGTACTCGGCGCTCAAACGGTCTAATTCCAATCTCGCTTCGCGCCAATCAGCCTTGAAGTACCAATCAATGCGTGTCGGAATATCCTCCAGCACGAAGATTACGTTGATAAGGTGGTCCAGAATAGTTCGCGAGAGAGGCGGGATCGACAATGCGAATTCCGGCTGGCGGTCCGGGTCCTTCGGCTTGTCCGCGGCGAGCCAAAGTATCGAGCGATAGGTGATCTCGGTCGTACGAAGCGTCAAGAGGAAAAACTCCCGTGCACCGCT
>DASTCZ010000408.1:0-12949 GCA_035710585.1 Candidatus Acidiferrales bacterium | reverse complement strand
CGCCTCAGCCAAAGAGATCAACGATCACTGCCTCACCTGCCACGCTTCCGGCCCGCAGCAAATGCACGCCATCAATTCGCTGCACACTAAAAATGACGTGGCGTGCACCGCCTGCCATTCGCCTCACCATGCGCAGCAGGCCCAGTTCATTCTGGCGAAAAGGCAGCCCGATCTTTGCTACACCTGCCACCTGCAGCAGAAGCCACAGTTCTCAATGCCGTTTCATCATCGCGTCAACGAAGGCTTGATCCAGTGCACCGATTGCCACAATCCACACGGCAGCGTTTTGCAGAAGCAAGTTCGGCAATCATCCGCGCAAGACACCGTCTGCTTCACCTGCCACACCGATAAGCGCGGTCCGTTTGTGTTCGAACACGCACCGGTAAAGACCGAAGGCTGCACCGCGTGCCACGTAACGCACGGCTCGCCTAACGCGCACCTGCTGAAAGTCAGCACGGTGAATCTGCTCTGCCTCAGCTGCCACACCGTTTCTTTCTCGCCCGCGCCAGGCGCGCCTTCGTTTCACAACCAGGCCGCGCAATACCAGGCTTGCACGATGTGCCACACGCAGATCCACGGCTCGCACATCGATCAGTTCTTCTTCAAATAGGGAGCCTGCCATGCGCACACTACAACCAGATGGAAGAACGCATTCGGCGGCATGTTCCTCATGTGGGCTCGACTTAAAGCGCGCGCCGCGCTATTGGGCGCTGCTGCTCGTTTTCGCAATGGCGTTGCTCTTCGCGTTTTCGGCGAAAGCGCAATCCACGCAATCGGGTAACGCGCTCTCAGCGCAGGCCGCCCCTCAGACTTCATCGCAGCCGCAATCGGTTCCGCCGGCTCCCGGCGAGGGCAAAACTTGGGGCCAATACAACATCGAACAGTCAGTGGAATTCGGCTACCGCGATTCGATGATCGGCGGAAATCTGAACAACTACAACACGTTCGAAAATCTCGGCTCCGGTGTCCGCCTCTTCGATTACACCGTCAATATGCGCTCGATCGATCACCGCGGCCTGATGTTCGACAATCTCTCCTTCGCCAATTTCGGCTACGGCGGCGACCCCAACGATGTCTCGCGCCTCCGCATCGATAAGGACAAATGGTACGACTTCCGCTTCATGTTCCGGCGTGACAAGAATTTCTGGGATTACAATCTGCTCGCCAACCCCTTGAACACCGCGGCATTTCTGCCAACTACGCCGATCACGAATTCACCTCACGCGTTGTATGTCACTCGCAAGATGCAGGATTACGATCTCACTCTGTTTCCGCAATCGCGGCTGCGCTTCCGCGTCGGCTATTCGCACGATTTCAATGGCGGCCCAGGATTCACCACCTACCACGGCGGCACAGACACGATGTTCGCCGATCAGTACCGCATCACGACCAACGCATATCGCTTCGGCGTGGATTACACCGGTCTCGCGAAGACCACGATCTCTTTTGACGAACTGGTCACCTACACGAAATCAGACAATCGCGTCACCGATCAGAACTTCAATTTTCAGCTCGCCACTGGGCTTCCCGTCGATTTGGGCATCGATTTCCAAGGCACCACGCCTTGCGCCAAACCGGTGACGAACGGCGCGACGAATCCTCCGACCGTGACCTCGAATTGCAACGGTTACATCTCTTACGGTCAGGTCCAGTATCCGCGTTCTTCGTTTCCCACGGAGCGGCTTAGCTTTCAATCGGAGTACGTGAGGAATCTCGCGATGTCCGGCTCGGTGAGTTACAGCAGCGGTACCAACAATCTTCTCGACCTCAGCGAAATTCTTAATGGCTGGACTTCTCGCACGCTGAGCCGCGGCAGCAATCTCTCAGGCCCGGGCCGCGCGAAGCGCATCGCAGCGCAAGCTGGCTGGGCCGGTGAGTACCGCATCACCGATAAGCTGTACGTCTCCGACGAATTTTTCTACGACAATTGGCGTATTCCCAGCATGTGGACACAGACGCTCACCAACATCTTCGCCGCCTCTCCGCAGAGCACCACTCTCGGCCTGCTCCTGAATCCTTCTACCGTCACCGTGGCGAATTTCGCCGCTGCGTGTCCCGCCGCTCCATACAATCAGGCCGGCTGCCCGATTCACAACAGCAGCTCGCTGTCCGACATCGATAACGAACTGTTTTCCGAATTCCTCGCGCAGCGCGTCTGGAGTAATACCATCGAGGCCAAATATTCCTTTTCGAAAAAATACAGCGCGCGCATCGGTTATTTCTATCGCGCGAGAACCATCTCGCAATTCTCCGCGACCACCGATATCTCCGAAATCTATCTGCCCGGCGGTCCGACAGCTACGGCTGCCAATCTCTTCCTCGCCGCGCGCGCCGATTGCGCCCTGGTCGCAGGCGTGCTTCCCGACGATTGCACCAAAAACGCGAACGGCTCCGTCACCGAAGTCGGCCCCGAATCTGACAACGACACCGAGCGCAACTTGACCGACATTCATGAGCGCGGCGCTCTCCTCGGCTTTTCCGCCCGACCCACTTCTCAGCTTCGTTTCAACGCCGACGCCCTGATCGGTTCGAATGACAACGCCTTCACGCGCACCGCTCCGCGCCAGGTGCAGAGCTATAAAATCCAAGCCGGCTACACTCCCACGTCTTGGGCGACCATCAATGGCTCGGTCGATATCCACGAAAATCGCGACAATGTTTTCACCGTGAATAATCTCGAGCACGGACGCACTTACAGCTTCGCCACAACCCTGATGCCCAGCCAGAAACTATGGGTCGATTTCGGCTACAGCTACATGGACACCTTCGTCCAAACCGAGATTTGCTTCCCTGAAACTCCCGCGCCCTCATTCGCGACCGCCTGTCCGGTTCCCACCTCGCCCGGTCCGCTGGGAATTCTTTCGATGTACGCGAGCAAAGACCACTACGCCTACGGAACCATGATGTGGAAGCCCTTCAAGCGCATCACCGCGATGCTGGGCTACGCGGGCAGCATCGTCCGTGGCAACACCACACTGCTCAGCCCCGTCGCTCCCACCGGTACGCTCGACTTTAATTACCTGAAGCCCACGGCGAGCCTCGCGATTGACCTCCACAAGGGCCTGAGTTACAAAACGGCCTGGAATTACTACGGCTATAACGACAAAGGCGTGCAAAATCCGGCGGGACTCGCGCCTTTGCCGTCGCAGGATTTCAACGGAAACAATGTCACGTTTTCCATGCGGTATGTTTTCTAGCGAACCAATCCGCGGGGAAGCCGGCAGTTCGCTTCCAGCACTCGCGGGATGAGGGGGACAAGATGGGACGATTTGCCAAGGCAGCTTTGCTTGCTGCGTTGATTGCGCTTGCAGTCTGGCTCTTCAGCTCCGCAGCGCACGCACAGGGCAGCGCCGAAAAAAACTACGCGGCGAAATGCGCCACCTGTCACGGAGCCGATGGCCACGCGCAGGTCCCTGCCGGGAAAGCCTTGAAGGCCCGCGATTTTCACGCACCCGAGGTGCAATCCGAAACCGACGAAGACATGAACGCGATCATCGCCAAGGGCAAAAACAAAATGCCCGCGTTTGAAAAGCAGCTGAAGCCCAACGAAATTCAAGATCTCGTCGCTTACTGCCGCGCGCTCGGCAAAAAATAGCGGCTCAGTCGTGGCCGTCGTCTGCGGGTCGATCGAGTTTCTGTCGGAAAGTTTCGCCGGAGTATTGGAGAACTGATCCTTGTCTCTCGTTCCGCAGCCGGCTGTCTTTCTCTACCTGCTGATCATCGTAACCTGCGTCGTTCTCGCGTTCATCGTCGCGCGTCCTGCCATCACCGCCTCCCGCGAAGGCAAAATGCTCGCGTTCGTCGGCTTCCTCGTTCTTCCTGTCTTCTGCGGATTCTGGGGCGGCACGGAGCACTTTGAACGCTCGAAGCAGACCAGCTTCTGTCTCTCCTGCCACATCATGGAGCCCTGGGGCCGCAGCCTGCACGTGGACGATCCCGCTCACATCGCCGCCGCGCACTTTCAGAATCATCGAGTGCCGCCCGATGAGGCCTGCTACACCTGCCACACCGATTACGCCATGTACGGCACCATGCGCACCAAGCTCCACGGCCTTCGCCACGTCTACATGTATTACATCGGCAAGCCTATGAATCCCATTCATCTCTATTCGCCCTATAACAATCGCGAATGCCTTCACTGCCATTTGGGCTCGCGTTCTTTTGAAGATCCCACGCACGTCGCGATGATGGACGATCTAAAGAGCAATAATCTTTCCTGTATTTCAGCGGGCTGCCACGATACGGTCCACAAAGTGGACACGCTCGCCCAGTTCAAGTCCTGGAGCTCTCAGCAATGAACCCCGCTCCCGCAAATCCGAAAATGGCGCGCGCCCTGCGCGTTTCCGGCCTACTGCTCGTCATAGGTCTGCTGATCGAACTAATCAGCCTCCACTTCAATCACCCTCTTTCCTTTCTGGGATTCATGTTTGTTGGTGGCGGCCTAATCGTCCTCGGCGTCTTGGTCTACTTGTGGGCGCTCGTGTCCCTCGCACCCTCTGATTCCTCGACTCCCTAATCCTCATTCAATTAATTGTTCCTAGTCGGTACAAACCTCATTATTAAATAAGCACTTCGTCGCGCCGTACTATTTAACTCTGTCACCCCAATCCGCACAATAAATGTGCTGACCGAGCTCCGGGCTGGCCAGGGCCGTAGTGGCAATTCACACAGGGTCCGGCAGCTGCCCGGAATCGCTGCAGTTCACTTACTCAATATTTTCCCGATGGCGGCCCACTCCCAATCCGACACCCTGCTTCCGGATACATCTGCCACCCCGAAAGCCTCGAAGGCTTCGCCATGGCAGGCTCTGCGATCTGGGCAGCAGCGCCTGATCGCAATCGGATCGTTGCTTTCCATAGGCGGACTCGTTCTTCTATTTTCAGCTGCGTACCGCAGCAACACCCGATTCCTCGAATGGAACAATCTAGTGGTCCATACGCGCGACGTGCTGCGTACGCTGGAAGATTTCAGTTCGGCAATGAAGAGCGGTCAGCTTGCTGCGGTCGAGTACTACAGCAACGGCGGTGAAGTTCAGGTGCAGGCCTTGGCGGCCGCGCAGGCCGCGGGACGCCGTGCGCTCGATCGCGTGCGAACTCTGACCGTCGACAACCCCAAGCAGCAACGCAAGCTGGAAGTACTCGCGCCGCTTGCTGACCAGGGATTTGAGTTGCTACATCGCGTGATCGAGCTTCGCCAGGCGGGAAAGTCGGGGCCCGATGCGATGAAGCCGGTAACTGACGACGCTCGGAAGATTTCCCCTCTACTGGCGAGCGCGCTCGCCGACATGATCGGAGAGGAAAACCGTTTGCTGGAACAGCGTTCCGCCGAAGCCGCGGTCACCGCTCGCCGGACGCGCATTTTGCAACTGATCGGCGGGATCTTTGCGACCGGGATGGTTGTCGGCGTGTTCCTTCTTTTCTTGAGGGAAAACTCGGCCCGCGCGAGCGCCGAAACTCGGCTCCGGCACGCGAACGCGCAACTGCGTTCCACAAACCGCGAACTCGAGGCCTTCAGCTACTCGGTATCCCACGACCTTCGCGCGCCGTTGCGCGGCATCGACGGATTTAGCCAGGCTCTGCTGGAAGACCATTCCGCGCAGCTCGACGAGCAGGGAAAGGTCTACCTGCAACGCGTTCGTACCGCGGTTCAGCGCATGGGCTCGCTCATCGACGATCTGATCGGCCTGTCGCGCATTGCGCGCACTCAACTCGGCCGCGAAGCAGTCGATTTGAGCCAGCTGGCGCGCACGGTGGCTGAGGAAGTTCGCAACTCGGACTCCGCCAGAACCGCGCAATTCTCGATCGCGCCGGATCTTCGCGCCGAGGGTGATCCGCGGCTTTTGCGGGTCGTATTTCAAAATCTCTTCGGGAATTCCTACAAGTTCACTTCCAAGCGCGAACGCGCCCAGATCGAGTTTGGACGGACGAATGAAAACGGAAAATCCGCATTTTTTATAAAGGACAACGGTGCCGGATTCGATCCTGAATACTCCAGCCGCCTGTTTGGAGCGTTTCAGCGGCTCCATGCGGCTTCTGAATTTCCAGGCACTGGCATTGGGCTGGCCACCGTGCAGCGGATCATTCACCTGCACGGCGGAGATATTTGGGCGAAAGGCGAACCGGGGCGCGGCGCGACTTTCTTTTTCACTTTGTAGTTTCAATCCAGGTAGGAGGCCATGATGTTGGATGGAACGATTCTCTTGGTGGAGGATAATCCGGACGATGAGGAATTGACGCTTCGCGCCCTGAAGAAGAATCACATCACCAACGAAGTTGTCGTCGCGCACGACGGCGCTGAAGCAGTCGATTATCTCTTCGGTACTGGTGCATTCAAAGGACGCGACACAAGCAAAATTCCTCAGGTCGTCTTGCTCGATCTCAAGCTGCCCAAAATCGATGGCTTGGAAGTCCTCCGGCGGTTGCGGGCCGATAAGCGGACGAAGCTTCTTCCTGTCGTAATCCTCACTTCGTCGAACGAGGAACGGGACCGGTTGCAGGGTTACGACCTGGGCGCGAACAGCTACGTTCGCAAACCGGTGGACTTCGTGCAATTCACCGAGGCGGTGCGCCAGCTGGGTCTCTATTGGTTGCTGCTCAACGAACGTCCTCCTGAACTCCGCGGGGCCTAAATGTCGATTTCCCTTCGCGCGCTGATTGTCGAAGATTCCGAGGAAGACTGCGAGCTGCTTCTCCGCGCGCTGCACCGCGGCGGGTTCGAAGTCGATCACCAACGCGCCTACTCCTCGGCGTCGCTGCAGGAATCATTGAAAGCTGGACCGTGGGACGTCGTCATTTCCGACTACTCCATGCCCGGCTTCAGCGGCATCGCTGCTCTGAAAATCATCCGCGATCTGCGGATGGATGTCCCGTTCATCTTTGTCTCCGGAACGATTGGAGAAGACGTCGCCGTTGAAGCGATGAAGTTGGGCGCTCACGATTACGTAATGAAGGGCAATCTGACGCGCCTGTTACCGGCGATCCGGCGCGAACTCGAAGATGCCAGGTTGAGGCGCGAGCATAAGGAAGCGGAGCAGCGAATGCGCCAGCTCGAGAAGTTTGAGGCCATCGGGCAGCTCGCCGGAGGGATCGCCCACGATTTCAATAACGTGATCGGCGCCATCCAGGGCTGGGCGCAGCTAGGACTCGATGAATCCCAGGCGAATAACCGCGCTTCCAAATATTTTCAGAGCATCCGCGATCAATCGCAGCGCGCCGCCGATTTGACGCGCCAGCTCCTCGCCTATGCCCGGCGCCAAGTTCTCGAACCCCGGAACACGGACTTGAACCGGCTCGTTTCGGAAACCGTAGCGCTCCTTCGCCGTGTGATCGGCGCCCAGATCGAAGTGAAGCTGGATTTGGCTTCGGAGCCGCAAATCACGCGGACGGATCCCGCTCAAATCGAACAAGTTCTTATGAATCTCTGTCTCAATGCGCGCGATGCGATGCCAAACGGCGGACGCCTCAACATCGAGACCTCGACGGTCCAGCTCGACGCCTCGTTTTGTGCTCAACGGAAATATCTTCAGCCCGGCGAATACATTCTTCTGGTTGTCTCCGACACCGGCACCGGCATGGACGAAGCGACGCAGGCCAGGATCTTTGAGCCGTTCTTTACAACTAAGGAAGTTGGCAAAGGCACGGGGCTTGGCTTGGCCACGGTGTTCGGCATTGTTAAGCAGCATAGCGGTGCGATCGAAGTGGAAAGTAAGTTGGGGCGCGGCACGGCCTTCCGTGTCTACTTGCCCGCGTCGCACGGCGCACCGGAAGCCGCGCGAAAATTGGAACAAACTCCCATTCGAGGCGGCGACGAGACGCTCCTACTGGCGGAAGATAACGAAGGCCTTCGGGAAATGATCCGCGAGGTTCTCGGTATCTTGGGCTATAACGTGATCGTCGCCCTCGATGGCGCCGATGCCGTCGAACAATTCAAGTCCCATTCGGCCGAAATTTCGCTCATCGTGATGGATTTTGTGATGCCGCAGCTCAATGGACCTGACGCCTACGCACGTATCGCGCAACTGAAACCGGGCGTGCCGGTGATTTTTATGTCCGGTCATGCCGAAGCAGTGGCCATGCCCGATTCCCTGAAGGCCGCGCGCCCCGCGGTCCTGCAAAAGCCCTTCGACCGCACCCTTTTGGCGCGCACGATCCGCGAGCTGTTGGATTTTCGCCCAGCGTGAGTAAATCGAGCCGTCTCGAAGTGTTATAATCTGCCGCGGCAACCCTTCATTAGTCGGCTCCCGAATTCCCACGGAGAGGTGCTGGAGTGGCCGAACAGGGCTGCCTGCTAAGCAGTTTCACCCCAAAAGGGTGACGGGGGTTCGAATCCCCCCCTCTCCGCCATAGTTTCAAATCCCAAGCGCTTTGCTTTCGTTTCTGTGTGCGGCGGCTCCTTTACGCCGAGGCCCTGCGGCTCAATCGCCGCTGGAGTATCGAGCGCCAGTACCCTCCGTTCGCGACTTTCCTTCATTGCGCCAGCGCCATCCGGATTTCAGCCGGAAGGCAACACTCCTGAAGAAACATTGAACAATGGTTCTGTATTCTCCCCGGCGTCACTCCTCTATACTTTCGTCATGTTGGATGAAGGCGTATGGGCCGACCTTAAAGTGGGAAACGAACACCTGCGCTTATTTGCCGAACACAACGCGCTGGGCGTACAGGCGTCTGTTTACAACGTCATTTCTAAGACTTGGATCGCGCCTTCAGAGGCTGTAGATGACATCGAAGACGGCAAGGAACGAGCGGCAGCGCACGCCCAGGAATACCTCCATAGAGTTGCAGGCCTGGAATTGCCGTCGTTGCAGTGGAAAGCGTCGCGATCAGCCTAGGCAAGCGCCTACAATGTCGCCCTCTGCGTAATCGCCGCCATAGACTGCGCTCCGCCGTGAAACCTCAGACAGAGATCCTCGACCTGCTCCGGGGCGGTGACCGCCGCTCCATCGGCGGCAGCGATCAGGCCGCGCAGATCGTCTCGCGCAATCCGAAGCTCTTCTTCAAGCTGATCGCCGGATTGTGGTCGGACGACGCGCTCATCCGCATGCGCGCCGCGGACGCTGCCGAAAAAGTCTCCCGCGAAAATCCCGCCCTTCTGCGCACGCACAAGCGCGAATTGCTCGAGCTTCTTTCCGAAGCGGACGAGCAGGAATTGCGCTGGCACCTCGCCGCGATGATTCCGCGCCTCAATCTCAATCCCGCTGAACTCAAGCAGGCCGCGGGCACTCTGAAACTCTATTTGCAGGATCGCAGCTCGATCGTAAAGACGTTCGCTCTGCAAGCGCTCGCCGACCTCGCCCAGCGAGACGCCGCTCTTTGGCCCGAAGTGATCGAACTCTTGCGCGAAGCCGAACGCACCGGCACGCCCGCCATGCGCGCCCGCAGCAGAAATATACTGCGAAAACTCGAACGAATCTCCTAGCTCCCGCGCGCGGAAGTGCGCATCATTCGTCGCTTTGAATGCCACCTTACAGCTCGCGCTGCTTCCACGCCGCCACCCTCGCAGGTAAAATCGCTGACTCTATGCGCACGCACTTCCACCGCTTCACTCTCATCCTCCCGTTGCTCGCGCTCGTCGCAGCAAGCCCGGCGCAACAAAACCCGCGGCCCCGCGCCCGCGAAGCCGGCGTCGTCATCGGAGTCCTCCCGCCGGGCCCGCTCGATGCCATCACCGACGTCTCCGGCGTTCTCGTCGGCCACGCCACGATCATTCGCGGCGACAACATTCGCACTGGAGTGACCGCGATTCTTCCCCACGGCGGAAATCTCTTCCGCGAAAAAGTCCCCGGCGCCGTCTTCATCGGCAACGCCTTCGGCAAACTCGCCGGCTCCACGCAGGTCAATGAGCTCGGCGAAATCGAAACGCCCATTCTCCTCACCTGCACCCTCTGCGTGCCCCGCGCCGCTGACGCGCTCATCGATTACATGCTCGCGCTTCCCGGCAATGAAAACGTCCAGTCCATCAATCCGCTCGTCGGCGAAACCAACGACGGCGATCTCAACGACATTCGCCAGCGGCCGATTTCGCGCGATGACGTATTCAACGCGATCAACTCTGCGAAGAACGGCGCCGTCGAGGAAGGTTCGGTAGGCGCGGGCACGGGAACAAGGGCCTTCGGCTTCAAGGGAGGAATCGGCACTGCTTCGCGCAAGCTGCCGCCCTCGCTCGGCGGCTACACCGTGGGAGTTCTCGTGCAATCAAATTTCGGCGGCGTGCTCACAATCGCAGGCGCGCCTGTCGGCAAAGAGCTAGGCCAATACTATCTGCGCAACGAAACCTCGCTGGAGAAAACCGGAGATCCAAACGGTTCCTGCATGATGGTTGTCGCCACTGACGCCCCAATCGACGCGCGCAATTTGAAGCGCCTCGCCGCCCGCGCCATCGCCGGACTCGCGCGCACCGGCTCCTCGATGTCCAATGGCAGCGGCGATTTCGTCATCGCCTTCTCCACCGCCGCCTCGCTGCGCATTTCGCCCGAAGACGCCTCGCGCGCACGCCAAATCACCGTGCTCGGCAATGAAGCCATGTCACCGCTTTTCGAAGCCGCCATCGAAGCCACCGAAGAAGCAATCGTCAATTCGCTTTTCAAGGCGACCACCGTTACCGGCCGCGCCGGCCATACCGCCGAAGCGCTTCCGCTTGACAAGACCCTGGCCATCCTTCGCGCCCACAACTTGCTGCACGAAGGCAAAAACTAGACGTTCAGTCGAGCCCCAGACAGATCTTCACTGCTGCTTCGACCTTTTCAAGAGTGTCTGCGTCAAGCGATCCGATGGCGGGATATTTGATCAGCCGTTTCTCCAGCGTCGTCACTTGGTCACACTTCGCCCAGCAATCGCGGTTCATTCCGAACTCGCCAGCGCGAATCGGCACGCGCAGACGGAATTGCCCCCGCTGGCTCGTGGTGATTGCGACGACGCATACGTCCAGAGCAGCATCATTTAGCGCGTCAACCGAGAGAACGATCGCGGGACGCGGCTTGTCAAGCAATACAACGTAAACTTCTCCCCGCTTCGGATACCATCCAGTAGGTGGGGCGGCACGCATTAGTCGCGCCTGTGCGAACGCATCGCCGCCTTTTGGAACGCTCGAGTCTCGGACCGACCTTCAGAATTTTGAGCGAAAAACGCGGAAGCTTCGGCGCGTAATTCCTCCTCGCGCTCTCCCTGAATTGCCAGCCGAAGGAGTTCGTTCACGCGGTCGCTCGCCGAGCGTCCTCCTTTGCTCGATTCCACGTATTCGCTGATCTCTTCGTCTATTGTGAAGCTCTTAGCTAGTCTCATATGTCTTGTAATATCTTACCTACGATATCTTAGCATAGCGGCAAGAGCTCCGCTACGCCAGCGCGCCGAATTAGACCGCTGTGTGGATATCGAATTCTCCGGAGGGAAATGCGTCATTCCGATGTCCTCGGCATCGCTCCCGCCAGCAGCAATACCGCCCCGCAATACATCAGCGTATCCGCCATGTAATTGAACCCTTCGAGACTGGCGCGTTCCATCACCGCGATCGGCGCGTAGACGGCCAGCTCTACCACGAGCACCGTCAACCCAATCCACATTGCCGCTGCCCGCGTCTTTTTGCCAACCAATAAAAAAGCGCCCGCAATCACATAAACCGCCGCCGCGAGATATGCCCAAAACGAATGTCCAAAAATGTATGCCGGCAACATCTTTTCCAAGGGAATCCCGGGAACGTGATCGGCATGCAGAAATTGCTCCGCACTGTAGAACAGCACGGGAATCGCGATGAAGTATCGCGCGATCGTCGCGAGAATCTGCGGGCCGCTCTCCCGCCCTTGCCTCATCAGCGTGGCCGCCAGCGCCAGCGCTCCTCCGCTAAACGATAGCTCCCGCAGCGCCAACGCCGCCGCAAATCGATTGTGCGGCTGCTTCGCCCAACCCGGAGCGTCCATCAACACGACAAACATAAAAAACGTCAGTCCGAACAAGCTCGCCGCCAATCCGTTCTGAATCCTCGTCACGAGGGCGAAACCGCCAACGATAAAGCACGCGCCGACGAAATACGCCCAGAAGAAATGCCATGGGATGTACTTAGGCACGATCGACGCAATCCCCTTCGTCAACGTGAAATGTTCGGTCCCGAATGCCGCCACCGGCGCCGCATAAAAAATCGGCCCAAACAAAATCAGTTTGTCGAATCCTCGCGACTTCTGCCAATCCCCGCGAAGAAAAATCACGGCGAGCCCGATGACAAATACCGCAGCGAATACCGAATACGCCCAGCTCACCTCACGCGGAATTGCGAGAAAAATCGCCATTGTAGGCAAACTTAGGGTGTGGCTCACGAATCCCTCCAGGACACTACGCCCCTGCCGAACCGAATTGCCCTTGGAGATGCTTGGAGTCGCCCCGCGGTTGGATGTGCGCTTTCGCGAAATGACGACCGACGTTCTCACTTCCCCGGCATCACGCTCAGCACCAGCGCCGACGGATGCGATTTGTCGTGCAGCACCGTGTTGTCCGCCACCACGTGCCGAGTCGCGTGCGCAATATCTGGATCGCCGGTATTCAGGTTGCGGTCAAACCGCGGAAAATTACTGCTCGATACTTCCAGCCGCAGCCGGTGTCCCGCCTGAAACACATTGCTCGTGGCCCACAAATCAATCGTGATTTGTTGAGCGCCCGGGTCGATCTTTCGCAGCCGCAAAATCCCTTCGGTGATGTTCTGCGCGAACCCGTTCGGCCACACATCCACCAACTTCCCCGTGAAATCCGTGCTCGCGGCGGAACTCTTGATCCACAAGTCGAGCGTCGCAGGCCCGGTCACATTCAAATCGCTCTCGAGCGGCGGCGTGGAGTAAATCAAGACATCATTCCGCTTCTCGATGTCCGCCTGCTCCTTCGGCCCCGGCAGCAGCAAGTCTTGCTGGCAACACAGCGGTCCGCCGCGCGTCGGCGCCGGATTCACCGGATCGTATTTGAATGTGTCAGCG
>DASTCZ010000407.1:0-6539 GCA_035710585.1 Candidatus Acidiferrales bacterium | reverse complement strand
AGGGGCTAAGGACGGCAGTTCGAGCAGTAGCCGCCGATTTCCGTGCGCGTCACGGTGATTTTGATCCCGCAATCGGCTTCGATCTGGCGTTTGAGCTGTTCGAAGAGGCTGCTCTCCACTTCCCTGACCTTCCCGCAGCGTAAGCACGCCACATGGATATGATCGCGGGGGCCGTGACTTTCGTAGTAGTGCTGGTCGCCGTGGATGTGGAGCAGGTCGAGTTCGTCGATCAGCCCGCACTTCTTGAGCATGTCGAGCGTCCGGTAGACGGTGACCTTATGGATCCGCGGATCGATTTCCTGCGCCCGATCGAGCAGTGCGCCGGCGTCGAGATGCGCCTCGGCTTCGTCCATCACTTGAATCAACACCCGGCGCTGTCGCGTGAGCCGGATCCCGCGCTGAGCAAGCGCCTCGCTCAAACGGCCGTCGTGCGCGTTAATGCGCTCGCCGCTCGACACGCGGTGGGAGCGCGTCTCCGGAATCGGTGCCTCAGAGCGCCGTGCGGCGTGAACGGCTCGTTTAATGGGTTGCTGCGCCGACATCGGAATAGCTTCGCGCTTTCCGGCGGTATTTGAATCCGCCTCCGGCGACATCTACTGAGAACGGCCGTTCGATTCCCTTCCCGCGGACTACGAGTGCGGCATCAGCCGGACGATGTCATGGTAAATGACGATCGCAAAGAGAATCAAAAGAAAGACCATGCCGACCTGAAGAAAAATCTCCTTGGCGCGCAGCGTAAGGTCGCGGCGCATGGTCGATTCGATTCCCAGCATCAGCAAGTGACCGCCATCGAGAATCGGCACGGGGAGCAAATTCAGGATCCCCAGATTGAGGCTGATAATCGCCATCACGCTGAAAAGCTCGTGCAGCCCCTCTCGCGCAGCCTTGCCGGAGGCCGCCACGATGCCGATCGGCCCAAGCACTTGTTTGAGGACCTGCGCCCGGCGGCTCGTGAAGAGCTCTCCGATCACTCCCAGAATTTGCTGCGTTATGCGGGTATTAATCCAGAACGATAGCCGAGTGGATTCGACCACGCCGTAGTTCCGCTGGACCATTTCACTGCGATTTACGATCATTGCGCCGATGCGCCACCGCACGCCGCCATCGCCATCGGATTGCGTGGGCCGCACGGCGATCGGCATGGCGTGCCCGCCCCGCGACACTTTCAGATTCGCGACGCGATCCCCGTTCTTCTGCAGCAGATCCGAGAATTGGATCGTGTTCTCAACCGGATGCCCATTTACTTCGAGAATTTCATCGCCGGCGTGAAGTCCTGCGCGCGCGGCAGGCTGTCCGGGAATGGTCGAATCGATGATCGTGTCAAATTCCGGAAAGCCAAAGGAGCCGAACTGGTCGAGAGCTACTTCGACGTTCGAACTGATCGTCGTGCCGTCTCGCTCGATGGTTATAGGAATCGTGCTGCCAGGCACGCTCAATCCCGCTTCCCAATAAGCCCGCTGCCAGGTGGGGTCTTGCGCGCCGTTGATCTCCGTGATGTGGTCGCCTGGCTGTATCCCGGCCTTTTCGGCAAATGATCCGGGTTCGACGTAGCTCACTTCAATCGGCTTCTGCGTGTAAGCAGGTTCTTGCGCCGGGCGCATCAGCAGGATCGCCGTAATGATTACGGCAAATCCCAAGTTCATTATCGGCCCGGCGAGCGCGATGATGGCGCGCTGCCATCGCTTCTTGGACATGAATTCGTCCGCCGCGCCCGTACGCTCATCGCCGGGATTCTCCCCAGCCATGCGAACGTAGCCACCGATCGGCAAGATGCTGATTCGATAGTCGGTATCGCCGCGCTTGAACCCGACGATGCGAGGGCCCATGCCGAAAGAGAAAACGTCAACGCGCACGCCGAAAAATCGCGCCGCAAGAAAATGCCCCAGCTCGTGAATCGTAACCATCAGCCCCAGGGCAAAGATGGCTCCGGCGATCGAAATTACCTTATCCAACATTCTGGTTCCCTGCTCCCGTATTACGCCGTCAGGCGGCCTTTTGTAACTTGCCGATCTCCTCGTGGGCCAGGCGTCGTGCTTCTCCGTCTGCCGCGAGTACGTCCTGAATCGTCGCGGGTTTGCTGCGCGGCATTCGCGACAGCACCGATTCGATCACCTGCGGAATTCCTCCGAAGGCCATTCGCCGCTCCAGAAATGCTGCGACAGCAACTTCATCCGCCGCGTTGAGCGCCGCAGGATAAACGCCGCCCTTTCGGCTGGCCTCGCGCGCCAGCTTCAAGCACGGAAATCGTCGCGCCGATACCTTTTCAAAATCGAGCCGGCGCATCCGCACCCAATCGAGATGCAGCATGCGCATCTCGATGCGTTCCGGATAGGTTAGCGCGTATTGCAACGGCATCCGCATGTCCGTTGGCCCCAGCTGCGCCAAAATCGAACTATCTACATATTCAACCATCGAATGGATCGTGGACTGGGGATGCACGACGACATCAATCTTTTCCAGCGGCATTCCAAACAGCCACCGCGCCTCGATCACCTCGAATCCCTTGTTCATCAAAGTCGCGGAATCGATGGTGATTCGCTGCCCCATCTTCCAGTTTGGATGCGCCAACGCCTGCTCGGGCGACGCCGACGCCACCTGCGCGAGCGGCGTCTTTCGGAATGGCCCGCCAGACGCAGTCAGCACAAGCCTACGGACTTCGCCGCGGTTCCCCGCCCTCAGGCATTGATGAATTGCGTTGTGCTCGCTATCAACGGGAAGGATTTCGACATTCTTCTCGCGCGCTGCGGCCATCACCAGTTCGCCCGCGGCAACCAGCACTTCCTTATTGCTCAGCGCAATTTGTTTCCCAAGCCGGACCGCTTCGTACGTGGCCTCGAGCCCAATCACGCCCACAGCAGCAGATACAACGGTGTCCGCGCCGGAATGCGTCGCCACGGCCCGAATCCCCGCCGATCCGTACTGAATCTCAGGCACAGGATTGACTCCCGCGCCGCGAAGGTCAGCCGCAAGCCGTGATGCCCGATCGGCATCCGATACGGATACAAGCTCGGGCCGGTGCGCCTTGATCTGCGCTACCAACGTCTCGAGATTGCTTCCCGCAGCCATCGCAACCACCGACAGTCGCTCCGGCAGCGACTCGACAACGTCGAGACATTGCCGGCCGATCGAGCCGGTCGAACCTAAAAGAGCAATTCGCTTCATAAATAGGTTTGAATACACGCTATCGCGTGTGAAGCCACTCAAAATAGTACCAGACGACGGGCGCGGCCAGAATCAGAGCGTCCACGCGATCCAGCATCCCGCCGTGGCCGGGGAGAATCGATCCGGAATCTTTTGTGCCCGCGCTCCGCTTGTAAGCCGACTCGAGCAAATCTCCGGCTTGACCGGCGATATTTGCAGCGGCCGCAACCACCAGCAGTGTGGCGGGTGTGACGGAAATCCATCGCGCGAATACCAGTGCGGTCAGCAGCGAGCCCGCTAGATTCGCGACTGCTCCTTCCCAAGTTTTCTTCGGGCTCAAGTGCGGCGCCATCGGCATTTTCCCGATGCTGCGGCCCACAAAATACGCCAGTGTGTCTCCGGCCCAGACCAGCACCAGGGTGAAAAGCAAAATCTTGCGTCCCTCGGGCGCCACGTGAATTCGCACGATTGTCGATAGCGGCAGCGCAACGAATAGCAGCCCCGCGGAGCTGACCGAGATCGAGCCGAGCGATTCCTTCACCGACTGGCGGGAGAAGATCACGATCGTGGCGGCGCCGAGAACGAAAAAAACGAAAATGTGCTCGATCGAAAGCATCGCCGCGATCGGCGGTACCCGCACGATCTCATCCGGACGGGCGTCGATAGGCAGCTGCTTCTCGCTGCCAGCGGCGAATTGCGAATAGAAGATCGCCAGCGCGCAAAGCCCGCTCCAGATGCGATAGCCTTTCATGCCGGTCTGATCGGCGATCAGAAAAAACTCGAAAAGCGCAAGCATCATGACCAGCGCCGCAGCAACCGACACGATCAGCGTGGGAGCAAACCACACAATCGCCACCACGACAGGAATCAGCGCAACCGCGGTCAGCACACGCGACAGAGTCACAAACTTCCCCTGGATGAACGGATCAACTGACGCTGGAAATTTAGCACAACGCCGATGGAAGCACGTCAGGCCGACTCTCGGCGCATTTCCGGAGCACCGAGGCCGCCGTAGCGACGCTCGCGCTTCTGAAATTCCAGCAGGGCTTCGAGCAGCGACGCCCGATCGAAGTCGGGCCACAGCGTCTCCGTCACAAAAAGCTCCGCATAAGCAATCTGCCATAGAAGAAAATTGCTCACGCGCATCTCGCCGCTGGTCCGGATAAGCAGATCCGGATCGGGCAGCCCGGCCGTATAGAGATGGCTGGAGATCAACTCTTCATCGACGGGCGTGTTCGCAGAGCCGTTGTTTCGCGCATGCGCCAGTATCGAATTGACGGCGTCCACGATTTCCGCTCGTCCTCCGTAGTTCAACGCCACTGCCAATTTCATCCCCGTGTTCCGCGACGATTTCTCCATCGCGCCCAGCACGTCCGCGCGGACGCCGTCCGGCAATTCTTCCATCCTGCCGAGGACATAGAGCCGGATATTGTTCCTCAAAATCGCCGGCAACTCTTTCCGCAAATATTCGCGGAGCAGTCGCATAAGGAAATCAGTTTCTGCCTTGGGGCGGCGCCAATTCTCGACCGAAAATGCGTAAAGCGTGAGCACCTTGATTCCCAGCTTCGCGCACGTCTCGATCACACGCTTCGCGGAAGCCGTGCCCGAGCGATGCCCCGCGATCCGCGGCAAGTGGCGGCGCTGCGCCCATCGGCCGTTGCCGTCCATGATGATGGCGATGTGCTCAGGAAAACGCCGCGGATCAAGCTGCTCGAGCAGCCGTATCTCTTCGCGGCTTGCGGGTTGTAGAAGCTCGGTGGCTTTCACGGCGACGAACCGCGGAAAATGAATGATGAGGGCGGCGCCTCTTTACAGCGCAAAGTTAACACACGGTATAAGCACGTGCAATCCGTCTAAACACCGGGCGCACCGCCAAACTTGCCCGGAAAAAGCGCCGAGAGCGTCAGCACGAGCGTCAGCGCAATCATCACAACGCTGATCGACCACGCAATCACGTTGAACGCGCGCGAATTCACGTGCGTCCCGAGCAAATCGCGCCGGTTGGCCAGGAGCACCATGAAAATCACCACGACCGGGAGCCACACTCCGTTCGCCACCTGCGAAAAGACCAAAATCTTAAGCAGCGGCGCGTGAGGAATCAGGATCAAGCCGGCGCCGACGGCGATCAGTATTGTGTACAGCCAATAGAAAACCGGCGCCTCGCGGAATTTGTGGTCGATCCCCGCTTCAAACCCCAGCCCTTCGCATACGACGTGCGCGGTCGAGAGTGGAAGAATCGAAGCTGCGAAAAGCGACGCGTTGAGCAGGCCGAAAGCAAACAGAAGCGCCGCGAATTTCCCTGCGAGAGGTTGCAGGGAGAGCGCGACCTCGCGTGCCGGCGTGACCGAATCCGCGATATCGCGATGACCCGATACCCACAACGTAGACGCGCAGCACACGATAATGAAGAACACGATCACCATGCAGGTGATGCTGCCCAGCAGCACGTCCGCTCGTGCCTGCCTGTATTGCTTCGCGCCCACGCGCTTTTCCACGAACCCGGCCTGCAAATAAAAGAATTGCCACGGCGCGATCGTCGTGCCGATCAGCGCCGTAAGCATCAGCAGGTACGGCGCGCTGAAGTGCAACTCAGGAATTACGAGTGCTTTCGTCGCCACAGCCCAATCCGGACGTGCCAGCACCGCCGAAACGAAATAAGTCAAATAAAACGTACACAGCACGAGAAATATCTTTTCCACCTGCCGGTACGTCCCGCGAAGAACCAATACCCACACGACGAGAGCCGAGATCGGCACGGCAATGTATTTGCTGATATGAAAGATTTCCATCGCCGCCGCGACGCCCGCGAATTCCGCGACCACGTTCGAAAGATCGACCAGAAATCCGCAGACCATCACGAAAAACGTTGGCCGGAATCCGAATTCCTCCCGAATGAGATCCGCCAGCCCCTTCCCCGTAACGACTCCCAGCCTCGCGCAGATTTCCTCGGTCACGTAGAGCGCGATGGTCATCGGAATCAGAGCCCACAACAACGCGTAGCCGTACTGCGCACCCGCGAGCGAATAGGTCGAAATTCCGCCCGCGTCGTTGTCCACGTTCGAAGTGATCAGCCCCGGTCCCAGCACCGCGAGGAAAATCGCCAGGCGACGCCGCATCGGGCGCGAGCGCCGGCGCCATTCGCGCGAACGTTCGTTCAGCGCCTCCGTCCGTGTTTTGATCGTCCTCCAAGTCATTTCAGCACGAACCTGTCAAATCTTCGCCACCAGCCGTGTGACCACGTCATCGACCGTGATCAATCCCACCGGGCATCCGCCGTCGTCCACCACGCTCAGCACCCGCAGGTTGTATTTGTCGAATAGCTCGAACACTTCCTTGTCGCGAGCCTCCGCCTTCACCGACACGAGCGGTTCGCTGCGCAGCGCCGACATGATTTGGTC
>DASTCZ010000406.1:0-2659 GCA_035710585.1 Candidatus Acidiferrales bacterium | reverse complement strand
CGCGCGCGGTTGCCGGTACCGATCGACTGCCGCAAGCAAACACTCTGGGAGGGTTGGGTAGGTCATTCGTCCGGGATGAATTGGAATTTATCGTAGAAGCATTTCGCGCGCAATGCTCCGGATGCTCTCCTTCGCCCGGATGTAACTGTCCCGGAAGCCAGTTTCCCTTCTGCGTTATGATGGGCGGCGGAGAACATTACCGTGGCTCCCACGCCCACACTCAACGGCACAACCTATCAGCCCGTGCGCGCGCCTCGCGGTCCGCAGATTTCCTGCAAGGGATGGCAGCAGGAAGCTGCACTGCGCATGCTGATGAACAACCTTGATCCGGAAGTTGCTGAGCGCCCGCAAGACCTCGTCGTCTATGGTGGCACCGGCAAGGCCGCCCGCAACTGGGAATGTTTCCACGCCATCGTGGATTCGCTACGCGTGCTGGAAAATGACGAGACGCTTATCGTGCAATCCGGGAAGCCCGTCGGCGTTTTCCGCACGCACGAGTACGCTCCGCGAGTGCTAATCGCGAACTCCAACTTGGTTGGCCACTGGAGCGATTGGAAGCATTTCGGCGAACTCGAGCGCGCTGGCCTGATGATGTACGGCCAGATGACCGCGGGCAGCTGGATCTACATCGGCACGCAGGGAATCCTTCAGGGTACGTACGAAACATTTGCCGCAGCCGCCCGAAAGCATTTTGGGGGCTCGCTGGCAGGAAAACTAGTCGCCAGCGGCGGCATGGGAGGAATGGGTGGCGCGCAACCTCTCGCGGCGACGATGAACGGCGGCGCCTTCCTCGGCATTGACGTCGATCCCGAGCGCATCAAGCGCCGTGTTCGCACCGGCTTCTGCGACATGATGGTCAATGATCTCGACGAAGCGTTGCGCATTCTGAAAAACGCGGTTCGTAAGCGCGAAGCTGCTTCCGTCGGACTGATCGGAAATTGTGCCGAACTGATTCCCGAAATGGCCAAGCGCGGCATCGTTCCCGATCTACTCACCGACCAGACCTCCGCGCACGACCCTCTGAATGGATACATTCCCGCAGGAGTTACCGTCGAGCAGGCCGCTGATCTCCGCAAAAAAGATCCTGACGGATATCGCGACCGATCGCTCGACTCGATCGCCGCACATGTTCGAGGCATGCTCGAACTCCAGAAGCTAGGCTCCGTCACATTCGACTATGGAAACAACATCCGCACCTTTGCCTTCGATCGCGGAGTGAAGGACGCTTACGATTTTCCCGGTTTTGTGCCCGCCTACATCCGGCCGCTCTTTTGCGAGGGTCGCGGCCCCTTCCGTTGGGTGGCGTTAAGCGGCGAGCCCTCGGATATCGCGCGCACCGATCAACTCGTCCTCGAAATGTTTCCGCACGACGAAATTCTCAGCCGCTGGATCGCTCTCGCGCAGAAGCGCGTTCGGTTTCAGGGACTGCCAGCGCGAATTTGCTGGCTGGGATATGGCGAGCGCGACAAATTTGGCCTAGCGCTGAATGAACTTGTATCCAAAGGCGAATTGAAGGGACCGATCGTAATGGGGCGCGATCATCTCGATTGCGGCTCGGTCGCATCTCCGTTCCGCGAAACGGAAAAAATGCGCGACGGAAGCGACGCTGTCGCCGATTGGGCCTTTCTGAATGCGCTGCTCAATACCGCGAGCGGAGCGTCCTGGGTTTCCATTCACAATGGCGGCGGCGTGGGCATCGGCTATTCGCAACACGCCGGACAAGTCACCGTTGCTGACGGCTCGAAGGAAATGGCTTTGCGCATCGAGCGCGTCCTGACCAATGATCCCGGTATCGGCGTCGCGCGTCATGCCGACGCGGGTTATCCCGAAGCGATCGCGTTCGCTCACAAACACGACGTCAAAATCCCGATGCTGTAACTTTTGCGCGATCTCGCACTCTAATCCCAGCAGGAGATCCGTCGATGATCGTAATTACAGGCGCGTCTGGAAACACTGGTTCCGTTGCCGCTGAGTCTCTGCTTGCCGCCGGAGAAAAAGTTCGCGTCGTCGGTCGCCTCGCAGAGAAGCTCGCGCCGATTGCTGCCAAGAGCGCGGAGATTTTCGTCTGCGACGTGAATAACTCCAGCGACCTCACGCGTGCGTTTGATGGAGCCGACGCCGCCTACGTCATGGTTCCACCAAATCTAGCCGCCGAAAACGTCCGCCAATATCAGTTACAGGTCGCGGAATCGATTGCCACGGCTCTTGAACAGGCAAAAGTAAGCCATGCCGTGTTACTCAGCTCCGTCGGCGCGCAGCTCTCGGAAGGCGCAGGACCGGTCAGCGGATTGCACCACGTCGAAGAGCGCCTCAAGCGTGTGGCTGGACTCAACATCCTGAGCCTGCGCGCGGCGTATTTCATGGAAAACCTGCTGCTCAGCATGAAAATGATTCAATCCGCTGGAATCTTCGCCGGCCTGAATTCCGGCGATCTTGCGATGCCCATGATCGCAACTCGAGATATCGGCGAGCGCGCCGCTACCGAATTGCGCTCGCGTGCCTTCAGTGGATTTCAGACGAAGGAGCTGCTCGGACCGCGCGATTACACAATGGACGAAGCCGCAAAAGTCATCGGCGCCGCCATCGGGAAGCCGAAGCTCTCCTATACAAAAGCTCCAGCATTCATGGCGAAGCCAGCCTTGCGAGCAGCGGGGTTGTC
>DASTCZ010000405.1:0-6178 GCA_035710585.1 Candidatus Acidiferrales bacterium | reverse complement strand
TTCGGTGCGAAGGTGCGGCGAGTAAAGACCTCCGAACACGCCGTGCCAATAAGCGTCATTGCATTGCGCGCGCAACAAGTGCGTTCTCGCGCGCGCTGAGAGTTCCGTTCCTTTCGTTCCAGTTTTCTTTTTTTGCTTCGCCGTCAGCTCGCGCGAAACGTGCAGCGCTTTCTTGTGCAGGAGGTTCACTTCGTCGTACTTGCTCATGAAGCCGCGCCAGACTCCGCCGCGCAGGAATCGCTGCACGTCTTCCCGGGAAACGAATTCGCCCTCGATCTCGTGGAGCTTTTTCCGCGCGCCTGTCGGCAGCACCCACTCCATCATTTCGGTGTAGGAAGCAGCAGGCAAATCTGCGCGGCCCGATGGGGGGTGCGATTCCGTATACTCGACGGGCGGAGTTGGCAGCATCCAATTGCCGTTTTCTTCTACTGCCGCGAAAAATCGGTCGAGCCAACCGTCCCGGTAACAATGATCGTGCGTCCCCGGCCAGCCGCCGAATTTTTCCATGTCGTCTCCCATAGCCACCATGCCGCCCGGAGTTTGGTCTGCAGCGCCGCGAAGGAATCCGATCGTCTCCTCCACCTGGCGAAACGGGACCATGTAACGCATTGCCTTCAGCCCCGGCAGAACTTTCACTGTCTTGCCCTGCTCTTCGGCGAAGTAGTAACCGTGGAGTTGGTCGGGCTGAAAACCAGCGGAAAGAAAGTGCACGTCGTCGAGCAAGGTGTATTCGACTCCGGCCGCGTGGAGCGCGTCCGGCAACTGCGGCTCCCATACTCGTTCCGCGAGCCATGCCCCGGAGGGTGATTTGCCGATTCGTTTCGCGAGCCATTCGCGCATGCGCGAAATCTGCTCGATCTGATCGTGGCGCGGAATCGAAATTAGAATCGGCTCGTAGAAGCCTCCGCCGACGATCTCCACTTGCCCTGATTCCGCAGCGCGGGCGACCCGGTCAAGATAATCGGGATGCCGCGCATCAAGCCATTCCAGCAGAGGTCCGGAATAATGGAGTCCCACGCGCACGCGCGGATGCCGCTCCAGGCAATCTAAAAAAGGCAGATACGATTGTTGGTAGACGTGCTCAAAGACATGATCGAAATTGCCGACTGGCTGGTGTGCGTGTATCAGCAGAATCAGATGAATTCTGTTCAAGGAGTCTCTCCACGGAAGGGGCGTCACCGCGGATAGGTTGTTCGGTAACCGGATCGGGTGGCGGAGCGGCTTTCGCGCTTCAGGCGCGTCTCTCGGTCTCCGCAAACGAGAGTTTGTTATTATGCCGAGTTTTGAAAGCCAAGTCCAAATCGCGCCGAAAACGAGCTTCGAACCGCGCGCCGCGCCAGCGCGCTGCTCCCTATATTTTTGTAAGTGAAGAGTTCGCGCGAAAATTCGCGAGAGGCGCGGATCACTTCAACTCTCGCCACTTTTTCGAAGCGCACGAGTCCTGGGAAGAAATCTGGCTGAAATCGCACGGCGAAGAACGGCGCCGCCTCCAGGGAATCATTCAAATCGCCGCGGCCTTTCATCACCATTCGCGGCAGAATCTCGTGGGCACGAAATCTTTGCTTCGAGCCGGTTTCACCAAGATCGAGGATGCGCCCAACGATCATTGGGGACTGCAGCTCGATTCGCTCCGTGCATCCGTGCGTCAGTGGATTGCCCTCCTGGAGAAAGACCGATCCGTCGCAGCAAAAATTCCGCCGAAGCTGCGCCGCTCTCAATAATTACAGAAATTTTGGAATGAACCGCGGCTTACCGCCCATCGAGGTGCGATAGTCCGCGTTCGCTAGCAGCATCGGATCTTCCGCCTTCAGGCGCCAGCGCAACACGAGCGCATTCCCGACAGCCGCGAATATTGCTGTGATCCAGGCGGTGTGGATCAGTGGCAGCGCGAACATTTCTACAAAGACAGCCGAGTAGTTCGGGTGCCGCACCCAGCGGTAAGGACCGGAACTCACCACGCCGAGTGGCGCGGAATTCATCACTTGCACGTTCCAGTGTTTTCCCAGCGTACGGATGACCCAGATGCGCACTGCATTGCTGGCTACGAAGAACGCGCACATCGGAACGGCGAGCCACGGATAAAACAGGCGGTGCAGAAGCAAAACCTCGAGGACAGCCCCGATCAACACCGCCGTGTGCAAGAAGACCATCGTGCCGAATCGTCGTTCGGAGACGCGCGAAGCTCCCTGCGAAAGCATTTCCCTCTGATGTTTGCGAGAAACGCGCAACTCGGCGATCCGCAGGATCCCAACCAGAGCTACCAGCGCAATAAAGCCAATCTCAGTTACGCCCATTCCAGCAGAAGCATCTCCGCACTGAAACCTGGCCCGAATGCCGCGAGCAATCCCTTTGAACCTGCAGCAAGCTTCGTTCGTTCGAGCGTTTCCTGAAGCACGAAAAGAACAGATGCGCTCGAAAGGTTTCCGACCTTTCGCAGCACGTCCCATGAATATTGGGTGTGCTCTCGCGCCAATCCCAATTCATCTTCGACGAATTGCAGCAGCTTCTGTCCGCCCGGATGTAATACGAACGCCGATAGATCCTGCTGCTTCAGGCCATTCTTCGCGAGAAAGCTGTCTACCAATTGCCGGATGTGGTCACGGATCAACTGCGGCACGTCTTTTGAGAGAACGATGTGGAGACCGCTGTCCTTCAGTTCGAAGCCCATTGCTTCGGTCGTTTCGGGGAATAAATGGCTTTGCGTCGCGAGAATTTTCGGCCCGCTGCGGTGGCCGTTCTCAGGGCGCTTCGTCACAAGCGCCGCCGCTGCGCCATCCCCAAAAAGCACACTGGAAATCAGGTTCGCCGGCGTAAGATTTCGCGCTTGGAACGTCAGGCTCGGGAGCTCCACGGCGACGATGAGCACGTTTCCTTCCGGGACTCCGCGCAGAAAATCCCAGGCGCGCCCCAGTGCCGCCGAGCCAGCTGCGCACCCCAGTTCGGTGATCGGCAGCCTTCGCACGTCGCTGCGAAACCCCAAATGATTAATCAGGTACGCATCGAGAGAAGGAATCATGATGCCCGTGCAGGAAACGGTGATCAGTAAATCGACCTCTTTCGGCGCGATTCCGGCGCGCTGCAAGCACTGCGCCGCAACTCGTCGGCCCAGGCACACGGAATGCTCGGCATATTCCTTGCTGGTCTGCTCGAGCGGCCGCGGCTGCACGGTGTATTCCAGCGGGAAAATGATGTAGCGCTTCTCGATTTGCGCGTTTTCGATCACTTCGAGCATCGTTCCCCGCCGCGACTCGCTGAGCGGAAATACGATGTCCAGATAACGCCTTACTTCTTCGAGTCCCACTTCATTCGAGGGAACTGCCGTCGAGGTTGCTGCAATAGAGATTGGATTTGACCCGTTTAGCTGTCGCGATTGCGTTTCGGTTATAAAGGATTGTTCCATTTCGCTTTCTCGGTACGGGCACAATTCCGCCCGGCCTTTGCTCATGTGATGTTTTCGCGGGGTTCTACAGCTGCGCCAGTCTCCCCGCAAGTGCTAAAAATTCCAAGACTTTGACCGCTAATTTGCGGCCTGGACTACGTTCGCTAGGATTGCATCAAATCCAGTAAACATATACCTTTAGACTGGTCGACGCCGCTTCGGCGTTACGAAGCGTGTCCGGCCGATTTGACGCTGTCGCGCGGCCGCCCAATTACCGAGGTGCTTTATGCCGGATGAGATCGAAGAGAAAGTCATCGCGACACTCGCTTCGGTAAAACACATCCCGAAAGAAAAAATTACGCTCGAAAGTTCTCTCGCGGACCTTGGGTTTGACTCGCTCGACACTATTTCGATGCTTTTCGAGCTCGAAAGCGCCTTCCAGATCTCCATCCCGGATGACAAGGCACGAAGCATACGCTACGTGCACGAGATTGTCGCCGGAATTCGCACGTTGATCGCTGAGGGCTCCTTGCCCGCGGCGGCTGCCAGCTAAATGCCCCATCGCAGGGTCGTCGTCACAGGTCTGGGTGTTGTTTGCGGGCTCGGCACCGGAGCCGAAGCCGTATGGGAGTCTCTGCGTGAAGGCCGCAGCGCCATCCGCCCTATCGAATCCGTCGATATGTCGCGAATCGCATTTAAGAACGGGGCCGAGACTCAGGGTTTTGATCCCTCGGCGCATTTCACCCCCAGCCAGATCGATCACTACGACCGCTTCGCGCAGTTTGCCGTGTATGCCGCGCGTGAGGCTCTTCGCGATTCCGGCATCGAACTCACCGACGCTCTACGCGAGCGCACCGGCATCGTGGCCGGCTCGAGCCTGGGCGGCCAGACCACCGAAGACGCGGGATTCCTCGACGTCTACAACAAGGGTAAAAACCGCGTTCACCCGCTGACTATTCCTCGCACCATGGCCAATGCGGGAGCGAGCCAAATTTCCATGGAACTCGGTGTCACCGGGCCGGCGTTCACCCTCTCCACGGCGTGCTCTTCGTCAAATCATTCGCTGGTGCAGGCGCTCGGACTTCTTCGGGCCGGCACGATCGATCTCGCAATCGCGGGCGGAAGCGAAGCGCCGTTCAGTTTTGGCTTACTGAAAGCCTGGGAAGCCATGCGCGTCGTTGCTCCGGACACCTGCCGCCCGTTTTGCAAGGATCGGCGCGGCATGGTTCTCGGCGAAGGCGGCGCGATGCTTGTTCTCGAGCCGCTAGAATCCGCCAAAGCGCGCGGCGCGAAGATTTACGCCGAGCTTGCGGGCGGCGGGATGACGTCAGACGCGCACCACATCACGCAGCCGAGCGTTTCTGGCCCAGCGCGCGCGATACGCATCGCTCTCGAAGATGGCGGCATCGCGCCGGACGAAATCGGCTACATCAATGCCCATGGCACCGCTACTCCCGGCAACGATCCTGCCGAAACGCGCGCCATCCGCGCCGTTTTTGGCGATCACGCCGACCGCATCGCTGTCAGCTCCACGAAGTCCATGCACGGTCACGCGCTCGGTGGAGCGGGTGCGATCGAGGCCGTCGCCACCGTTCTCGCGCTGAAAGATGGAATTCTTCCTCCGACGGCCAATTTCACGGAAGCCGATCCTGAGTGCGATCTCGACTATGTCCCGAACACGGCGCGCGAACAGCGAGTCAACGCTGCGCTCTCCGATTCGTTCGCGTTCGGCGGACTCAATGCAGTCGTTTCCTTCCGCGCCTTCCGCGGTTAGTGCTGCATGCCGACGAGCGTGACCACCCGGAAAAATCAAAACGGCGGAAGCTTGTGCTCCCGCCGTCAAAATCTCGCCGCGACTCTTAACGCGATCTAGCCTGCCTGCTTCGTATACCAGTCTGCGTTGATCGGAGTGAAGTGCGCCCACTTTTCCGGCAAATCTTCGAGCGCGAAAATCGCCGTCACCGGGCATACCGGCACGCAAGCACCGCAATCGATGCATTCCACGGGGCTGATATAGAGCTGAGTCTCTGCCTCAAACGCCGGCTCGTCTTTCCGCGGGTGAATGCAATCCACCGGACACACATCCACGCAAGCGGTGTCTTTTGTCCCGACGCAGGGCTCTGCAATCACATAGGCCATTCGATATCTCCTTCAGGGTATTCACGGCCCCGGTTGCACCAGCCGCCAGCGGGTCGCCGAGAGAATCAGCAGATATACCAAATCCGCGCAGGCCGCACAAGTCAGCCCGGGCATCATTTCGATTATCACTCCGCGGCTCGCCGCGCGCAACTCGCGCGTCCTGCCGGTTTGCAGTGAATCTCCCGCCCAAATTTGTCTCGCTTCCGCGGCCCGCATACAATACCACTCGTGATTCTGCGCAGCGCAATCCTTGTTTCATTGCTGTTTTCCGGCGCAGCCGCCGCCTTCGCTCCCGCAACTTCCGATACCTTGTCGCAGTCTCCGCATCCCGCCGCCGGGGCAAAAGCCGCGGTTAAAGATCCGGAAGTCGTCGATCTCAGCGCATTTCAGCGGGTTCTATCGGCGCAACGCGGCCACCCTCTACTGCTCAGCATTTGGGCAACCTGGTGCGAGCCGTGCCGCGATGAATATCCGATGGTCAATGAGCTGGCCAAGCAGTACGCGCCACAAGGTCTTCGCGTCGTCGGCATCAGCTACGATGACGACGCCGAAATCAATCTCGTCCGCCATTTTCTGGCGCGTAACAATCCCATTTTCCCGAACTATAGAAAGCGAATGGGCCATGTGGATCAGTTCGATCACGGCATCGATCCCACGTGG
>DASTCZ010000404.1:0-2527 GCA_035710585.1 Candidatus Acidiferrales bacterium | reverse complement strand
GTGGATTTCCGGCCGCCCTGTCCGCCGATCACGGCGACGGCGTGCGCCGTGTAGGCTGCGCGAAGAAATTTTTCGTAGGCGCCAGGTTCCTGCTGCGGCGCGGCCGGCGCGGGAGTGCCGCCGCGGCGTCCGGCGGGAGGTGGAGGCGGAGCTACCACGAGCAGAACTTTGCCCGACCAGCTGGCGGAATTGCTTTCGATTTCGCGCGCGTAATTTTCCGCGTGGACGACGATCACATCCGCGTCAACTCCAGTAGCCGGAGTGGAGCCCACCCAGCCCATGGAATCGATCATGAGGCGGCGGCGAATGGGAGCGATGAGAGTTGCTTCGGCGGTGCCGCGCGTCCAGCCTCGCCAGAGCGGCCATTTTTCACTATGGACATTCTCGAGGCCGATACCGCGCATGGTCGCGACGCCCCAGGCGACGGCGCGCTGCGCTTCGGGCGAGCCGGTGACGCGCGCGCCGATGGAGTCGCTGAGCTCGGCGAGATAGTCGAAGGTGTGCGAGCCGAGCATGCCCGTGCCAGCGACAGCTTCGAGATGCTTCTGCGTGACGTCGTCGATCGCGCCGTTGGTCACCTGCGCCCGGGCGATCCAGGCGAGCGAGAAGGCAGCGATGGCGGCCAGCGGTGCGATGCGGCGAAGCATGGGGACCTCCGGAAAGCGGCGATGACAGATTTGTTTCGTTGAGGGCGGATTGTGACAGAGGCGCGGCGAGGGGTCAAAAATTCGCTGAACATTGCGGCCGAAAATCGTTTTGCGACGGACCTGAAGGACGGCGGACGGTAACAACTTGCGTGTCCGCAGCGTCGATTACTTCATGACACAGAAATTGAGTCTGTTCATCCTGGCATTGTTCCTTTGCATTCCTATCGCTGCGAATGCTCGTCCATCCAGTTCGCAAGTCGATCAGAAAGCTTCGGAGGAAAAATTCCTTCAAGCGAATGGCGTAAAGCTTTATTACGAGGAATGCGGTAGCGGCGGCTCCATCAATGTCGCTCTGCTGCACGATGGACTTCTGCACTCGGCGACTTGGGACGAAGTGTGGCCACTGCTCTGCGCGAAGTATCACGTGGTGCGATACGACCGGCGCGGCTATGGACGGTCGGATTCGGCGACGGCGCCATTTGCCCCGGAAGAAGACCTCCTGCAAATCATGCGGGCCGTAAAGATGGAGCGCGCAATTCTCATCGGGAATTCATCGGGAGTCGGTCTGGCGCTCGATTTTGCGCTCGCACACCCACAGATGGTGGAGGGGATGCTGCTGATCGGACCGGTGGTCCACGGAATGTCGAGCTCGGCCTATTTTACCGAGCGCGGGAACCGCGCAAACGCTCCGATGGCGCAAAACGATGTGAAGAGCGCGGCCGAAAACTGGTCGCGGGATCCATATTTGATTTCGGGAGCGAAGCCGGAGGCGCGAAAAAAACTCCTCGATCTGCTGGAGCAGTATCCCCAGAACCTGAAAACCGGAGGCCAATTTGAGACGCGGCCTTCGCCGCCGACCGTTTTACGGCTTGCGCAAATCGAGGCGCCGACGCTGGTGCTGGTGGGGGACGCCGATATTGCGGATGTGATCGCATACGCGGGCGCGATCGAGGCCGAATTGCCGATTTCGTTCTTCGAAGTATGGAAAGACGCCGGGCACCTCATCCAATTGGAATGGCCGGCGAAGATTGTCGAGCGGTTCAGTCAGTTCGCGGCGCTGGCGGACCGCAAGGAGACGAATCTCCCGGCCGAGGCGATTCGCGATTACGCGGGCGAATACAAATTCTTCAATCGGACGATTGGAATTTCGCTGAAGGGAAATCACCTCGCGCTGCGCTTGCCGGATCTACCGGAGAAGCCGTTGTTTGCCGCTACGCAATCTCGATTTTTTGTACGGACGACGCCGACCGAGTTTGAATTCGAGCGAGACGACGCCGGAAAGGTAAAGGACCTGGTCATTTTCAATTCAGACGGGAACAAGATCGTGTGCGAGCGGATTGGCTGAAGTGACTGTAGGGCGATGATGCGCGAAACACGTTCCTAGGGCAGCGCTTGAGCGACCTAACCGCGGGGGAAGGAGTCCGTCTAAGAGGCAGGAGGTGGTCCGTGAAGGTGTCTGGAATCATGTCTCGTGCCGCCATGGCGGCGATCATTCTGGGATCGGGAACGGCGGTGTTTGCGCACACGCACAATTCGCATGCGTCGATGACGACGCACGGGCGGATCACGAGCTGCGATCAAATTGAGTTCTCGTTCGACGATAGGCCGGCGGCGCGGGACGAGCAGACGTTTAATATTGCGCGCTCGCAGGCGCCGACGTTGAAGGCGCACCTAAGCGAAGGAGTCGGGCTGACGGCTTTCACGGGGTCAAGTAGCGACTATGTGGTGCACGCTTGCAAGGCGGCTTCCGCGAACTATTCCGCACCGAGCGATGAAAATCTTGCGGCGATCCGCGCGGAATTTTCGAACGGCGAGCTGCGGGTGCACTCGCCGGAAAGCGACAATTGGGGAATGTATCTGATCGTCGAGGCGCCGGCCGG
>DASTCZ010000403.1:0-2974 GCA_035710585.1 Candidatus Acidiferrales bacterium | reverse complement strand
TGCTTCACTCAACCGCTCACAAACGGGCTGTTCGCGCGTCTATACTCGTAGGATGGCGCTTACCGGACTAGCGATTGCTCTGCCCGGCCCGCGGGTCTCCGCCGGCGCCGAAGACCGCGCGGCCGCCGATTCGCGCGCGATTGAAAGAGACCTTGTCGAGCGGGCGCAGAGCGGAGATCGCGCGGCGTTCGAAGATCTCGTTCATCGATATGACCGGGATGTATTGCGGCTGGCGCTAAACCTGATGCGGCGCAGTGAAGACGCGCGCGACATTTATCAGGAAGCATTTCTGAAGGCGTACAAGAACCTCCACCGCTTCCGCTTCGAATGCAGTTTCTACACATGGCTTTACCGCATCGTGACGAACGTTTGCCTCGATCATATGCGGCGGCGCAGTAGCCGCCCGGAAGATCAAGCGCCGGATACAGCGGAAGAAAAGGATCTGCCGGGCGATTTCTTTGACCGCCAGAAGGAGCAGAGCCCGACGGCCGATCCGGAGCGGCAAGCGATGGGCCGGGAAATCGCTGTACGGATCGCGGACGCGATGGAGCGACTTTCGCCGCGCGAACGAGTTGTGTTTGAGATGAAGCATTACCAGGGACTGCGACTGCGCGCGATCGGCGAAGTGCTCGGCACGAGCGAGGAAACGGTGAAGAATTCGCTCTTCCGCGCCACACGAAAATTGCGCATGCAATTGGGAGGGCTGCTGTGACTCCCGACAAGCTGCGCACAGCCGATTGCGAAGCCGCCGAGCGGCTGCTGACGCTTTATGTGTGTGACGAACTTTCCGCAGGTGAGCGCGAGAGCGCCGAAGCGCACGTCGCGAACTGTCCGAATTGCGCGGCGGCGCTTGCAGCCGAGCTACGCCTGCGCCAAACGCTTAGCACGCTGCGGCAGCCCGCGGACGTGCTGGATGCGGCCGGAGCTTTGCTCGCGCAGTGCCGCAGCGAACTTGCAGAAGTGCTTGACGACGCCGAAGATGCACACCGCGAATTTCACAAGCCGACGGGCATTGCCGCGTGGTTTTCGAAATTACGCATCGAGCTGGCGATGCATCCGGCGCTTGCGGCGACTGTCTTCGTATTGATCGGGCTGGGACTTGGGCGGTTCGTGCCTACAACCCAGAACTTCGGCACGCAGAGCGCGGGAATCGTTCCGGCGATGACAGTTTCCGCGCCGCAGCGGATTTCCGATCAGGATCTGCAGAACATGAATGTGTCGGCCATCAATCTCGAGCCGAGCGACGATTCGGGCGCGCCGAAAGTCCTGGTGCAATTGCGCTCGGTAAAGCCGATGGAAATTCAGGGCAGCGCGGGCGACGCGCAGATCACTCAGATCTTGAGCAGCGTGATTTTGAACGGACAGCGGTATGACTCCGGCGTCCGGCTCGATTCCGTGGAAGCGCTGGGCGCGCGCATTGATGACGCGGCGGTGCGGCGCGTGCTGTGCACGGCGGCGCTGCACGACGCAAATCCGGGAGTGCGGTTGCGAGCACTGGAAGCTTTGAGTGGCGCGCAGCAGGACGCGAACGTGCGCAACGCGCTGATCGAAGTGCTGCAGCACGATAACAATCCCGGCGTGCGCATCGAAGCGATCAACGAGATGCGTTCGATTGTGGACGCAGGATCAGCGGCAGGTGACGTGCGCCTGCGAACGCTGCTGCAACAGCTGAGCCAGCGCGATGCGAACAATTACGTACGCTTGCAGGCGGCAGCCGCGGTACACCGGATGGACGGCGGAAATCAGCCGTAGAGAGATTAAGAGGCGACCGCAGAAGGCCGTCCAGGATTTTCCACTCGTGAAATTGTGAGCGTAAGGTTTCAAATTCGGGCAAGGATTTTTGTCGCGCTGACTTCGGCTGTGTTTGGCGGCGGGGCCATCGCCGCGCAGACTGCGCCAGTGATTTCTCCGAAGGCTGCAACGGCGAGAACGAATTTTGCAGCACCTGTTGCCGCGAATGCTGTTCCGACTCCGACTGCCACGGTAGATCCTGATACCGCGGAACAGCAAGCGCCCCAAGCAACGCCGCCACCGCCTCCACTACCGCGGAGGAAACCAACGCGCGCTCCATTTGCGCGGCTCAATGCTGTCCGGAACGGCGTGTTCACGGTACGCAACGCGGAGCGGCTGCGTCTCGAAACCGAAACAGGAAACGTCGCCATTCACGTGGGGGCACCGGGATCGGTGCGATACGAAGTGCAAATCCAGGTGGACAGCCGCGAGCCGGACGCGCAAAGAGCGGTAGACGATTTTCAGGTTCAGGGAGTGCAGCGCCCGATGCTCGTGGTGTTGACGGGACGCTCGATGGAGTTCCGGCGGCACGCAAGGCTATGGGTGTCGTACGACGTTACTGTTCCGAGCGCGATGCGCGTCGAGGTGATCACGCACGCGGGAAACATCCGGGTTGACGGCACGGCGAGCAACGTCTCGCTCGACTCCGATGGCGGCGATATTTCCGTAGGCCGCATAACCGGTCCGGCGCGGTTGGTGACAAAAGGCGGGCACATCATCGCGGGAGACATCGGCGGCGATCTGCACGCCGAGACTCTAGGCGGCCACATCACGGTGGCAAATGTTGGCGGCGATGCGGTGCTTACGACCGGCGGCGGGCACATTCATGCAGGGCGGATTTCAGGGGCGGCGCAACTCGACACTGGCGGCGGAAACGTGTACGTCGAGAGCGCGGGATCCCGCGTCACCGCTTCGAGCGCCGGAGGATTGATCAGCTTTGGTGAAGCGGCGGGCGCGATTCAAGCGCACACATCCGGCGGCGGCATCCGCGTGCTGAGGGTGGCCGGGCCGATGCAGCTTGATAGCAATGGCGGAAGCATCTTGCTCACGCAGGTCGATAACCAGGTGCGCGCATCGACGGGCGCGGGATCGATCACGGCATGGTTCGTGCCGAACGCGAAATTGCAAAATGCTTCGGAGTTGCAATCAGGGCAGGGCGATATTCTCGTGTACGTGCCGCGAA
>DASTCZ010000402.1:0-4378 GCA_035710585.1 Candidatus Acidiferrales bacterium | reverse complement strand
GCGGCGAAGTGAAATTCGAAACGCGGCTGGAGCTGGCTCGAAAAGCATACGCGGCGACCTCGCGGTACGACGGGCTGATCGCGATGGAGCTGGAACGCGTGACGGCGGACGGCGCCAAGCTGGCGATCGGCGAACGCACGGCATTGCCGCAGCGGCTGCACGTCGCTCTGATCGAAAAGCAGGCCATGCGTTACGGAGAAAACCCGCACCAGCAGGCCGCGCTGTATGCGCCGGCGGGCGTGACGCCGAGCGGATTCGCGGCGGCGCGGCAATTGCAAGGCAAGGAGCTTTCGTACAACAATCTCGCGGACCTCGATTCGGCGTGGCGGCTGGTGCAGGAATTTCGTGAACCAGCGGTCGCGATCATCAAGCACAACAATCCTTGCGGCGTGGCCGAGCGCGGCTCGATCGCGGAAGCGTATCTGGCGGCGCTGGAATGCGACCCGGATTCGGCGTTTGGCGGAGTGATTGCCGTGAACCGCGAGCTGAACGGCGCAGCAGCGGAGGAGATCGCAAAGCTTTTCACGGAGTGCATTGCGGCGCCGGAATTTTCAGCCGAGGCGCTGGCGAAATTCAGTGCGAAGAAAAATCTCCGCCTCCTGGAAATGCCGGGCGACGGCAAATCGAATGCACCGGGGAATGCGCGGGATTCGCTGGAGTTGCGCCGCATCGCGGGCGGAGTGCTGGTGCAGACTCCGGACATGGGAGCAATCAGCGAGGGCGACCTGAAAAAGGTGACGGCGAAGGCGCCAACTCCGGAGCAAATGCGCGACCTGCTTTTTGCTTGGCGCGTTTGCAAGCACGTGAAATCGAACGCGATTGTTTTTGCTCGCGGCGGGGCGACCATCGGCATTGGCGCGGGGCAGATGAGCCGCGTCGATTCCGTGAAGATCGCAATTTCCAAGGCGCGATCATCGTTGGCAGGAACGGCGCTTGCTTCCGACGCATTTTTTCCATTTCCCGACAGTATCGAAGAGGCGGCGAAGGCGGGCGCGAAGTCAGTGATTCAACCGGGCGGGTCGGTGCGCGACGCAGAGGTAATCGAGGTGGCGAACCGCCTGGGGCTGGCGATGATCTTCACGGGCATGCGCCATTTCCGGCATTAGAAATCCCGAGACCCCCACCCCCGAAAAATCGCAACACGGAAACCGCGAACTCCGGCGAGCCGTCGAACTCTTACAGCCGAAGCCGCATCGTAACTAAGACGCGATTTTCGGTGCGTGCCGGCGGATACGTTTTGACCCGTGCGCGACCGCATAGGATAATTGGCACACCGACACCCCATGAAAAAGAGCCTCTTTTTGCTTCGCGCGGCGCTGATCCTGCTGATTTGCGGCTCAACATTCCTGCTGGCGCGCCCGAGCGCGGCGCAGGATGACGAAGATCAATCTGGTGCGTTCAAGGGAGACGATCCCTATTCGCAGCCGGACCAAGCCAAGCGCGCCCAGGCCTATTACGACTTCACGATGGGGCACCTGAACGAGGTCTACTACATCACCACGAGCCGCGACGAATTCGCGACGGCGGCGATCGAATTTTACAAGAAGGCGTACGAGCTGGACCCGGAGACTCCGGTAATCGGAGAGCATCTGGCGGAGATGTATTACCAGGCGCGGCGGACGCGCGACGCCGTGCTCGAAGCGCAAGCCATCATCGCGAAGAATCCGAAGAGCCTGTCCGCACGAAAGCTGCTGGTGCGAATTTACCTGCGCACGCTCGGCGATCTGAATGGCGATTCGGCGCAGCGGGAGACGGCGACGCGCGCGATCGAGCAGCTCGAAGAAATTCGCAAGATCGATCCGAACGACAAGGATTCGGCTGTGTGGCTGGCGCGGCTCTACCGCGTACGCGGCGAAAACCGGAAGGCGGAAGACGTGCTGCAGTCGGTACTCGCGCACGATCCGACGAACCCGGCTTCGGTAGAGCAGCTGGCGCAGATCTACATGGAGGAAAACCGCGCGCGCGACGCGGCGAAACTGCTGGAAGATTCCATGAAGCAGGCGCCGAAGGCGGGCTTGCTCGATTTGCTCGGCGACGCGTACGCACAACTGCACGACCCCGCAAATTCCGAGAAAGCGTATCGCGCCTCGGTGGCGCTCGAGCCGGACGAGCCGACGCATCGCGCGAAGCTGGCGCAGGCGCTGACGAACGCAGGGAAATACGAAGAAGCGCTGGCGGTGTATAAGGAGCAAATCGCGGCCGATCCCGACGATCCGGACAATTATTTCCGCGTGGCCGATCTCAATCGCCGCATGCACAAGCTCGATGACGCCGAGCAGGCGATCTTGCAGGCCAAGCAGCGCGCTCCCGGAAATCCCGAAGTGATTTATCTGGAAGCGATGATTTATCAGGATCAGGGCCGCTTCGACGACGCGATTCGCGTGCTTTCGAGCGCGCTGAGCTCGCTGCGATCAGGCACGGGGCAGTCACCTTCCAACCGGCGGACGCTCGCGGTGCTTTACGAGCAACTCGGCCAGATGTATCGCGAGGTGGACAACAACACAGCGGCGTTGAATACGCTGAAGGATCTGGCGGCGCTCGGGCCGGAAGAAGAAAAGCACGCCGATCTGCTGATCATCGACCTTTACAGCCACCTGCACGACACGGCGAACGCGCTCGACGCGGCGGAGAAGGCCGTCGCGAAATTTTCGCAGGATCGCGAACTGCGCATCACCCGCTCGCTGCTCGTGGCCGCGAGCGGCGATCCCGATAAGGCGGCCGGGCAGCTGCGCGAAATGCTGGGCCATAACGCCAACGACTTCGACATTTACGTGAACATCGCGCAGGTCTACCAGCAGAACAAGCGCTACCCGGACGCGGAAGCCGCGCTGGCGCAAGCGACTCCGCTCGCGTCATCGGAGAATTCGAAAGAGATGCTCGCCTACGCGCTCGGCGGCGTGTATGAGAGCCAAAAGAAATACGACCAGGCCGAAGAGCAGTTCAAGCGGGCGATCGCGCTGAATCCGCGCGACGCGGGCGCGCTGAATTATTACGGCTACATGCTGGCGGACCGCGGCGTGCGTCTCGGTGAAGCGACTGACCTGATCAAGCGCGCTCTGGCCGAAGATCCGAACAACGGCGCATTCCTCGATAGCCTTGGCTGGGCGTATTACAAGCAGGACAAGCTCGCGGAAGCCGAGGATACGGCGCGGCAGGCCGTGTCGCACGAGCGGCACGATCCGACGATCCTCGAACATTTGGGCGACATTTACTTCAAGCGCGGCAAGGTCGAGCTGGCCGCGGCGCAGTGGCAACGGTCGCTCGATGAATGGCACAAATCACCCGCGGCAGAGGCGGAGCCCGACAAGATTGCGGCCGTGGAAGGAAAGCTTTCGAACGCCAAGCGCCGCATCGCCGAGCAAGGCAAGAAAAGCGGCGGCCCCGGCGGGCAATATTAGCGCGCGATGCCCGGCATCCGCGTTCCCGCATTCGCAAAAATCAATCTGCAGCTTCGAATTCTGGGCAAGCGCCCGGACGGCTATCACGAGCTGCGCACGATCTTTCAGTCGATTTCTCTTCACGACGAGCTTGAGCTGGAGCTCACGCGATCGGGCGCGATCGAATTGAGTGTAGAGGGCGACGAAAGCCTCGCCGCGGAATCTTCGCAGGATAATCTGGTCTACCGCGCGCTTGACGCTGCGCGGCGTGAACTGAATCTGAAAGCAGGCGTGCGGGCGCGGCTGAAAAAGGTGACGCCGGTCGGCCGGGGATTGGGCGGCGGTTCGAGCGACGCGGCGGCAGCGTTGATGGGGCTGCAACGGCTCGCGAAGCGTGAGATTCCTACCGCTCGCTTGATCGAAATTGGCGCTTCGCTCGGAGCCGACGTGCCATTTTTTCTGTTTGGCGGAACGGCCGTGGGCGTCGGCCGCGGCGACGAAATTTATCCGTTGCCGGACGCGCAAAAATTTACAGTCTTGATCGTTTCTCCCCGCGACATCGCGGTGCGCACGGCGGACGCCTACTGCTGGCTGAACGCGCAGCCGCTCGGCGCGCCCGCAAAGTTGACAAACCCCGGTACCACCCCTAAACTACCTCCTCTCTGCGCTCTCTGTTGGAGCCCGCAGGAAATCACCTTCTCGAACGATTTCGAGAAGGCGGTTTTTCCGCGGCACCCCCGTTTAGCAGAAATCAAGCGGGAATTGCTTCAACGAGGAGCCGCGGAAGCCTCGCTGGCGGGTAGCGGTTCGGCGGTGTTTGGACGATTCCAAAACCCAGCGCAGGCGCGCCGGACTGCTCGGACGTTCCCGCAAGACCAGGTTTTCATCTGCGAGACGTTGTCTAGGGGAGAATACCGCCGTGCCCAGCGAGGCCGCGCTGCCTCGGGATCTCGGTCCCGTCGCTGACGAAAAATTCAAGATATTCTCCGGCACCGCCAACG
>DASTCZ010000401.1:0-2085 GCA_035710585.1 Candidatus Acidiferrales bacterium | reverse complement strand
CGCAACCATGTACGCGCTGCCTGCAATAAAAAAGGGCAGCATGTAGCTTCCAGTACTTTGAAGAACGTAGCCCACAGTTTTCGCGATGAGCATTCCGCCGATCGCGCCAGCCATTCCGCCGATTCCGGTTACGCTTGCGACCGCGGGTCCAGGGAACATGTCTGACGTCAGTGTGAACAAGTTGGCCGAAAATCCCTGATGAGCAGCGGCGGCTAGTCCAATGATAAGAACAACGACGCGCAGATCCGACGTGCGATAGGTGAGCATGATCGGCAGGACGCAAATCGCGCAGATGAGCATCGCGGTCTTGCGCGAAGCATTCACACTGATGCCGCGCTTAATCATGGACGACGAAATCCAGCCGCCGCCGACGCTGCCAAATGTCGCAATCAGGTAGATCGACGCGAGCGGAATGCTCGCCTGTAGGAGGCGGAGATTTTGAGTTCTCTGCAGGAAGTCTGGTATCCAAAACAGGTAAAACCACCAAATGGGATCGATTAGAAACTTGCCGGTTGCGAACGCCCAAGTTTGCCGGTGGGGAATCAGCTTTGCCCAGGCGATTCGTCCGGTTTCCTGTTGCGGGTCACGTGAGATGTACGCAAGCTCGGCCGCAGAGCAGCGTGGATGATCCTGAGGTTTGCGATAAAGCGCTAACCACAGTGCGAGCCAGAGAAACCCCAGCGCGCCGACTATGAAAAACGCCCATCGCCAACCGAGCCATACCGTAATAATCGGCGCAATAACCGGAGTAAGAATCGCTCCGACGTTGGTGCCTGCGTTGAAAATGCCGGTCGCGAGCGCCCGTTCTTTTTTGGGGAACCATTCGGCGACGCACTTAATGCTCGCCGGAAAGACTCCTGCTTCGCCAAAGCCCAGCGCGGAACGAGCGATAATAAAGGTGACCAGCGAACGTCCTGCGGCATGCGCCATCGAGGCCACGCTCCAAAAAATCATGGCCAGCGAATATCCGCGTCGCGTGCCGAGCCGATCGATGATTCGGCCCATCGCCAACATCCCGAGCGCGTATGCGCCTTGAAAATAAGTCACAAGATTGCTGTAGTCGATTTCATTCCAGCCAAGGTCGTGTTGCAGCGTGGTCTTGAACACGCCGAGGATCTGGCGGTCCATGTAGTTGATCGTGGCTCCGAAGAGAAGAAGTCCGCAAATAACCCAGCGAAACCCACCGATGGCGCCGGACGAGGCGTCTGCATTAGCGTCTACTTTGGAGACCGCGAGCGAAGCTGCACTTGAAGAAGAAGGGGTGTTGTCCGGAACGGTCATTCGCCCGGATCCTGCTACTTCTTTTGTCCTGCTTCGAGGCCCGAGGCTCCGGAGTTGAAACCCGGCTGCACGTTTACGACTCCGAATTGCCGATCTTCTATTTCACGATGCGCCGCCATCGCCCAAAGAAAGGCGATGCGATGACCGGGAACTGAAACGTTCGGGTGATATCCGCTGGGCATCAGAACGGCATCGCCTTCGCGGACGACGGTGACGAGCTCCGGAGACTTTGTATCGTTGTAAACGAGCTGAATGCCGTATGCAGGTTCAGGCATGTCGAAGTAGACGTAGAGTTCCTCGAGCATCTTCGCGTGCTCGTGAGGAGGCCAGCTCGTCCAATTTCCTGGATCGGAGTGAGTGAAGCCCGCGACGAGCCGACCCGCCTCAATGTTTTTCGCGAGGATCATATTCAAGTGCCGCGAGGACCCGGGACCGCCTGCGCTGAATTTAAGTCCGGGATCTTTTGAGATTTCCGAATAGCGGACGACCTGCAAGGGATAGCGATTGTCCACATCCGCGGAGAATTCCGCGAGATCGACATTGGCGGCTGTAGAGATCTCGACCTTGGAATCACGCGGGATATATATCGCGTCGTATTGACCGAGCTTTACACGCTCACCAGCCGCTGACACTTGCGCTTCTCCAGACAAACATATGAGTCCCGTTTCGCGATTGCCCGTATTAAACGATGCGGAAGGATTCGAGGGATTAAGAACGATTCGACCGTAAGACAAATGGCGCATCGTGCTGTTCGAGGGGCTAACGGAAATCTGCCGCCCCACGACTTCGTGGGTTTTTCGAAAA
>DASTCZ010000400.1:0-8939 GCA_035710585.1 Candidatus Acidiferrales bacterium | reverse complement strand
AAAGCTGCTCAGGCGCGAGGCCCGGCCATTTGCCGTAAACTTTTCCGCCCTTCACCGCGCCGCCCATCACAAACATGCAGTTGGCGTGGCCGTGATCGGTGCCGCGATTGCCGTTTTCGTGCGCGGTGCGGCCGAATTCCGACATGGTGACCACGACGATGTCTTCCATCTGGTCGCCCATGTCCGTGTGGAACGCGTTGAGCCCCTGCGCCAGATCGCGAAGCAAATTTGAAAGCTGGCCCTGCACGCCGCCTTCATTGACGTGATTGTCCCAGCCGCCGGTATCGAGAAACGCGACTTCGATGCCGATATTGGCCTTCAGAAGCTGCGCGATCTGCTGAATGCTCTGGCCGTAGCGATTGTTCGGATACTGGGCGCCATTTTGCGGCTGAAACTGCGAAGGGTTCGCTTTCTTCAGCATGTCGATGGCTTCGAAAGTTTCCGTGCCGGTGCCGCGCAGAGCTTTGTCGACGGTTTGCGCGTACATCGCTTCGAAGCCGCCTTGGACCATCGGCGATGCGGCCATCACTTGAAATTGTTTCACGTCTGGCAGCGCGACGGCGGGCGCCGTGCCGCTCAACATGCGCGGAAGATTCGGGCCCATAGCGACGGCGCGAAATGGAGTCGCGTCCGCTTCGGGAACAGTTTGCAAAGTGCGATTGAGCCAGCCGTCGTCGGTGGATTTCACGCCGGGCGTGCCTGACTCCATGTAGTCCTGCGCGTCAAAATGCGAGCGCGTCGAATCCGGCGAGCCGGCCGCGTGCACGATGGCGAGTTGGCCATTGTGAAAAAGCGGCGCGAGCGGCGCCATTGAAGGATGCAGGCCGAAGAAGCCGTCGAGATCGACTGCGGCCGCTTCCCCGCCCTGCGCAGGCGCGGGAATGGCGATCGTGGGGCGCATGCGGTAGTAATTGGGTTCGCCGAAGGGCACGACGATATTGAGGCCGTCGGCCGCGCCGCGCTGAAAAAGCACGACGAGCTTTTTCTTGGCGACGTTGCCCGCGCCCGTCGAGGCGATGGCGCGCTGCAAAAATGCCGGCAGCGTGCTCATGCCGAGCATTGAGATTCCGGTGCCCTTGATGAAGACTCGACGAGAGATTTGCATAAGACCTTCCTTCGATGCCGCTATCCCGATCGCGCTGGATTCAATTTCGTGCCGAGATGTGAATTCGAACCTCAGCGGCTAAAGCCGTTTCTTCGTCGATACTTTCGGCACGGATAAATCCGTGCCCTGACGAAACCCACTGCTCACAATCCCTGACGAAGAATCGAGCGCCCTAAAAGTCGGCGCATGCCGGCCTAAAGGCCGGCGCTACACAAAGCCTGCTCAGCGGCGCTGAAATTCAGGCGCGCCGAGCACGAGGCCCGCGACGGTGCCCGCGTTTACCTGCGTCACTTTGTCGTCGAGGCTGGCCTGCAAAATCGTCGGATCGGCGAGCTGCTTTTCGAGCGTCTTCCGAGTTCCTTCCGCGACGTCGTTATTCAAAAGTTTTTCGACGCTGCGATCGAGCGCGAGTTTGGGATCGGCGTAGGCGTCATCGCCGAGAAGCGAGCTCACGTCCACGCGCGCTCCGCGCAGGCGATTGCCCGCGAGCGTGAGCGAATAATTCAAGCGATTGAGCAACGCGCCGGTGTTGACCCATGTGGCGGCATCGTCCTTGTATCCCGTGGGCGGCTGGCATTGATAGAGCGGCTCGCCGATGCGCGCGGTCCACATCACCAGAGGCAGCGGGATCGCAACGTCTGCGCCGACCGCGCGCGCCGCACTCGCTACAAGCTCAAACGGCGTTTTGATCTTTGCGCGATACGCGGTGCGCGTCCAAAATTCCGGCGAGTAAATCATCGTGCGCAGCACCGCGCGAGTATCTCCATCTTTTTCTTCGAACGTTTTCGTCATGCGATCGACGAGCGCTGGAGGAGGATTATCAGCGACGAAATGCTGCGCGAGCTGCAGCGAGATGTGATGCGCGGTGTGCGGATCGTGCGAAAGCAGCTTGATGACGGCGAGGCCATCGCCCATACCGCCTTCGTCGATTTTGTGGCCGAGCACCATTTTCGCGCCGCGTACGTGAGTGTCGTCGTTGAAGAAAAATTCAGAATCCTGCTGCGGGCGGCGAATGGTCCAGCCGGTGAAGCATTTGGCGACGGCGATCACATCATCCTGCATGTAGCCGCCGTCCACGCCGAGGGTGTGGAGCTCCATCAATTCGCGGCCGTAATTTTCGTTGATGCCGAATTCGCGCTTCTTCTGTTGCTGCTGGGGATTTTGTCCGGGGCGCTGTTGCGGAGGCATCGGTCCGCCGAACGGGCCGCGGCGGAAGGGGCGCTTTTCCGCCATGCGCTTCGGCGTTTCCGGATCGACGCTCTGGAAATTATCGAGATAAAAAAGCATCGCGGGACTCTTCGCAGTCGCGGTCACGAGATTTTCGAATTTTCCGAAGACGTTCGGCTGGATGGCATCGCGCTCGTAGCTCGTGAGCAGAAATGTGTCCTGCCCTTTTCCGGCGAACACGTTGAAATGATTGAACCAGAAATCGTCCATAACTTGCTCGAGCTGGCGATCGCTATAAATTGCGCGCTCCATTTTTGCCATGGCGAGTTCGGCGACGATGCGCTGCGGAGTTTTCAGCGCTTGATAGGCGAGCAGAGGGCTTTTGTTGGGATCGCCGCCGTTGTAGCCCTTTTTTCCGAGATTCGAAGCTTTGTCCGGACCCGCCATCGCTTGCAGCTCGCGGGCAACTTCATCGCCATTCGCGCCGGCGGCCGCGCCATCCGCGCCTTCGCCATTCATCATCGCGCGCGCGGCTTGCTGTTGCTGCTGGATCTGCTTGCGATATTCCTCGACGGTGACGCCTTCACGCTTCGCGGCGACTTGCGGGCGGGGAAATTCTTCGATGAGCTTGGAGCTGCTCATGCGCAGCGTGGGATATTTTTCGAGGCGCGCGCGCATTCCGTCATCGGAAATGGAATCGGGATTGAGCTGCTGATCGATCCATTTCGCGAGGCCCATTTCGCGGACGCGCTCGACGTCGCCGGGACGCGCGCCATAGCCGAGACGATTCAGCGCGTGGAGGATCGCTTCGGTTTCGGAAAGCTGCGTGATGGGAAGGCCCTTGAGCGCTTTGCTGGTTGTGGCTGACTCGCTCGGTGCGCCGGTGGCCGCGTTGGCGACGGCGAGATTCCCGTTAAGCAAGAACGGCGAGGCAAGAACCGCGGCGGCTGCGAGACCTGCCAGCAGCCAGGCGCCGGGAGCGGGGCGGCGCGAGTGCGTCGCACCAGAAAATCGATCTCTGAAATTCTCTCTGTTCATTCGCGAGCCCCTGCAAAAACGCGTGGAGAAATATTGCGCCGGCGCCGATGGACGCCACATGAGTATGTTAACCCGCGGAGAGGGCAAAAGTTGCTGGGCTGGGCGAAGATCTAACTTCCTACGGGGAGATGTTTACGATGCAGAAGCAGCCGTTAGGCCATGCCTACCCTGCCTACCGGCAGGCAGGCGGCAGGCGGGCCCGGAGGACGAGGGATGGTCGGCTGCGGAGAGATTCAGGGCGGCTCAGTGCACGAACGGGATCAGGAAACGTCCGGTCTGTCCCCGCGTTTCCGAAAGAATTAAGCGCCGTTCACATGCGCGGTTCCTCATTGTGTGCGGCGCATAGCGTTACATGCTTTTCGCTAAAACCGACATAGTAGCAATAGTCCGAGTGATTCCAACCTTTCGACCCCTTGTACCTAAATCTCCCCAAAATATAGAGATTCTTCTTGCCTGTTTTGTATTCATCGAGTAGTTGGGCACTCGGAAAAGTCACGGCGAGTGTGTCTTCGAGCAACTGATTCGACGTTATTTGAGTTTGAGGACTGTGGAGAACTTCCGAAACTAGAGGTTTGAACATGGAATCTTCCAGTTCCTTGCGGGCCGGAAATGAAAGAGGCGTCTCCCTGATCGCAATCCCATATCGATGGGCGAGTCTGGCATCCTCTCCGCCGTCGTCAATGTAGGAAAGCTTTACCGAGACGTTGCTCTCTTTAATCGGTTCAATGGCGACGTTAGTGATGTGCAAGTGCGCGGGAACAACCGCTTTCGAACTCGAAACGGGAGGCTCCGTCCTAACTACAGCGTCTTCCTTCTTGTTCGGCGTCGGTGAATCTGTGCGCGAATTCAAAAGAGGAAATCGCCTTGCAAACGCATCTAATTGTTGGTCGAGACTTGGCAACTCTGCGGGATGGGGCACTATTCTCCAAAGTCTGGAGAATCCGAAGGTCAACGCTGAAAGCACAACTAGATTTCCCAGGAGTAGGACCCAAAGTCGTCGGCCTTCGAAAAGGTTAATTTCAATTAGTCCGACACACACGACAAGACATCCGAGACAAAAGAGGTAGCGAAACGTGAATGGAGACGATATCGCTCCCGTGAGAACGCCGAGTCCTCCCCAGACAATGGGACTTTTCGCGATTTGACGCCACTTAGACTCTTCTACTTCCATCGAACAAATTCCTTCGAGAATACTGGCCGAGTCGCCGAGTTGCGTTGGTATTTACATTAGTGTAGCAGCCTCTTGTGAACTGTCGAGGGGAGCGGCACTCAGCGCTGCGCTTGATGTTGTAGACCCGAAGTTGAAATTGTGATAACCGTTAGGCACACCTAATCCACCGATTGAGGCCCAAATGTGGAAATACTGCGTAGTCGCAGTTCTGTCGGCTTATATTTCAGTCGCCGTGTGGTCACAGGTTCAACGGTCTGAATCCAACACGATGGAAATTGAGTTGAGAATCTTGAAGTTGGGAATGACGCCGAGCGAAGTCACCGATGCATTGTCTGGTGTCCAAATCATAAAATCTCAGCCCAATAGCTGGATGACGTCCACTAAGAGCGGCCTATCAACAATGGCGTTTAAAAACGGCAAACTTAGTTTCATTCAAAGAGCTTGGACTTCGGAATCGAATCGAGACACTGCCGAAGCATTGTTTTATGCAGTTTCCTCACTAAACGAAAACGGCTACTCAGCTTGCCGAATAAAATCGGATAGCCAGATTTCACCAACGTTGGAAATGCAGAGAGTACAAGTAGATTGCGGGGGGCGGGCAATAATTGTCTTTCATTCCAAAGTTGAGGGACAGTGGCAGGAAGACGTGTACGAACAATTGAGAAACGACCGTTAATTCGAGGTGTCGCGGTTCAGGATGCTCGCCATGAAAAAAGTGACAGCAACGACCGTGTTTGTTTTGCTCATGTTTTTAAGTCTGCGGGCTCAACAGAAACCAAAACTAGCCTCGTTGGTCGTTGGCAAGGATGGGAGTTGGGTAACCGTAAGCGGAGTCTGGAGGCCCGACAATCCAACAAAGAAGAATGAAATCACGGAAGCGGTAACAGAACTCTCGTGCTACCGCCGCGGAGGTAGGGAGATCGTAGGGACCGACGCGTTTTGTATACAGGCCACTGCGATGTCACCAGAGGGATTATTAGACGTGAGTACCACGTGGCTGAAAGTGAGCCAATGGGATGCAAATCAAATCTTTGCCACTGATGATTCCAGCATTTGTGTGACCTCGCAGACGATTTTTGACTTGAAACGAAAAACCGTGATTGCTTTGGACAGCCGAAAGCCAGAGTCAAAGGGTCTGGACAATGCGTGCGATTTGTTGCCGGACCGCCAGACTTTCTACTTTCAGGACAAGGCGGATTACTTTGCGCAGAAGAGCCTTCCCAAATATTTCAGATAGAGCGTGCACTGGTCGTCATTTGCCGGGATTAATTGCCGCTCCTTTTAGTGCTCCGTCACATGCTGCGGTGCGTTAACCAGTACCAGACGAGCCATCCGCGGCATACCCGCACGGTATTCGCAAACTATCGGGCTGTTCCCGCGGTTCCAAGGCTGGACGGCGAAGTCGATTTCAAATCTCAAATTGGAAATTTGAAATGAACGGCAAAGACGAAGTGGGGCGCCAAATCAAAGGCCCCACGTTCGCGCCTACGGGGACGAACATAAGCACCCGCGCAACGTTAACCATCGGGCACCTCGTACTATTCACGCGGGCGTACACAAATCCGAAAATTGCGATGTGAGAAAGCCCATTGGAGTCTATCTGAGTGTTGCGTTGGTGATATTCGGCTTGACGACGTGGGGAGGGCATAAAGTCGGCGCCAAAGCGGCAGTTTACTGGAACCAACATCTCCTGCATAACAAGGCGGTGTTGGCAGGGCGAGATGGACTGTATGCGGAAGGCGAATTGCATAACCTTGAAGAAATCGGCATGACGAGCCTGTTCATCCGGATACTTGGCGAGCAACCGGAACTGCGCCGCACATCAGTTCTGCAACAAGTCAAGCTGCTCCAATCGATGAGACGAGTAGCTGGAGATTCCGATTTAGAGGAGATTATCGATCAAAACCTAACGTTCGCGTACGCGTTCGCCGCGATTGGAGAAGATCACGAGAACAAAATCCAGGCCGCAGCCGACATCACGTCAGCAGAGAAGCTTTGCGGGCATCTTGGGTGGAAAGACTGCTCAGAGAGTGCACTGCGCGCTGTGGCGGAGGATGAACTATCACGATGGGACAAAAAATCTTCCCCAAATTCCCCGCACTAAGCAAAGCCGCAAAGTGGACATACGGCACGGCTGTGCTGGCGGGCGCTTGCACGGGGTTGTATTTCGGATTCATGATGCAGTGGAATGCTCTCAAACTCTTTGAGGACGGGGCCAGCGCGGGTCCGACGGCTGTCGTTGATTTTGCATACAGGCAATACTGGTATGCAGATGCTGCGCATGCCCGAGCCTCATTGCAAACGTCGGAACGGGTGCTGCAGCGATTGAGGGTGCTTGACGCCTCAAAAGACCGCGATCTCTCCCTACTCTACGTTCGGAGCGCAATCCTTGACGACGAGCTGAGCGACACCCTCCAATCGAAAGCCGACCTGGATGCGGCGCGCAAATCGTATCCTCACCGGGGTCCAAACCCAGGGGACGCAATCTTTCACACCGACGAGGAATTGAAAGCAGCTGTGAAGAAGCTGGATGCTGCGCTCACCGATCGCTCGCCGCGATAATCTAGGCCGCCGTGGAAATCGGGAACACAACTCGCAACCCGCGGAATTAGCGCCGCGGTTTGGCGAGCGACTCAGGCAGCGGTGCCCTTGCGCTCGCTGGCGCGGAATTCGGCGGGGCGTTCGCGGCTGGCTTGGGAGAGAGCGCGCTGCACTTCGGCAGTGACGAAGCTCGGACCGTAGACAGGCGTGCCCGGCTGCTGGCGCCAGGATTCCGCCAGGCTGCCCGCATCCACAGCATCGAAACCAATTTCATCGACGAGCCGGAGCACAATGTCCTTGGCCTTGCGGTCGTCTCCAGCCACGGGAAGGGCCATGCGACCGATGGTGCCGGTAGGCAGGCCGAAATTCTGCAAGCGAGCGGCATAGATGTTGTTGAATGCCTTGATCACGGGGCGGCCGAGTTGCTGCGCGACCCATTGGCTTTCCGGCATGCCGTTTTCGAGGGCGTCGATGCGGCCGTCGCGCTGCTGCGGGTAATAGTTTCCCGTGTCGATTACGACGACGCTCGCCGGGACGTCTGCGAACAAATCGGCCGGCAAACTGGAGATATTTTTTTCGGGGATGGTCACGACTACGACTTCGCCGGCGTGCGCGGCCTCTTCTACGCTGACCGGTTTCGCACCGGTTTCAGCCGCAAGTTTGGTGAGGGTTTGCGGCCCTCGCGAATTCGCCACGAAGACTTGATGTCCCGCCGCGGTGAAACGACGCGTCAGCGCGCTACCGATATTGCCCGCTCCGATGATTCCGATCTTCATGTCTGCTCCTTCCGCCCGTGTGGCAGCTAATGGGATTGGATGAGGGGAATGCGTGTCAGTTACACGGAGCCTTGTTGGGTCGTGTCAGGCAAGCGGGCTAGGCGTCGTGATGCGTGGGCGAACTGCCAGAGTCGATTTCAAATCTCAAATTGGAAATTTGAAATGAACGGCAAAGACGAGGTGCGGAACCAAAACGAAGGCCCTACGTTCGACCCCGATGAACCGCATCGGGGCACGAACATGTGGCACTCTGCACCCTGCAGTAACTGGAAAAGTCACTGCTCTCTGCCAAGGACAAAGATGCAGTAGGGTTTTCCGTATGGGATGTCTTCGCCATCTGCTGCTCCAGCAGCGACGTAATCACCTGGCAGAACTGTGGCACCACAAACAATCGGCGCTTTCGAGGACAGAAACATCGGGCCATTCGTAACTATGACTCCTGGACCTTCTGGACTGACTGCTCTTGCGAATGGCGTTCCAGCTTCAACGTATCGGCCGAATCCCTCTTCTAGCCAACACTCGAAAATCACGGGCTTGTCTGCTCCCAAGAATAGTTGGATTGAAAATGGCATACCGGTTCAATGATAAGCTAGATTTCCGTCTGACAACTTCTGAGATCACTCCTATGCGCAGCGGCTCATTTGCTCTTCCCAAAAAATGGAGCTTAACACTCAAAGAATTTCCCGAGACCGGCATGGGATATCTCGTTGTAACGGTGAGTTTAAAAGACGAGCGAGTATTTGAGCAGGTCCTTATTGATTCGGGTTACGTCGTGAGAGTGCGTGGCCTTGCGGATGTTCCATTCGGCGGGGATGAAATTGTAGATATCAAGCCTACGCATGCGAAGTGGGACTGGACAGAGACACCTTGACGCGCTCATGGGCTCACAAGGCAAGATTTGGTTGTGGGCGGATTTTATTGCGGGGCGGATTTGCGGTAGGCGGCGAGGAACCAGCGGTCCTGGGTTTCGTCGTGGCGGAGGATGTAGACGTTGCCGTCATCGGCGCGGACGCGAAATAAGGATGCGCCGGGCGAATACCACTGGTCGTCGATGGCGACGATTTCGTAGGCGTGGTCGTTGAGAAAAAAGCGCAGAGGGCGCTCATCGGCTTTGTAGCCGGCATGGCATTCGACGCGGAGA
>DASTCZ010000399.1:0-8424 GCA_035710585.1 Candidatus Acidiferrales bacterium | reverse complement strand
TAAACGATTACTGCCAGGCGGCGGAAGTTCTTACGGTTCATTGACCTGCTTCAAATCCGGGTGCTAGCGTGAGATTGCACGTACACGCGATTCGCCTGCCCCTATTTTGCAATTCCGCGGCGTAGTGAAGCCGTCCCCAGGCAGAGTCAGACGCTCAGAGCGTGCGACGAAGGCAGCGGTGTATTCGCGCGCGAGCGGGGACGGATGAGTTCGGATGGGATATAACAAGACAAAACACGTAGCGTCGGCGCAGAAATACCTCACGCAGGGCAAATTGCCCCAGGCGATCGCCGAATATCAGAGCATCCTCAAGTACGAACCCAACGACCAGATTACGTTGATGACCGTCGGAGACTTGTTCGTCCGGAAGGGCGAGACGTTTCAGGCCATCGAATATTTCGAGCGGCTGGCGCAGGTGTTTACGCGCGACGGATTTTTGACGAAGGCGATCGCGATTTACAAGAAGATCGCGAAGCTGGCGCCGGAAGAGTTGAAGCCGCTGGAGAGGCTGGCCGAGCTTTACGTGCAGCAGGGAGTGTTGAGCGAGGCGCGGCCGATTTATTTGCAGCTGGCGGAAGGGCATTTGAAGGCGGGGCGGCGCGAGCAATCGGCGGTGCTGCTGCGGAAATTGCTGGAGGCCGAGCCGGACAATCTGCGCGTGCAGATGCGGTTGGCGGACATTCAGCAGGCGACGGGGCAGAGCGACGAAGCGATGCGGACGTATCTGCACTGCGCGGAGCGGCTGCTGGGAAATCACGAAGGCGCGGAAGCCGTGAAAATGGCGGAGCGCGCGCTGAAGATCAAGCCGGAGAATATGACGGCGAAGACGATTTTGGCGCGGGCGCTTTCGTCGGCGGGAAAGCGCGACGAATCGATCGCGCTGCTGGAATCGATGCCGGAGATCGAGACGAACGACGAGCTGACCGGACTGCTGATCGACGAGCACATGGAAGCGGGGCATCCCGAAAAAGCGGCGGCCTTTGCGCAGAAAATATTCGAGCGCGACGCGAAGCGATACAAGATCGCGGTGGAAGTGGCTAACGCGCTGCTGGAAAAAGGCCAGGCGCAGGCGGCGATGACGCTGCTGGGGCCGATCCGGCAGGCGATGATCGAGAACGGCGAGCAGGAGAAGCTCGCGAAGACGTTGAAAGAGATTTCGGCGCGGATGCCGGGAAGCCTGGAGCCGATCGAGTGGCTGGTGGCGCTCTACGATCAGGTGAACGACGCGTTCCATTTGCCGGAAGCGCTGGGCGAACTGGGACGGACGGCGGCGGCGGCGGGAAGTCTGGACCGCGCGAAACAGGCGTACGAATTGCTGCTGGCGCGCGCACCGCAGGACCCGACGGCGCTGGAGAATTTGAACCGGGTGCGGACGCAAATGGGGTTGACTCCATCGGAGCCGCCGGCAAACGCGATCAAGGAAGAGCCGGTGGAAGTGCAGGCGCCGGTATTCGTCGAGACGCCGCTGGATGACGAGACGCAGAAATTCGTGACGGCGTCGCTGACGGACGTGGATCTGTTTTCGAGCTACGGGTTGACGCAGAAAGCGATCGACCTGCTGGAGAAAGTGCTGATACAGGCGCCGCGGCACACCGCGACGATCGAAAAGCTGCTGGATTTGTATTTGGGCGAGGGAAATCACCGGAGGACGGCGGAGCTGGCGGCGCTGCTGACGAAGATTTATACGCAGCGCGGAGATTCGGCGCAGGCGGAGAGATTCGAGGAACTCGAGAAGAGATTCCAGCGCGCGGCAACCCTTGATGGAGATGCACCGGCACCTGGCGCGGCGACGCCCGCGGCGGGAAGACAGGCGCCGGCAGAGTTTGCGATACCGCACGCCGCGGCGGAAGGGAAGGCGCAGGCGCCAGTGGCCGTGAGCCCCGCAGCGAAAGCAGCGACGCCCGCGAAGCCGCCAGTAGCGACTTCGGCAAGCGCAAAGGCGGACGCGACACAGGAAATCGATCTTTCGAGCGAGTGGGCGGAGCTTTCGGAGCAGTTGCACGAAGCGCCGATCGCGAATGCTCGCACGGCGGAGACGAGCGCGAAAGCTTCGGTGATCTCGGAGAACGTGGAGCCATTTGCATTCGAGGTTGCGGGAGCAGAAGCAGAAGCGGAAGGCGCGGCGGCGGAAAAGTTCGATGTGATTGGCGAAGAGGATTTGACCGCGGCGCTGGAAGCTTTCGAAACGGATTCGGAGAAGCCGGAGAAGGCAGCGAAGCCGACAAAGCCTGCTCCGGCGAGCGCAAAGGCGCAGACTCCGGCGAAGGTAGTGATTCCAATGCCGGTGGCGAAGTCCGAACCGGCGGAAGAGTTGGAGTACGAACTGGAGTTGATGGAAGCGAAACCGCGCGCTTCGGCCAGCACAGCGACGGTGACGAAGCGGACGAGCGGGCCGCTGGGAGACCTGGCGTCGGAGTTCGAGGAATCGGTGGGAGCGGTGGCTCCGGCACGCAACGGCGGAAAAAGCGGAAAGAAGGGCGCGGACAAGAGCGATCTGGCGCGCGCGGCGAACTCGCCGATGCGCGGCGCATCGGATCCGGGCGGGCCGCTGAGCGAAATTTTCCAGGAATTCCGGGAACAGCTCGACGAATTGCAGACGGACGAAGACCCGGAGACCCACTACAACCTCGGCGTAGCATATCGCGAGATGGGGCTGCTCGAGGAAGCGATCAGCGAATTCCAGAAAGTAGCGCAGGCGCACGAGCGCGGAAAAGACTTTCGCTACGCGATGCAGTGTTGTACGCTGCTGGGACTCGCGTTCCTTGAAAAGGGGCAGCCGGAAATCGCGGCGTTCTGGTACGAGAAGGCGCTGCAGAGCAACGATCTTGAGGCCGAATCGGTGCTGGCGCTGCGATACGATCTAGGCGTGGCGCAGCAACTGGCAGGGCAGGCGGATGCGGCGCTGAAGAGTTTCCAGCAAGTCTACGCGATGAACATCGACTACCGAGATGTCTCCGAACGGATTACCGCGCTGCGCAAGGCTTAATTCCAACCGATGAACCGGATTCTTCGTGTGTTGTTTGTATTGGTGTTGTTTGAGCTGGGGATTTTTCTCATTATTCTTCCGTGGTCCACGATCTGGGAGCAGAATTTCTTTCTGAACCGGAACCCGTTTCTGATTCACATTCTTTTGAATCCGGCGATGCGTGGAATCGTTTCGGGGCTGGGACTGCTAGACATCTTCGTGGCGATCGGGCTGCTGAGGCGCCCGCCGGCGCTGGCGATGCCGAGCGCGCCGAGCGATTTGCCTCCTTCGGCGGACGATCCAATCCATTGAACAAGTTGGGCGATCCCGTCATTTGTTATGTGACGGACTGGAATGGACTGCGCGGAAATCGCGATATCGCGGCACTGCGTGCGTGCATTCTTGGTGCGATTTCGGCTGGTGTGAATTGGGTGCAAATCCGCGAGAAGGATCTGCGCGCGCGGGATTCGTGCGAGCTGGTGAAGGCTGTGACGGAGGAAGCTCGCCGGGCGTCCAGCGGGAGAACGCTGCGGACGCGAATTTTGGTGAATGACCGCTTGGACGTGGCGCTGGCGGCGGGAGCAGACGGCGTTCACCTAGGAGGGACGTCATTGCCGATTGCGGCGATTAACGAATGGCGCCATGTCGGCGTCTTACCGGCGGGATTTCAGTTGGGAGTTTCGTGTCATTCCTTTGCGGAAGTAGAGGCCGCGGAGAGGGATGGCGCGGACTACATCTTCTTCGGGCCGGTATTTGCGACGCCTTCGAAAGAGGAATTCGGAGCGCCGCAGGGAATAGAGCGGCTGGCCCAGGCGTCTAGTTCGGTGAAGATTCCCGTAATCGCCATCGGCGGCATACGTGTGGAAAACGCACGGTTGTGCGTACAGGCCGGCGCGGCAGGAATCGCGGCGATCCGGATGTTTCAGGAAACGACGGATCTGCATGGAACGGTGGGGATGCTGCGCGAGCGGATGAAGGCTTCCGCCGCAGACATTGGAAATTGAGGGCAGAAAGGTCTCGGAATGCGGATATTGGCGCTGGTGATCCTTATCGCGATCGTGGTGCTCGGAATCGGAGGATGGGTTTTCGCGCATACGTGGAGCATTGCCGCGACGAATCCGCCGGGTACGGTGGAGCGAATTGTGGCATCCCACGCGAAGCAGTATTTCGTGGGGCGCGCCGCGAGAGCGGGAGTGCCTGCGGAAACAGCCAATAACGCGGACAGCGTTTCAAACGGACAGACCATTTATGGCGCGCTCTGCGCGGGCTGCCACGGGTACGACGGGCGAACGCCGACGAAGCAAGGACGTTCGATGAGCCCGCGGGCGCCGTCGCTGGCAGGCGGGATGCAAGGCTGGAGCAACGCGGAGCTTTTTGTGATCGTGCGCGACGGGCTACGGATGACGGGTATGCCCGGATTTGGCGGAACCGAACGAACCGAGGAAATTTGGGACCTGGTGCATTACGTCCGGAGTATTCCTGCGAGCGCGCCGCGTCAGTGAAGGCAGAAGGCAGAAGGCTGAAGGCTGAAGGCTGAAGGCTTCTCCCCCGCAGAGCGGGATTGCGCTAATCAGAAGTAGAAGACCTCACTCCAAGAATTGATGCCGAGACGGAACGTCAAGCCGCGGGTGCCCCGACCAAATACGTCGGGGTACCTGCGCTACAGAAAACCCTGACCGATGAGGCATGAAGGCGTGTGCTAGACTGCTTCGTTCTCGCGCTGCGCTGTGCTCCCGCAGGCGACCTTCATGGGACGACACCTCTTCGGTACCGACGGCATTCGCGGCATTCCCGGCAAATTTCCACTCGACGATCCGACACTTTACCGCATGGGGCGGGCGCTTGCCGCCTATCTCGGTCGGAAGGAACGCGCGCCGAAGGTGCTCATCGGGATGGATACCCGCCAATCGGGCCCACATCTCGCGGGAGAGCTTGCGGCGGGGCTGGCTTCGGCAGGTGCAGCGATCGCGAGCGCGGGGATTATCACCACGCCCGGCGTGGCGTGGGTGGCGCGCGAGAAGAAATTTTCGGCGGGAATTGTGATTTCGGCTTCGCACAATCCTTACCACGACAACGGCGTGAAATTTTTTTCGTCGCAGGGAATGAAACTGCCGGATGCAGTGGAAGAGGATCTCGAGAAGGAAATCCTCGCCGCGACGACGGAGCCGGGGCCGGAAGCGCGAGTGGAGGCGGACGATTCGCTCGACGCCGCATATCTGAAATTCCTGCGGGGCGCGGCGCTGCCGCGTGCGAAATTCGACGGAATGAAAATTGTTCTGGACTGCGCGAATGGCGCGGCCTACAGGCTCGGGCCGGACCTATTTCGATCGCTGGGAGCGGAAACGATTGCGATCCACACTTCGCCCGACGGGAAGAACATTAACGACGGATGCGGATCGCTACATCCCGAGAATCTCCAAAAGCGGGTGACGAAAGAGCGCGCGGCGTTGGGCGTTGCGTTTGACGGAGATGCTGACCGGGCGCTGTTTGTGAGCGCGAGCGGGAAGTTCGTCGATGGAGACGGAGTAATCTTGGCGGCGGCGCGGTATTTGAAAGAGGCGAACCGGCTGAAAGGCAAACGCGTAATTGGAACGACGATGGCCAACCTGGGGCTGGAGCGCGCCCTGGCGAAAGAAGGGCTCGAGCTGGAGCGGGTGCCAGTGGGAGACCGGTATGTGCTCGAGGAAATGCTGCGGAGCGGAAGCAATCTTGGCGGAGAACAATCCGGACACATTATTTTTCTAGATGATGCGACGACGGGAGACGGGTTGCTGACGGCGGTGAAGATCGCAAGCCTGGTGGCGTTGCGTGGACCGCTGGATGAGCTAATCGCGGGGCTGAAGACCTTTCCGCAAGAGATTCGAAATGTGAAGGTCAAGACGAAGCCTCCACTCGAATCGATTCCGGAGGTCGCCCGGACGCTTGAGAAAGCAAACTCCGAACTGGGCGATCGTGGCAGGATCGTGCTGCGCTATTCAGGTACTGAACCTAAGGCGCGAGTGATGGTTGAAGCGGAGCGTGCGGAAGACGTGGAGCGGTGGGCTGCGGCGCTGGCATCGGCGATCCAAGGCGCGATTGGCACGAACTAATCCCTGCAAACATAGAAAAGTGGGGCCCGGATGTGAAAAACCATATTCGGCGGGTAGGGTATTTGCCTCACTTAAACAGAGATGGTCATGTAAGCGGAATGTCCTGAATGGGTTAGAAATTTGTAGCCGGTATCCAAAGCGGTGGCACAGGGCGTGCATTACACCGGGTCAAGGTATTTGATTCCCGGGGTTGGTCCCGCCGCCCGTTGCCGCTGGGACCTTTTTTAGGGGGTGTCGCAAAAGGGGATCCATGGGGGATCCCCTTTTGTATTTCTACCTATTTGATGCCGAGAAACTGGGAAAAGGCAGCCTTCGTTGCAATGGTTCAGGCCTCCGTTGTGGATCGTTTAGAATCAAACCCATCGTGAAATCAGGAACGTACGGTCTTTTGGTGCTCGTACTGTCGCTGACAGCGGTGATGAACGGCCGCGCGGGAGAACAGCAACCGAGCCATCCAAGCGCAACTGCGCCGGCCCAAGCTGCTCCTGAATTCGTGCCGCCGCATTTGGTGGCAGCGTGGCCGATCGAATACCCGATTCGAAGCGTGGCGGCGGGAGTGGTGGTGCTAGAAGTGTCTGTGGACGACAACGGAAAAGTCGCGGACGTGATTCCGCGGCGCGACATTCCGTCGCTGACGGCGGCGGCGGTATTCAGCGTAAAGAAGTGGGAGTACAAAGCGGCGATGCGCGAAGGCGTGCCGATCTGGTCGCGTGCGACGGTGGCGGTGATTTTCGGGCCCTCGGTCACGCCGGGGCCAATCGAGCTGCCGGCGCTTGTTTCCGATTTTCAAGCGCAGAGGCATCGATATCCGCCGGAGCCGCCGGAAATCTTGTCAGTATCTCCTGGCGTTTTTCCGGTTGGATACGTTGGACTGGAAATGTCCACGATCTTCGACGTGAAAGTTAACGTGGACGGAAGCATTGAAGGCATTGAGCCGATTCACGATGTAAGAGGCTTGACCGAGACCTCGCTTGCGGCGGCGAAACAATGGAAGTTTCAGCCCGCGCGATATGAAGGCAAGCCGATCGGCTCGTCGGTAGCTGTCGCATTTGTGTACCGCCCGCCCGCAATCGACAATCCATGACTCCGCAGAACGGCAATTTCGATTGAGAGAGTCGCCGAGAAACAAAAAGGGGCGCGATTTGCGTCGCGCCCCTTTTGTGCCTGCATCCCTCAGGCACTTAGGGAATCAGAGCTGAGCCTCTGAGGAAAGCGTTAGCTGCAGCCGCTGGTGCCGCCGCAATTTTCACACTTATAGCAAGAACCATTGGGAGTCATGAGCATGCCGCACGTGGCGCAGATGCGTGAGCTATCCGCCTGGCGCGCGGCTTTCGACGGAGAAATCGTTTCCGAAGAGGCTGCGGACGGCGCAGATACAGCTGCCGCCTCAAGACTGCCCGAGGGCCACGCTGGCTGAATCATGCCGACATTCGATTGCAGATACTCGGCGGAGATGAAATGGCCGCCGAGCCAACGCGCGATGTAATCGAGAATCGATTTCGCATAGGGAATAGCTTGATTACCGGTCCAGCCAGCCGGCTCGAAATTAGTGTTCTGCAATTTTTCGACGAGCGATTTCAGCGGCACGCCGTATTGCAGCGCGAGAGAGAGCGTCAGCGCGAAGCCGTCCATGACGCCTGAGAGCGTGGAGCCTTCCTTGGAAATCTTGATGAAGACTTCGCCGGGCGTATTGTCTTCATACATACCGACGGTGATGTAGCCTTCGTGACCTGCGATGGAGAATTTGTGCGTGATGGAGCGGCGCTCGGCGGGCAAGCGGCGGCGCTGCGTGTGAGTGAATAGTTCCTGCTGAGCAGCGGCGACGGGCGCGGGGGCTGCGGGCGCAGCGGATTGTGAGTCTTCTTTTTTGCCGGCAGCAGCGAGCGGCTGGCTGCGCTTGGAATTATTGCGGTAGATGGCGACGGCTTTGAGGCCGAGCTTCCAGGCGTCAACGTAGGCCTGAGCGACGTCCTCGATGGTCGATTCCTCCGGCATGTTGATGGTTTTGCTGATCGCGCCGGAAAGAAATGGCTGGCCCGCGGACATCATTTTCAGGTGGCCCGTCCAAGAGATGCTGCGGCCGCCATCGGGAGGAGCGAGCGAGCAATCGAAAACCGGCAGGTGCTCGGGCTTGAGAGCCGGAGCGCCTTCGATCGTGCCGGCGGAATCGATGTGCGCGACGATTTTTTCCATCTCCTCGGGCGAATAGCCGAGGTGGAGAAGGGCTTGCGGGACGGTGTTGTTCACGATTTTGATCATGCCTCCGCCGACGAGCTTTTTGAATTTCACGAGCGCGAGATCGGGCTCGATGCCGGTGGTGTCGCAATCCATCATGAAACCGATAGTGCCGGTGGGCGCGAGGACGGAGAC
>DASTCZ010000398.1:0-7025 GCA_035710585.1 Candidatus Acidiferrales bacterium | reverse complement strand
CGCCCGCGCCTCCGCCACTCCCTCGAGATCCTTCAATCGCTCCGCCGTTTCTTCTTTTGCCAGCCGCACTTCAATTCGCGTCGTTCCCGCCGATGCCTGTTTCAACTCGCGCGGCGTGCCCGATTTGATCAGCCGCCCGTGATCGACGATTGCCACGCGGTCGCATAGCCGCTCCGCCTCTTCGATGTAGTGCGTCGTCAGCAGAATTGTTTTCTTCTCGCTCTTCAACTCCTCGATGATCGAATAAATCTCGCGCCGCACCTGCGGATCGAGCCCCGCCGTCGGCTCGTCCAAAAAAAGTACGCGCGGCTCGTTCACCAGAGCCATCGCCAGCGCAAGACGCTGCTTCTGTCCGCCGCTCAATTGCGAATAAAAGGCGTCTTTCTTTTCTTCCAGCCCAAATCGCTTCAGCAGATCGTCCGCCGGGCGAGGATGCGTATAAAAGCTCGCAAAAAGCTCCACCGCCTCCGCGACGCGCATCTTGTCCGGCAGGGAAGTGGATTGCAGCACGCCGCCGATCACTTGCTTGTATGCGTTGCCGCTCGATATCGGCTCCATTCCGCACACGGACACGTGCCCGCCGTCGGGCCGCCGCAGCCCTTCCAATATTTCGATGGTCGTGGTTTTGCCGGCGCCGTTCGGCCCCAACAAGCCAAATACTTCGCCCTGCTGCACCTCAAACGAGACGCCCCGCAGCGCCTCCACCGCGTCGTACCGCTTCTTCAGATTCTCAACTTCGATGATGGGTGTTCCCACAGTTCGGATGTGCCCGCGCGTCGGAGTCGTAATCTATAGCACATCGCCGCATGTGGCGCGAACCGGCTCCAAGCTCGCTCTCTTGGCGCGACTTTTCCGGGATAAGATCCGTATCAGAAAGCAGCAACGCCCCTTTTTGCAAGCCCGAGAGGCAGTTCGAAAATCAGCCGGGAGGATATCCAATGAAAGAGAAGACGATGTTGACCGTCGCATCTCTGCTCTCGCTGCTCTTCCTTACATTTCACCTTACCGACGACATCGTCCGCGGATTTGAAAAGGGAGGACTCGCAAACCTCATCGCGGTGCCGATCGTCGTCCTCTGGATGTATGCCGCGCTGCTGCTCACAGAGCGTATTTCGGGATATGTGATTATCCTCCTCCTGTCGGCCCTCGGAGTTCTTGTTCCCGTGCTTCATATGATGGGAAAGGGTGTCGGTGCCGGCAGCCGCGTCTTCGGAACGAGCGGAGCCTTCTTCTTCGCGTGGACGCTCCTCGCCATCGGCACCACTTCGCTCTTTTCGCTGATCCTGTGTCTGCGCGGATTGTGGAACCGCCCCTGGCGCCGCCCTTAGTAATCTGTTCCGCTCGCGGTGCCTCGCAGTGCAGGGCGTCCTGACTCGTTCATCCGGAAACAGCGAGATTCAGACGGCTAGATCATCGGGGCTTCAGCCCTGCGGACATCTCCCAGATGTCACTTTTTCGCGCGCGCTTGACGCCGCCTACTATTGTTGGTAGTAGTCTCCCCGCTCGCGTTGCGCAGCACAACCCTCTCGTAGTTCACGCGGAGCAGTATGGACAAGATTCGTGTCGGGCAGTCGCAGATCGAGTCTGCGATTGGGATCATGGTGGAAGCTCGTGGTTTGAAGCTCGAATCGCCGCTCACGTGGCATGAAGACGCCGAAAACCACACGTTCTTGATCCAGGCTCGTATCAGCGGACGCGATTGCCGATGGCGGCTGATTCGCGAAGCTGTCGAAAACTATATTGGTGACTTGAACGTCCGCCACTCGGTTGACTTCATTCTCCAGGCCTATTTTATCCCCCACTGAGCAGACTTCCAGGTAGCGCCGTGCATCAGCACGGCACCTTCGCGTCGGTCCAGGATCACCGTTGTTGGCATTTTTGTAGAGGGCAAGCTCATCTCCGCCCGCGACAGAGAAGCTATTCGCCTTTGGACTGATGTTCAACCCTATGCATCAGCGTTGCCCGTTCGCGTCGGACGCGGTCGCCGGCAATTGAACTTATCTGCGACTGGTGTTGCCTTCGATTTTCATTTGAAATTTCAAATTTCAAATTTGCAATCGATTTTGCCGTGTTCTGCGACCGCCGGGCCCACACTTCGCCAGCGCTTTACGATGTAGGGGCTGCTGCGTCAGCGCTCGTCGGTCCCCAGCGCCTGTTCAATCTGTTCCAAGTGCTTCTCGTTGTGACACACCACTTTGTCGAACTCATCCCTCAGCGTCCGCACGCCCGTCTCGCTGTGCACAAATTCGCGATGGCCTTCCGATTCGTACCGCTGCTGCGCGTGATAAATAATTCCCGCGCGCACCGATTCATATATCCTCCGCGAAACGTCCAGCGGCATCCGTGAATAGTCCAGCCCCTTCGCCCATGCGTCCTGATCGAACGCCCAAATCACCTGCCGCCGCTCGCTCAGCACGCGGCGAATCCGGTCAAAGAGCACCGTTTCCGCGTCAGCCAAATGATGAAGGATGTAGCGCACCGGCCAGGTTCCCGCGCCGCGGTCGCGCTCAAGCTGTGCAGCAGGTAGATCGAAGTACTTTAACGTGCGGTCGCGCGTGCCTTCCAATGCATTGATGATTTCCATGCGCCCGTTTTAATCCGCGCACCAGCGTCTCACAAGTGCCATTTCGGCCGCAGATCCGTCATGCGGTAAGCGCCAAGTGTCCGCACCGAATGGGCAATTGCTGACCGGTTTCGTAGGTGCTATTCTTCGTTAGCAATGAGTCGCAACAACGCCAAGCTCGAGCGAGCCGCCCGACGCATGGCCACGCTTCTGCAAGAGTATTCGGAAACTCTGCCGCAGGATCAGGCTGAGCAGATGCGCAGGGATTTTGAACGTCTAGCGGCTAGCGCTTCCCAGCGCGAAGCTCGCGGAAAATCTTCACGGCCTCGGCGAATCTCGGGTCCTCGTCGCGCAACCCGTTCTTCCGCAAAACCCGCATAAGCTCCATCTCGTCGCCGCTCCGCAGGATTCGTCTGCAGACCTCCAGCCACCAATCTTCTTCGCGGCGCGTGCGCTTGTATTTCCCCGCCATTTCCGCAGCAATCTATACCATCCCGTTAAGTATTTCACCGCTTATCCGCGGGCAGATCTGAACGCCGCTCGCTCCAAGTTTCGCGGACTGTGTCTGAAATCGATCTCGGGTGGCAAACACTAGGCAAATCTCCACGCGTGCCTCGCGATATCCACCCGGCTCCCGCGAAAGGTCACGCCCTCCGTCTTCAGTAGCAGCCGCTGCAGCGCCGCCACGTCTTCGCGAATCAGCAAATGTCCTCCGGCCCCCACCACGCGGTGCCACGGAATTCCCTGTCCCGCTGGACAGCCCGCCATCGCTCGTCCCGCCGTCCTCGCGCCGCCAGGCAGCTTCAGCGCGCGCGCCAATTGGCCGTATGTCACCACGCGCCCACGCGGAATCTTCTTCACCAGCTTGTAGACGCGCGCCCAGCCGGGCGTGGCGGACTTCCGTGTGGCAGTTGACGCACGCCGATTCTTTCCTTTTCGTTGCGAATTCAAATAATCTCCCTCCGCCGCCTGAGGTGACGCATCTTTTTCCCGAATATACCGCATCCAATGTAGCAAGGAGAAAAGCAGGAGAAAGCACGAGAAACAGGGAAGCAAGCGCGTGCAGACGCTCTGATTCCGAGAATCACCGGTAGAAACCCCCAAGAAACCTGCCCGGCGGTACGGTAACCGTTACGACTCCCGGAAAACGAGAACCCACTGCGGTCTATTGACCGCGTAGTGTACCGTTCCTACACTACGTTCACGCTTGACAGGGGATGGGGATTTACGGGTGAAGCTGTGGCATTTCTGCGCAAAAAAGGCAACGCCTTCTACCTGGTGCACAACGTCCGCAAGGGCGGGAAGATTAAGCAATTGCACCTGGCCAAGCTAGGCGAGCGCCCCCGAATCACCGACGACGTCGTGCGGCAAGTGAATCGCCTGCACCCCATGCTCTCGCTCGATTGGGGCCAGCTCCGCAACGACGTAAATGACAACGTCAGCCTTGTCGACGCCAGATCCGTCTACGCGCGCAAGCTCCTTCAGAATATTCGCACGCTCAATCTCGATCTCACTGATCTTTTCCCACCGCTGCTAACCGTCTCCCAATCTGCTGTAGCTGCTGAGCTGATCATGCAGCTGCGCATTCTCCAATCAACCGTCGGGGCCAAGCTCGATCAGTTCGGCGATGCCAGAATCCGTCACAGGAATTCGCGACACCGCCGGCCGGGCAGGAGGAATCTCCGGTGAGAGGCAAATCCATGAGCAGTCGCGCGCAACAGGTTTTGGATCCTTCGCTACGCAGTAACGACACGCAGGAGTTCGAAGGCTCGCTGCGCGCCCGCATCGTCGGCCAGGACGAGGCGTTGCGGGCTGTAGTGGACATGTTTCAGGTGTTCACGGCGGGGCTGAATTCGCCGGGCCGTCCGGTGGGCAATTTCCTGTTTTTGGGACCGACCGGATCGGGCAAGACGCGCATCGTGGAAGCCGCGGCGGAGATTCTCTTCGGCGATCCCCGCGCGGTCATCAAGGTGGATTGCGCGGAATTCCAGCACTCCCACGAAATTGCGAAGTTGATCGGTTCGCCTCCGGGCTATTTGGGCCATCGCGAAACCCATCCGCTGATCACGCAGGAAGAGCTGGCGAAGTTTCACACGGAAAAGCTGAAGCTGAGCTTCTTGCTCTTCGACGAAATCGAGAAGGCCAGCGACTCGCTATGGCAATTGTTGCTGGGAATGCTGGATAAAGCGACGCTGACGCTCGGGGACAATCGAAGAGTAGACCTTTCCCAGACGGTGATCTTCTTGACGTCGAATCTGGGCGGCGGCGAAATCACCGAGCTGATGCAGGGCGGCATGGGCTTCGTGCAGCCGAAAGACAAGCCCTCCGATAAGCTCGACAACAAAGTGACGCGCACGGCCGTGGAAGCGGCTCGCAAAAAGTTTTCGCCTGAATTCATGAACCGCCTCGACAAGGTGGTGGTCTTCCATCCGCTGCGCGATGAGCAGCTCGAGCAAATCCTGGAAATCGAACTCGGCATGGTGCAGCGCCGCGTGCTCGAAACCGCGAGAGGACAATTCCTGTTCCGGGTCACTTCCGCGGCTCGCAACTTCCTGCTGAAAGAAGGCACGGACACGCGATACGGCGCGCGCCATCTGAAGCGCGCCATCGAGCGCCACCTGGTTTATCCGCTGGCGAATTTGCTCGCAACCGGACAAGTGAAGCTCGGCGACGTGATTTGCATCGATTACGATTCGAAGCTCGGCAGCCTCGTTTTTGAACGCGAAAGCGAAGGCGCGGTGATTCCTTCCACGCTTCTCCCAATGCCTGGGCCGGAAGTTGCTGCGGCCTCAGCATCCGGTGGTCGCGCGGAGGAAGTCCCCGCGGCTGCCACGGCTCGCGGCGCGAAAATGCAATCGCCCAACGTCGGAGCGCTAACGCCGGTGCCGGTCAATCGCACTCGCAAGAGCGACAACTAGTTTATAGGCCCAGTACAACCCTCAATCTGTATGCTGTTCGAAGGGCGCTGCGCTCAGGCAGCGCCCTTCTGTTTTTCTCGTAGACTCGGTTCCTGCGCAAAGTGGCCGAAAACGGGCGGTCATGTTTCATTGCGGCCAGTCAGACACGGGCGGCACACATTGACGCCATTTTGAAACTCATCGCGGTACTAGCCTTCATTTCGTAACTCGCGCATTCCCAAATCCTTACCGAATCTCAGGCGAGTGCTAAGCCCTTCCGCATTTGGTTACCCGCGTGCCCATTCCATAGTGAGCAGCGCAGTGGGGCGCAGCTCAAGAGTCCGCCCGCCAGCGAGACGGGCGGCTCCGGGTATCGAGCGGAGGGTACCTATATGAGCGCCGTCGCAACCAGGCTTGACCCCACACTTCACGGGGACAGCACCATCGCGTTCGAGCAGCAATTGCGTTCGCGAATTGTTGGCCAGGAAGAGGCCGTGAAATCCCTGGTGGACATGTTTCAGGTGTTCACGGCGGGGTTGAATTCGCCGGGCCGTCCGGTGGGCAATTTCCTGTTTCTGGGACCGACCGGATCGGGCAAGACGCGCATTGTGGAAGCCGCGGCGGAGATTCTGTTTGGCGATCCCCGCGCGGTCATCAAGGTCGATTGCGCGGAATTCCAGCACTCACACGAAATCGCGAAGTTGATCGGTTCGCCTCCGGGCTATTTGGGCCACCGCGAAACGCATCCCCTGATCACGCAGGAAGAGCTCGCGAAGTTTCACACGGAAAAGCTGAAGCTGAGCTTCTTGCTGTTTGACGAAATCGAGAAGGCCAGCGACTCGCTATGGCAATTGTTGCTGGGAATGCTGGATAAAGCCACGCTGACGCTGGGCGACAACCGCCGCGTCGATCTCTCGCAGACCGTCATCTTCATGACCTCCAATCTCGGCGGAGGCGAAATCATGGAGCTGGTGCGCGGAGGACTCGGCTTCGTTCAGCCCGCCGATAAATCCAGCGAGGCTCTCGACGCACAGGTTACGCTGACGGCGACTGAAGCCGCGCGGCGGAAATTCTCTCCGGAATTCATCAACCGGCTCGACAAGATCGTCGTGTTTCACCCGTTGCGCGACGAAGAATTGCAGCAAATTCTCGAACTCGAACTCGGCATGGTACAGCGCCGCGTGCTGGAAACCGCGAAGGGGCAATTCCTCTTTCGCGTAACTTCTGCGGCTCGCAGCTTCCTGCTGAAAGAGGGGACTGACACTCGCTACGGCGCGCGCCACCTGAAGCGAGCCATCGAGCGGCACTTGGTCTATCCGCTGGCGAACTTGCTCGCCACGGGACAGGTAAAACTCGGCGATGTGCTCTGCGTCGATTGCGCATCCGGCGACAGCCCTCGCCTCGTTTTTGAACGGGAGGACGAAGCAGCTGTGCTCCCGAGAATTCACGTCGGAGGCGGCTTGCCGCAAATCTCGGCAGCCGCGGCAACCGGAGGCCGAACCGCTGAGGTCCCGGCCTCCGCGGGGCTGCGCGCCGCGCATAAAATTCCGCCGCGCATCTCGTAG
>DASTCZ010000397.1:0-39261 GCA_035710585.1 Candidatus Acidiferrales bacterium | reverse complement strand
CAGGAGCTGGAAGCAAAGTTCGCGGAGATGCAGAAGCGCTTCGACGAGAATGTGGCACGGGTCGTGGAAGCGGTAAAGGAACGGGAGCTGCGCGGGCAGGTTGAAAAGTCGGCGCGGCGCAAATCGTTGGAGGTGCGCGGAGAAGCGCGGGAGGAGCTGAATGCGGCGCTGGTACAGACGCTGGCAGATTCGCAAGCGGATCTGGGCACCGCGGCGCGCAGCGAAGGGGTGAGCGCGGAGCAGTTGCAGCCTGGGGCGCGGATTCGGGTACGCGGATTTAACAAACCGGTGATTTTCCGAAGACTGGACGGAACTTCGGCGGAAATTGAAGCGGGGCCGTTGCGCATGAAGGTGGCGGTGGACGAAATCGTGGGAATGGAGGGGGGCGCAGCACCGGCGGGAGCCAGCAGCGTGGGCGGTGGCAGCGTCTCAGTGCGTTCGCAGCGCGGCGAGGGCGCGACGACGCAAGAAATCAACCTGATTGGTTCGACAGTGGAGGAAGCCACGGAGCGAGTGGACAAATTTCTGGATGATGCTGCGTTGGCCCACATTTCCAGCGTGCGTATTATTCATGGCCACGGAACCGGGGCGCTCCGCAAAGGACTCGGGGAGTTTCTCAAGAAGCATCCGCTGGTGGCCAAGCAGTCGTTCGAAACCGAAGAGCGCGGCGGAAAAGCAATCACGGTTGTAGAATTGAGATCGTAGACATGGCAGAAGCGGGTTCGACGGCGGAGCGGGTCAAGCAGCAAGCCGACATCGTGCGGGTTGTCGGCGAATACGTGCGCTTGAAAAAGACGGGCAAGGATTTCAGCGGGCTTTGTCCCTTTCATCAGGAAAAGACGCCGTCGTTCACGGTTTCTCCCATCAAGCAGATTTTTTATTGTTTTGGATGCGGCAAGGGCGGAGACATTTTCAATTTTGTGATGGAGATGGAGCGCTGCGACTTTCCGGATGCGCTGCGAGTGGTCGCAGAAAAGTGCGGCATCTCGATTCCCAAGCCGAAGGCCAGCTCGCCCGCGGAGCGCACACAGAGCAGCATGCGCGCGACGCTGGTGGAGATGCATCGCGAGGCGCAGACATTTTTCGTGAAGCAGCTGCAAGGAACGGCGGAAGGCAAACTGGCGCGCGCGTACCTGGAGGATCGCGGGCTGGACAAAGCGACGATGGAGCGCTTCGGAATCGGCTATGCGCCGAGCGGCGGCGATGTGCTGCTGCGGCAGCTGAAAGGCAAATACGCGGAAAAGCTGCTGGCGGAATCGGGGCTGATTTCGCGAAGCGAAGAAGGCGGACGGATGTTCGACCGGTTCCGGCGGCGAATCACATTCCCGATCGCGAATGAATCCGGAAAAATCGTGGCGTTTGGCTGCCGGGCGCTGGGCGAGGACCAGCCGAAATACCTGAACTCGCCGGAAACGCCGATCTATTCGAAAAGCAACGTGCTGTACCACCTGGACCGGGCCAAGGAGGCGCTGCGGCGCTCGGACTTCGCGGTGCTGGTGGAAGGCTACATGGACGCCATCGCGGTGGCGCGCGCGGGGATCAGCAACGTGGTGGCCAGTTGCGGCACCAGCCTGGCGGAACCGCAAATCAAGCTGCTGGGGCGCTTCACCAAGCGAGTGATCGTGAATTACGACCCGGACACAGCGGGACAGGCGGCTACCGAGCGCTCGATTGCGATTCTGCTGGAGCAGGATTTTGAGGTGCGGGTACTGGCGTTGCCGGGCAAAGCCGACCCCGACAAATTTATTCGCGAGCAGGGCGCGGAAGCGTACATGAAACTGCTGAAGGAGTCGCCGCCGTATGTCGATTACCTGATCGCGCGGGCTCGGCAGATGGATTTGTCGAGCGCGGAAGGCAAGCTGCGGGCGGTGAATTTTCTGCTGCCCTACGTGCAGAAGATTCCCAATCGCATCCTGCGCTCGGAATGGGCCACGCGCATCGCGCAGCAATTGAGGCTGGAGGAACCAGTGCTGCGAGCGGCGCTGAGCAAGGCAGCGGCGGAGCGGCGCAGCGAGGTGAAAACGCAGCCGGAGTTGGTCGGGCGGCCGGCCAAGCCGGTGGAGCGGCGGCTGATTCGCATGCTGGCGGAGGGCGAAGGGTTTCGTGGCGAGCTGGCGCAGCAACTGGAGCAGGAGCACCTGTATCAGGGGCTGGAGACAGAAAAGATATTTGCCGCGCTGATTGCCGCCGGCCTGGCCGGGCAGGCGGTGCAAACCACGGAGATTGCGGCTACGCTGGAAGAGCGAGACCGCCGGCAGCTGTACGAAATCCTGTTTGAGGCGACCAGCGAGCTGACCTGGGAGGAAGCGCAAAGTTGCGTGGAGGCGCTACGCCACCGGCAGGCGGAAAAGCAGCTGGCCGACGTGCAGCGGAGCATCGAAGCCAATCCGGGAGCGCCGGAAATGCGGAATTTATTGCAAAAGAAGCAGGAATTGATGCGGCAACTGGCTGCGGCGCGGTAGCGGGAATGGCCGAACTGGGGCGCTATTTTTTCACAACGCTCCACCAATTAAACGATTGACGGGAACGGACTTAAACGTGTAGCGTACTAGGGTTTCGCGAGTAACGGTTTCGCCGCTAAGTGCATCTAATTTATGAGATTACAGCGGCAGGGGCAACCAGCAGGCGCGGAACGCGGGCGGCACGGGCGAGCGGCAATACGCGTGCACAAGCTTCAAATATCCTTGTTGGGGACTGCATGGCAGTCCACAAGCAGGCGATCTTCTGGGGATTGCATCCCACATTTCGCGGCGTTGCGCGAGTCTGTTTGCGCCTCCGCGAATCTAATACATTTGCCCCGAACAACGCTGAAAGCGGCGGACTTACGGTGAGATTGGGGAGGGATTTGTGGCGGCAGTAGGGCTTGAAGAAAAATATGATGCGGTACGCCAGCTCATTGCGGTGGGCAAAGAGCGCGGCTATCTGCTGTACGACGAAGTAAACGATTCGCTTCCGGCCGAAGTGCATTCCTCGGAAGAGATCGACGACCTTCTAACTACATTTGAACGCAACGGCATCGAGATTTACGAGGATCAGGCCTCGGCCAAAGCGGCGCGCGCGGTAGAAGTGTCCGGCGAGAACGGCGACCGCGAGACGGTGGTCAAGGAAGACGCGCACGAGCCGGAAACGGACCTGGACCTGACGCCGGGGTCACTGGAAAAGACCAACGATCCGGTGCGCATGTATTTGCGCGAGATGGGCACGGTGCCGCTGCTGACGCGCGAAGGCGAAGTGGCCATCGCGAAGAGGATCGAGCGCGGCCAGAACCTCGTCCTGAAAATTATTTCGCGTTCGCCGATCGTCATCAAGGAATTGATTGCCGTTGCGAAGGATCTTCGCGAGGGCGATCGCTCCATCAAGGAAATCGTCCAGTTTGACGACGAAGAGCTCACTGAAGAAAAGATTGAAGCGAAGACTCGCGCTACCCTCAAGCAGCTCGATAAGATCGACAGCCTCTATCAGTCCTGCCTGAAGCAGGCCGAAAAACTCGAGCAGATCGCGAAAGCGAAAAAGCGCCCGTATCTGCGCGCGAAATACACGTTGTCGCGCACGCGCATCGAGCTTTCAAATGAGATCCGCTCGCTCGATTTCAATCCGTTTGAGCGAAAGAGGCTGATCGAGACGATTCGACGCACCGTCGAGCGGCTGCAGTCGCTGGAACGCGAAGCCACCAAGCTCGAGCGCCGCGCGGACGTCAGCAAAGGCGACACCGCCGCGGAAGCGCGGAAGGAACTGCGGAACCGGCGATCCGAGCTCCGTGAGATCGAAACTTCGAGCGAAGTAGGCCTCGTTGAACTGAAGCGCACGGTGCAGGTGATCGTTCGCGGCGAGCTCGAAGCCGAGCAGGCCAAGAAGGAACTGATCGAGGCCAACCTGCGCCTCGTCGTTTCCATCGCCAAGAAATATACGAACCGCGGGCTGCAGTTTCTCGACCTGATTCAGGAAGGCAATATCGGCTTGATGAAAGCCGTGGATAAATTCGAGTGGCGCCGCGGCTACAAATTTTCGACGTATGCTACCTGGTGGATTCGCCAGGCCATCACGCGCGCGATCGCCGATCAGGCCCGCACCATCCGCATCCCGGTGCACATGATCGAGACGATCAACAAGCTGATCCGCACACAGCGGCAGCTGGTGCAGGAGCTCGGCCGCGAGCCGACCTCGGAAGAAATCGCGAAGCGGATGGATATTCCCGTCGCGAAGGTACGAAAGATTCTGAAGATCGCGCAGGAGCCGATTTCGCTCGAGACTCCCATCGGGGAAGAGGAAGATTCACATCTTGGGGATTTCATCGAAGATAAGGCGGTAGTGTCGCCTTCCGATGCGGTGATCAATCTAAATTTGAAGGAACAGACGGCTTCTGTGCTGAAGACGCTTACGCCGCGCGAAGAAAAGGTTATCAAGATGCGCTTCGGCCTCGACGATGGCAGCGAACACACGCTCGAAGAGGTTGGCCAGTCGTTCGCCGTTACGCGCGAGCGCATTCGGCAGATCGAAGCGAAGGCATTGCGCAAGCTGCGCCATCCTTCGCGATCGCGCAAGCTCCGCGCATTTCTTGAAGGCCCCTCGCGCGATTACCTCTGAGATTTCGTGTAATTCAATAGTTTGAACGCGGCCTGAGCGATTGCTCAGGCCGTTTTACTTTGTGCGGCCGATTCCAAACACTTTGGGCAGAGGCATTCGTTGAATTTTGTGCGCAGCGCGGCGAGAGTGTCGCGCGAGACCTTTACATCCTCGCACCAGCACGGCCCTTGGGGCGAAAAACAGGAAAACCGGGCCCCGCACGCCTCGCACGTTTTCGTCCTAGGGGTCGGAGCGGCGGACGACTCTACGGGTAAGCTCAACTTGGCATTCTCCTGATGTCGCGTCGCTGTCACCTCAGTGAGTAGTGGTGAGGTCCACGGATTGCCCGTAATGAAATACCAGGAAGCCGCCACGGTCTGCACCAAACACGAGTAAAACGCAAAGCACCACCAAACCGATCAAGAAAATCCGGCGCGCGTTCGCGGAGAATTGCTGTCGCATGAAATAGGCGAACATGCACAGCGCGACGGCGACGCTGGTGGTAATCAGCATCAGCAGCTCATGGTCTTCGAGCACGTCTTGCACTTCGCGGTCAGGCACCACCGATTTCTGCGCCATCCAGCCGGTGAACGCCGCCACGATGCCCGCGACAGTGCCGAGATAGAGCATCTTCACCGCGGTGCGATGCCATTCGTCGCTCCGGCGCCATGCGCTCAACGCTTCACAAAAGAGAGCCCCGCACCAAAGCGCAATGGGGAAGTGCACGAAAAGCGGATGGTAGTTCAGCAGCGCCTTCATTCCCGGCAGCATTTGTCCTCCAACGCGAGATGTTTGAGCCGGCTCGCCTGCGTGCGCAATCTTACTCTCTCCCTTTCCTTTCCATAGCGACAGGCGCTCTCCGTACGAAAGCTGAAGATTGATGAAGGGAGAATCATCCGACGAACTTTAATTTGATTTGACAAATCAAATTAATGTGGTTAGGTTTGAGGAGTGCCGAAGGCACTACAGCGTGAAATTGAGAAGGTACTCGATGCTTATCCGAAAATTTACTTCGCCTGCCACACGCGGCACGTGCAGGACCCGAGGACGCGCCGCAGCGTCAGCGCGCACCAGGCCAGCATTCTCGATCATCTCGATTCCGTCGAGCCGACGTCGCTCATGGACTTGGCGAAGCACATGGGCGTAACGCCTTCGACCATGTCGATCACGCTGGACAGGCTCGCGCGGCATGGTTACGTCGAGCGCCGTCGCGACCCCAATGACAGGCGCCGCTCGGCTCTGCGCCTGACCGAAGCCGGGGAGCGCATCCGGCGCGCGCAATCGGTTCTCGAGCCCACCCGCGTTGAGGGCATGCTCGATACGCTCAGCGTCGAAGAACGAACGCGCGCGCTTCATGGCCTCTCGCTTCTGGCATCGGCAGCGGAGCGATTCATGTCCAGCGGCCCGCCGAAAAAGCTAATTGCACTCGGCCGACGTTCCGGTCGGAGCAGCGTGCAACGCAACGCCCATCGCGAATCGGAACGGGAGAAGGGTTCAGACAAAAAAGGGCCAGAGAGAGACCACTCATGAAATGGTTGATCCTGATCGTCGCAGGACTGATCGCGGTCGTGGGACTCGTTGCCTTGATCGGCGCGCTTCTTCCGCAGAATCACGTCGCGACGCGCGCCGCTAAATTCCGGCGTTCTCCGCAAGAGTTGTGGCGCGCGATCACGAATATCTCGGATTTTCCTAGCTGGCGCCCTGGAGTGAAGTCGGTTGAGCGGTTGCCCGATCGCGAAGGACACATGATGTGGCTCGAGCGGACTTCGCATGATGCAATTCCGTACGAAGCGATTGAATCCTCGCCGCCGGATTCAGGCGGCAAGGCGCGGTTGGTCGGCAAAATCGCCGATCCGAAACTGCCCTACGGCGGAACGTGGACTTACGAAGTGACGCCCGCTGCTGACGGGACGGAGCTGCGGATCACCGAGCGCGGCGAAGTCTACAATCCAATCTTCCGCTTCATCTCGCGTTTCATCATGGGCCACGCAATGACGATCAACCACTACCTTGCGGCGCTGGGCAAAAAATTCGGCGAAAACGTGACGATCGGAGATTGACGCATGGGCGCAGAACTCGAATGCCGCGTGAAATTCGGATCGAAATCGTCCGCTGGACGCGCGCTGCTCGAAACGAACGAAATTGTTTTCCGCGGCGACTTCCGTCTGAAAATTCCGCTCAAGCATATTTCGTCCGTAAAAGCCGCAAACGGCAATCTCAGCGTCAAATTTCCGGAAGGCGAAGCTGTCTTTTCGCTCGGTCCAGCCGCCGAAAAATGGGCCGATAAAATTCTTCATCCCAAAAGCGTCATTGAAAAACTCGGCGTGAAGTCCGGTCAGAAAATCGCCGTCCTCGGAGTCGAAGATAAATCGTTTCTCGGCGATTTGTCGGCAATCACCAAGTTTTCGAGCAGCGCGGAGCGGAATTGCGACGCGATCTTCTTCGGTGCTGACGCTGTGGCCGATCTAAAGAAAATTCCGGCGCTCTCGCGATCGCTTGCGTCCGCCGGCGCGCTATGGATCGTGTACCCGAAAGGCCTCAAAGATATTCGTGAAATAGACGTTATCGCTGCCGGGCGTGCCGCCAAACTGAAGGATGTAAAGGTCGTCGGCTTTTCGCCCACGCACACCGCGCTCAAATTCGTGATGCCGCTTGCAGACAGATAGTGCTTGGCGCGCGCCGTCCGCGCATCCGAGACTTTCCACAAACGCCTCGCGCTCCTATCATCGAATCGTGCCGCTTCTCGAATTGCGAGATCTGACAGTCGAGCTTCCCACTCCAAGTGACTGGGTCGCTCCGGTCAATAGCGTTTCTCTTGCGCTCGAGCCGGGCGAATCGATCGGCCTCGTCGGAGAATCCGGATCGGGCAAAACGATGCTTTCTCTCGCGCTCATGGGTCTGCTGCCGCAGGGCGCGCGCGTTCGCGGCGAGGCGCTGCTCGCCGGTACGAACAGCAACGCGATAAACCTCGCTACTCTTTCCGCGGAAGACGACGAGCGCTGGCGCGCGGTTCGCGGCCGCCGCATCGCGATGATTTTTCAAGAGCCGATGACCGCGCTAAATCCAGTGATGCGTGTCGGAGCGCAGCTTTCTGAGGCGATTCGCGCGCACGAGCCGGCGCTTCGCGGCGCAGCTCTCAATCGTCGCGTGCTTGAAGCGCTCGCGCTTGCCGCGATCCCCGAACCTGAGCGGCGAATTCATCAGTTTCCGCACGAACTCTCCGGCGGCCTGCGGCAGCGCGTACTGATCGCCATGGCCATCGCGGCGGGACCGGTATCGTCCTCGCGGAATGCCTCCAGCAGCTCACCACTCGCCGACCGTATTCTGATCGCCGATGAACCGACCACGGCGCTTGACGTTACAGTCCAAAAGCAAATCCTGGAGTTGCTTTCGAAGCTTCGCCGCGAACTCGGGCTTGCGCTGATTTTCATCACTCACGATCTCGGCGTTGTCGCGCAAATTGCGGATCGCCTTCTGGTTCTCTACGCGGGCCGCATCGTGGAGTCCGGTCCTGTGCACGCCGTCCTGCGGAATCCGCGTCATCCTTATACTCAGGGACTTCTTCGAGCATCGCTGCGTCTCGATCGCCGCCCGGTCGTTCCGATTGCCGGCGCAGTTCCCTCGCTCGATTCGCTTCCGCCGGGCTGCGCCTTTTCGCCGAGATGCCCCAAACACATCGCGGAATGCGATGCGGCGGTGCCGACGCTTCGTCCAGCCGGCGAACACCACGATGCGCGATGCATCCTGGTATAGAGTTTTGCGCGCGATTGTCACGAACGGGGAACCCGCAGCATCGAACGGCGTGGATTAGGCTCGCCGAAAGCACACTATGACAGCCAGCGCCAGCCCTGGTCATAACGATCTTGTGCGTGAACGGTTTACGCGCACGGCTCAAAGCTTCTCCGATTTCGTTTTCGCGTACCGCACGGAGCAGGCCGAGCGCCTCGCGCAACTCGCTCTCGAAGACGCGCCCGACGCGCAAAACTGGCGGGCGCTCGATGTGGCTTGCGGGCCGGGGACGTTTGCGCGCGCCATCGCGCCGCGCGTCCGCGCTACGACCGGAGTTGACCTCACGCTAGCGATGCTTTCGCTTGCCGAGGAAGCTTTTTCGCAAGTGAGTCTTGCCTGCAATTTTGTGTGCGCCGACGCGGCACGATTGCCGTTTTTATCGCAATCGTTCGATCTCGTCACTTGCGGCTATGCATTTCACCACATGCCGAATCCTGGCTCCGCTCTCGCGGAAATGACGCGTGTCGTCCGCCCCGGCGGGCGCGTTGCCGTGCTGGATATCGTCACTCCCTCTGGCGCATCGCAAGAAGCGAATTCCAGGATCGAGCGCGCTCGCGATCCTTCGCACGTGGATGCGTTGCGGTTCGAGCAAATCCGCGAGTTGTTTGCCAGCCAAAAACTTCGCGCCCGCGCAGAGGAAATCAGCAAAACCCAGCGTGAATTCGACAACTGGATGAGCGTGGTCAACGCCGAGCCGGGATCGCCCGTCTATAATGAAACGCGAGCGCTGATGGAGGCGACGCTCGAAGATGACTCCGCAGGATTCCATCCCCGCCGCACCGCCGATGGCGCGCTCCATTTCGACGCCACCTCGGTCTGCATCGTCGCCGAAAAATAATCCGTCAAACTGGTATTCGCTTCCGTGACCGCACTGCTGGAAGCGCGCAATCTTCGCAAGGCCTTCCGCTCCAGCGGCGAATTCTCGGCCGGCAGAGAGGATAAGCGCGTCGCTGTAGACGGCGTCTCATTGCGGCTCGAAAAAGGCGAGACCCTCGCGATCGTCGGTGAATCCGGCAGCGGAAAAACGACGCTGGCGCGCATGCTGCTCCGCTTGATCGAGCCGGACTCCGGCGAAATCGAATTGGATGGCGCGAATCTTCTGGCCGCCAGCGGTGCGGAATTGCGGCACCTGCGCGCGCGCATGCAGATGATTTTTCAAGATCCGTTTTCATCGCTCGATCCGCGCATGGCGGTCGGGGAACTAATTGCGGAGCCGCTCTCCATTCACGAGCCGCGGCTCACTCGCACGCAGCGAGCGGAGCGCGTTCGCGATTCGCTTGCTTCCGTCGGACTCGACGCCTCCGCGGCGAATCGCATGCCGCACGAATTCTCCGGCGGACAGCGCCAGCGCATCGGCATCGCGCGCGCGCTAATTCTGCGGCCCGCGTTGATTGTCGCGGATGAGCCGGTCTCGGCCCTTGATGTTTCGGTCGGCGCGCAGATTATCGAACTGCTTGCCAGGCTGCAGCACGAGCTCTCGCTCACCTATCTGATCATTTCGCACAGCTTACCTGTCGTGGCGCAGTTAGCCACGCGAGTTGCCGTAATGCGCGAAGGACGTTTTGTCGAGGAAGGCGCCGCGCAAGAGGTTCTCGATCATCCCTCGCATCCTTATACGCAGTCGCTTCTCGCCGCCGTGCCCGAAGTGCCCGCAGCGAATTGATGCCTCTCGCGTCTCGCCAAACTCGCGACAATTAATTCCTTGCGTTTCGGGTGAAACTTCTGGGAAAGTCGCCCGTAATACGGTCAAGGTCGGTTGAGAATCCGCAGCGTGAGTCCACTGGAGGCACCACTATGGCTACAGCGACTGCTGTGCCCGAACAGCAACAGCCGCAGATGAGCGGCTTCGCGCGGGCATTCAATGTACTGTTCAGCCCCAAGGCGACATTCGAAGATATCGTTCGCAAGCCTAGCTGGATCGTTCCGATCGCGCTGCTCACGATTTTCAGCATCGGGGCCGGGGCGCTGATCAGCAAGAAGGTTGATTGGGCAAGCTTCATTCGCGCGCAGAGCGAGAAGTCTGCCGCGTTCCAGCAACTCTCCGAAGATCAAAAACAGCAGCGGGTGGAAATTGGGGCGAAGTTCGCCCCCAACGTCGCGTGGGGCATCGCGGTGTGCGGGCCGATTTTTTTCGCGCTGCTTCTGACTTTGATTTACTGGGCGGCGTTCAATGTGATCTCCGGAGCGCAGCTGCGGTTTAACGTTCCGTTCGGGATCGTGTCTCACTCGTTTATGCCATCGATCTTCGCTTCGATTCTGCTGATCGTGGTGCTCTCGATGAAGAGTTACGGCGACGTGAATCCAAACACCATGCTTGCAAGCAATCTGGCGGCGTACATTCCGTCGGACAGCCCGAACTGGCTGGTTTCGCTCGGTCAATCGCTCGACGTTTTCTGGATTTGGACCTTGGCCCTGCTCGTGATTGGTTTCAAAGCCGCGAACCCGCGCAAGATTTCGAGCGCATCAGCTTTCGGCACCGTGTTTGGGCTTTGGGCGATCTACGTCCTCGTGAAGGTCGGCTGGGCGTCGATGATGTAGCCTTGCCCGGACGCGGCGATTTGCCAGCGGCTCGAGTGGTCTTAACTCAATAAGCGAAATTCCTGCTAGTTGTTTCCCGCTGCGCTGCAGTTGGGGTATGTTTCCCCCGCCGGCAGGCTGTGTAGCAAAGCGTTGCCCGACTATCTCCAGATGAACCAGGTTCGCTTACTCTTCGGAGTATTGGTCAAACCGGTTTCCTCGTTACGCACGATCGCGGGGCGGCCGTCGGCATTGGTCCCCTATCTCATTTTCCTTTTGCTGTGCGTGCCGGCTTCACTCGTGCTTGTCCGCAAGGTGGACTGGACCGCGACGTACCAGCGCCAGATCACACAGGATTCTCCGGGGCCGACGAGTTCCGACACTCCGGTAAGCGAACGCAGCCAGCTGATCACGGCGCGCGTAGAACGGGTGCACAAATATGGTGTAGTCGTATACGTCCTCCAAAACGCCGTGATCGTTTTGGCCGCCGGATTCTTTTTTTGGCTTACGTTCAATGCGCTGCTGGGGGCGGGAATCCGTTATTCCACCGTTCTCTCGGTGGTTTGCTATGCGCTGGCTCCCCTCATGCTCGGGCTGTGCTATCTCGCGATCGCGCTCAGCTTCAGGCCCGATGCGTCGGTGGATGTTCAAAGAATACTTCCAAGCAGTCTGGCCTACTATTTTCCGCTGAGCGCGGCGCCCTGGCTCGTTGAGCTCGGCAACTCGCTGGAATTTCTGTGGATTTGGACGCTCGTGTTGATCGCAGTAGGTATGCGTGAAGCGTCGCCGCGAAAGCCATCGCCGCTGGCGTCGTTTGGTGCGGTGTTCGGGTTATGGGTTCTGTGGGTTGTCGCCAAGGTCGGCTGGGCTGGACTGTTCGGCCTTTGAACTTCGTCACGCGCTGCAATCGTTTGCGCGGTTCTTCGCAATTCCTTCCACTCGCGGCACTCCTGATAAACTGGCCTGAATGTCATTTCGCTTCGAACTATTGAAAACGGCGCCGAATGGCGCTCGGCGCGGACGCCTGCACACTCCACACGGGACGATCGAAACGCCGGCGTTCATGCCAGTGGGAACGGCGGGGACGGTGAAGGCGCTGACGCAGGAGGCACTCGAGGAGCTTGGCGCCGAAATCATCCTTGGCAATACCTACCATTTATTTTTGCGGCCCGGACACGACCGGATTCGCGAACTTGGCGGCCTGCACAAATTCATGAGCTGGCCGCGCGCAATTCTCACCGATTCGGGCGGGTTTCAGGTCTACAGCCTGGCTGAGCTGCGGAAGATCACAGATGAAGGCGTGCGCTTCCGTTCGCATCTCGACGGCACGGAATATTTTTTGAGCCCGGAGAAAGTGCTCGAGATTCAGATGGCGCTCGGGTCAGACATCATGATGGTGCTTGACGAGTGCATCGAAGCGCCCGCCGAGTATTCCGCGACCGAGAAAGCCGCCGCGCGCACGTTCGATTGGGCGCGGCGCTCGCGGAAACATTTAGACGAGGCGAAGATGCGCGGCGAAGGACTCGCGCAGGCGATGTTTGCGATCGTGCAGGGCGGAACGTACGCCGACCTGCGGAAACAAAGCGCGCGCGACATGATGTCGCTCGGCTTTGACGGTTATGCGATCGGCGGGCTCGCGGTGGGGGAGGAACACGCAGTGACGTGCGCCATGACGGAGGAAGTCACTTCGCTGCTGCCTGCGGACCAGCCGCGCTATTTAATGGGCGTCGGCAAGCCGGAGCACATTCCTGACTACTTGGCGCGGGGCATCGACATGATGGATTGCGTTTTGCCGACGCGAAACGCGCGCAACGGGTGCCTTTTCACTTCGCAGGGCAGGCTGGTAATCCGAAATGCGCGGTACGCGAGCGACCAAAATCCCCTCGATCCGGAATGCTCGTGCTCTGTGTGCCTGCGCTACTCGCGGGCGTATATCCGCCATCTTTTTATGGCAAATGAGGTCCTCGGCGCCATACTCGCGACCCACCATAATGTCCACTTTTATCTTGACCTGATGCGTCGAATCAGGCAGGCTATCGAGTTTGGGGACATAAGAGATTTCTCCTCAGAGTGGCAGTCGCGTCTTGCTGCGGGCCCCTGTTGATTGACGCTCCGATGTGACGGTCGGCACGCCGGGGCGATCAGCGCGAGAATGAAATCCCTCCTGCCGGAAGGTCTGACGGCGGGATTGTTATTTTCGGCTTCTGTGGCAGGGACAGGCCTGCTTCACGGCGGGCGGGTAAGTGCGGGCCGGCGTCACCAAGCCTGATAGGCAAAGGCAGCGCGCGAAAGGTGGTATGTTCGAATTGTCTTTAGTCATCTTACAGATGCCGGGGCTCGGCGCCCTGGGCGGCATCCTGCCGCTAATCATCATCATGGCGATCTTTTATCTTCTGCTGATTATGCCGGCGCAGAAGCGCCAGAAGCGGACGCAGGCGATGCTATCGGCGTTGAAAAACGGCGACAAGGTGATTACCAACGGCGGCGTGTTTGGCACGATCGTCGGCCTGGAAGACGACGCCATTCAATTGCGCATCGCTGACCAGGTTCGCATCAAAGTTCTCCGGAGCGCCATCGCAGGCCTCCAGCCCGAAAGCAAGGAGTAGCCATAGCTCGACGCCTCGGCACTTGTCCGACACTCGAATGAGCTGATCTCGCGATGAATCCCAATCTCAAGTGGAAAGTAGTCTTTATTCTCACAGTAGTGCTGCTTTGTGTCTACGGGCTGGTTGGATTGCCTAATTTCCCGACGTCCTGGGCCGGGATCAAGCAGAACTTCAGCCATCAAATCCAACTCGGTTTGGACCTGCAAGGCGGCACGCACCTTGTGCTGCGCGTGCAGGTGGATGAGGCCGTCCGCCAGAACACCGACATGGCGGCGAACCAGCTGGCGCGGCAACTTCACGACAAAAATATCCCGTTCGGCGAAGTGACGCGAAGCGCCGATTCCCAGATCAAAGTCACGAATATCGCTCCCGATCAAATCAGCAATTTCCACAACGTCGTGACCGACCTATTCGGCAGCAACTGGGACCTGGCTCCCTCTCCCGGAGAGCAAAACGGCTACGTGCTGAACATGCGGCAGACGATCATTTCGTCGGTCGAGCAGCAAACGATGACGCAGGCGCAGGAAACGATCACTCGCCGCATCGACCAGCTGGGACTAACTGAGCCCTTCGTTGCGCCCTACGGCCGTGGCGAAAACGAAATCATTGTGGAGTTGCCCGGTGAAGGTGACCCGGTGCGCGCCAAGGAGATCATCCAGGCCGGCGGACAACTGGAAATTCGGCTTGCCCTCGACCCGAATCCCTATCCATCGGAAGCCGCAGCGATCCAGGCGCACAGCGGAATTCTGCCGCCGAATGCGGAACTGGTGCCCGGGGAGCCGGAACGCGGCGCCAATGGCGTGGTCAGTGGCGCGCAAGTCTATTGGGTCCTCGATCGCAGCGCTATCGTGACCGGGCGCGACCTGAGGACAGCCGACAGCTCCCGCAATCCCGAGAAGCCGCCCACTTATCAAGTGAATTTCACGCTTTCGACCGAAGCAGGCCGGAGATTTGGCCCATTCACCGAGCAAAACATGAATCGGCCAATGGCGATCGTGCTCGATCACAAAGTACAAACGGTCGCGAACATCGAAGGGCGCATTGAAGATCAGGGCCGGATCGAAGGCACGTTCGACGAAACCGCCGCGTCCAATCTTGCGCTAGTGCTCCGTTCCGGAGCCCTTCCCGCCAGCATTCATTATGAAGAAGAGCGCACTGTTGGGCCGTCGCTGGGCGCCGATTCAATCCATCACGGAGTGCAAGCCTCGGTCGCGAGCCTGATCGTGGTGCTGATTTTCATGGTCTTCTATTACCGGTCCGCGGGCGTGAATGCCGTCGTGGCGCTGCTGCTGAACCTGGTTCTGCTGCTTGCGGGATTGGCGTATTGCGGGGCAGTGCTGACGCTCCCCGGAATCGCCGGAGTGATCTTGACCATCGGCATGGGCGTTGACTCCAACGTGCTGATTTTCGAGCGCATACGCGAGGAGCTCCGTGGCGGCAAGGCCCCGGTTACGGCAGTCGATCTGGGCTTCAAACGAGCTTTCTTGACGATCATCGACACCCACGTGACGACGATCGTATCTGCTTTCTTTCTCTTTCTCTTCGGTACAGGCCCTGTAAAGGGGTTCGCGGTGAGCTTGACGATTGGTCTTCTGGCCAATCTATTCACTTCGGTGTACGTGTCGCGGGTCATTTTCGACTGGCATCTGGCGAAGATGCCTCGACAAGCTGAGCTAAGCATCTAATTTCTCAGGGAATAGCCCTTGGGAACCAGCTTGCCGTGGCCGGTGTCTAACTCGGTCGGGTTGGGAGAAATATGGAGTTTTTTCATCAGCCTAATTTGAACTGGATGGGGAAGGCGAAGTACTTCTTCGCCCTGTCCGGAATCCTGCTGGCAATCGGGGTCTTCTCCGTTTTCCGGAATGGAATGACGTATGGCATCGATTTCAAGGGTGGCACGCTCGTCACGGTGAAATTCGCGCAGGCGCCGAATGTGGACGCCATCCGCAGTGACCTGCAAAAGCAAGGCTTGGGACGCAGCTCGATCGTCGCGATCCACGATGTCGCAAATCCGAATGCGAATCTGGTGCAGATCGGACTGGAAGGGTCAGCCGCCAACGAACAGCAAATAGATGCTGACAAAGTTCTGATCCTGAATGCGCTGCACCAAAGCTTTCCGGCGGGCGAGCCGGGCAAGCAGGATTTCAATTCGGCCTCACCCTCCAATTTGGTTGATTACTTGACGCGGCTCGATCCTTTGCATCTCGGCGCCGCAGTAGGCGATCGCTATACGCAGATTGCGAATCAACTCACCGATTACCGCGATAAGAGCCGCGGCGGCTTAGTTGCAAGTTTGAGCGATCTTTCGGGATCGGGCGCCGCGCCGCAGATAGTTTCCGCGATCCAACAGGGCTTTTATGCGGGACCGTTCGCGGTAGGCGACACCGCGATCGTCGGGCCGAAAGTCGGCGCGGACCTTCGGCGTCAAGCGGTGTACGTGACGCTGTATGCGCTGGCGGGCATGTTGATTTACGTCGCGATCCGCTTTGAGCTCATCTATGGCGTCGCTGCGGTGGTGGCGGTGTTCCACGATGTGCTGATTACACTTGGGCTCTTTGCGCTGCTGAAATTCGAGATCTCGCTCACGGTTATCGCCGCGATGCTCACGCTGGTGGGCTATTCGATGAACGATACGATCGTGATTTTCGATCGCGTGCGTGAGAACAATCGCTTGATGCGGCGCGATGCATTTCCCGATATCGTCAATCGCTCAATCAATCAAACCCTGTCACGGACGATACTTACAAGCGGTCTGACCTTCCTGACCGTCCTGGTACTGTTCGTGATGGGCGGGCCCGCCTTGCGCAGTTTCTCCTTTGCGTTAGTAATCGGGATTGTGGTAGGAACCTACTCCAGTTTTGGCATTGCCGCGCCGATGGTGGTCGCGTGGAACCGGTGGCGCGGAATGAGTGGCGGTGTGAAGGTCGCAGCAAACACCGGATCGCAGCCGGTTGTAAAGAGTGGTGCAGCGAAGCGGATTCCCGCCTAGTTGCGGCCGCGGAGGTGACTTATGTTTGACGAGATGGTCGAAAGTACGACAGGCGCGAAGAAGCGCACCAGCAAGCGGTACACGGTATTCGTCTCGGGAATTATTCAGGCGGTCATCATCGGCATTCTGATCCTTTTGCCGCTGATCTATACGCAGGTTTTGCCGACGACGATGATGGCGTCGATGCTCGTCGCTCCGCCACCGCCGGCTGCTCCGCCGCCGCCCGCGCCTCCCGCGCAGGTTGTGCACATCAAGCCGACGGCCCGGCTCATTCAATCGGGCCATTTGGTGGCTCCGCACGAGATTCCCCACCAGGTGAACATCATTAAGGAAGACGCGCCTCCGCCGGATGTGGCTTCGGTAGGCGTGCAAGGCGGCGTGGTTGGCGGCGTTCCTGGAGGGCAGATCGGCGGCGTTCTGGGCGGCATTATCGGCGGCTCGGGAACCGCAGCGCCTCCGCCTCCCCCACCGAAGGTGGAAACTCCGAAGCGTATTCCGGTCGGAGGCAACGTTATGGCTGCAAGACGCATTGATCATGTGCAGCCCGTATATCCTCCGATCGCGCGGCAGCTGCACGTGCAGGGCACTGTGCGCATTCACGCGCTGATTTCGAAGGAAGGGCGTGTGACGGAGATCCAGGTGATTTCCAGCAGCAGTCCTCTGCTGATCCAATCGGCAAAGGACGCCGTTCTACAGTTCCGGTATTCGCCCACGACGCTCAACAACGAGCCGGTGGACGTGGATACCACGATTGATGTCGTCTTCACTCTTGGTGGTTAGCCGCCGGACCTTTCCGTCGTCTCACCGCTGTTCAGGTCGGGGATTGGATGGGGTGGCTTCCACCGCTCCGTCAAATGAGTTGCGATTTAATTAAAGGAGCCAAAAGCTATGCTTTTCAATTTTTCGGTTGCGGTATGGACCATGCTGTTGCAGCAAAGTACGGGCACGAGCTGGGACCTGATGGGCATGTGGCGCAACATGTCCACCATCGCCCGCAGCGTCGTGATTATCCTCTTCATTCTTTCCGTGTGGTCCATCGGCGTGATGATCGACCGCGCGTTGATGTACGCCGCGGCCCGCAAGCAGTCGCGCGTGTTCGTGCAGCAGGTTGCCGGCGCGCTCCGTGAAGGCAAGCTCGACGAAGCGATCTCGATTGCCGAACGCAACAAGAAGAGCCATATCGCGAAGGTTGTGGCTACCGGACTTTCGGAGTTCCAATCCGCTTCCGCCCAAGTTCCTGATGAAGAAGTCATCGAAGCGGCCAAGCGCGGCCTGGAGCGTTCAGTCGCCATCGTGCACGCCGAAATGAAGCGCGGCTTGAGCGGTCTGGCCACGATCGGCTCGACGGCCCCGTTCGTCGGATTGTTCGGCACGGTGACCGGCATCATCCACGCGTTCCAAGGCATCGAGTCCTCCAAGGCAACCGGTATGTCGGCCGTCGCCGGCGGTATCGCTGAAGCGCTGGTCACCACCGCTCTCGGCTTGCTCGTGGCCGTGCCCGCCGTGTGGGCGTACAACTATTTCACCAACAAGGTGGAAGCCTTCGACGTGGAGATGGATAACTCCTCGATGGAGCTGATCAACTACTTCATCACGCGCCGCGGCAGCAACCGTAAGTAGCGCGGACGATAGGCGGAGTTTTCCATGGCTTATAAACCGCAAGTTGGAGCGACGATGTCGGCGCCAAACGTGATTCCCATGGCGGACATCATGCTCGTGCTGCTGATCATTTTCATGGTCGTGACGCCGATGTTGCAGAGGGGCGTGACGGTGGACATGGCGCATGTGCCGGATCCCACCGATATGCCGGACGCGGACAAGGATGACGCCATTATCGTCGCCGTGGCCCGCGATGGAAAAATCTATATCGGCAGCGATCAGACACCGCGGGACGCCATCACCGAAAAGATCAAGGACCTGGTGACGGACCGCATCGACAAGACCATCTTTATCCGCAGCGATGCGCGCGCGAAGTATGGCGACGTTGCCGCGGTCGTGGACGAAGTGCGAAACGCAGGCGTGGACAAGGTCGGTTTGTTGACCGAGCGCGTCACGAAGACCACGGCGCCACCGCCGCCATCGGATTAACGGGTCCCGGCCCTTGGCTCCGGCCAGGAACCGAGTTCGATCGGGCGCTGACGCAGTTTTGACTTATTAAACGTAAGCGAGGCTTATACGGAGATGATTGCACAAGGGAGCGAGAAGAGAGGAGGAGCGTTGGCGGAGATCAACGTGGTTCCGCTGATCGACGTGCTGCTCGTTCTTCTCGTGATCTTTATGCTTATCTCTCCCACGATGTCGGCAGGCCTTCACGCTGCCATTCCTACGCTTTCCGGTCGAGAGGGCACCGCACCGGTGGTCGTGCGAATTTTAGCGGACGGCTCGCTCAGGCTGAATGAAGAACCCGCGACATGGGATTCACTCGGCGACAGACTAGGAGTGATTTTCGCGCAGCGGCCAGCCGGTTCTGCTTTTGTTCAGGGCGCGGACGGTACCCGCTTCGCGGAGGTCGCACGCGCGATCGACGTGATGCACCGGTCCGGAATCGCCGAAGTTGGCCTTCTAAGGCCTCAGGATCTGCAGCAAACGCACTAATCTGGATTCTGCGCTAAGAAACGGAGTTACGTCATGGGAATGCAAGTAGGTGGAAACAAGGGCGGCGCGATGGCGGAAATGAATGTCGTGCCGCTGATCGATATTCTGCTCGTGCTGCTGATCATCTTCATGATGATCAACCCGCAGAACGAAATGGGCTTGAACGCGCTCGTACCGCAGCCGGCGCCGCCCAACCAGCAGCAGAATAACGACCTTGCGCAGAAGACGATCGTGGTGCAGGTGTTTGCGGACGGGAAGCTGAAGATCAATGACGAAGATTCTTCGTGGGACAGGCTGCAGCCTCGGCTCGAGGAAATCTTCCGCCAGCGCGCCGACAAAGTTGCATTCGTCAAGGGCGACGACAATGTCCTTTTCTCCGAAGTCGCGCGCGCCATCGACACGATGCGCCTCGCGGGAATAGATAGCGTGGGATTCCTCACGCCGCAGATGGAAAAGGGTCAGTAGCCCGGCGGGGAAGAGCTTCCTGTAGGCGTTTTTTGATTTTGCTCAGTCCTCAAGTTTCGATATCATCCGCCCTGCGTTGGCGGCACATGGAAAGCGAGACATGAACGTAACTTTCTCTCACGCGAAGAGGCTGGGCTCTTGCTCCCTCCTCGTCCTTTTTTCTGCGACTTTGGCGCTCTCTGGCTGCGACAAGCTGAAGGCCCGGGACCTGCTGAACAAGGGCGTGCAAGCCTACAAAGAAGGGCAAACCGACCAGGCCATCGAAGACTTCAAGCAGTCCGTGGCGCTCGATCCCACATTGACCAACGCCAAGATCTTTCTGGCCGCCGCGTATCAGGGGCAATACATTCCCGGAGCGCCCTCGGCGCAGAACGTGCGCAACGCCGACCAGGCCATTGCGGAGTACAAGGACGTATTGAGCGGCGACGCGAACAACGTTCGCGCTATCGACGGAATCGGTTCGCTGCTTTTCGCGATGGGCTCCAACGCTCAGCCGTTTAACGCCGATCAGCTCAGCGAATCCAAGACCTATCACGAGAAGCACATTCAGATTAAGCCGGACGATCCCGAACCATATTACTGGGTGGGCGTGATTGACTGGACGATGGCGTGGCATTCCAACCAGGCGATGCGGGCGGATTACAATCGTGCGCATCCGACCAAACAAATCCACGATATCGATCCGCTGCCGGCGAATCTGCGCGACGATCTGTCGTCCAAGTACAGCGCGACGGTCCAGGATGGAGTGGACCATATCAAGAAGGCCATGGAGCTGCGGCCGGACTATGACGATGCCATGGCCTACCTCAGCCTGCTTTACCGGCAGCAGGGCGATATGGCTGCCAATAACGACCAGCGCGACGCGCTCACCAAGCAAGCCGACGACCTGATGCAACAGGTGAAGCAGATCAAGCAGCGTAAGGGCACGGCGACCGGCGATTAGCGTTTCGCATTGGCGACAATAATCACAGCCAGCACCGAAATAGCTTGCTGGGTGTCCCCAGAAGAGAGCCTTCCTCCGCTCTCATTTCGAGCATTTCTCATCGACACTCAGAATCGAGATCACCGTCTTTGCGGCAGCAACCAGCGGCTAGCCCGTTACTGATCGAATCGTCCAGAAATCGTTGGCCAAGTGAGGCGTGAGCAAGTATTCGTAGGGCATGAAGCAGTAGCCTTTGACTCCCCAGCCAGTTCCCCACGAGTTCCGGATGGTGAAAAGTCTCTTTGCGTCGTTGTAACCCACAGCGACAACGCAATGACCGCCCATCATTTGTTCCCCAGAAGACGGCATCGGCACCATGCCGGTGTTTGCGACTTCGTCGCTTTCGAAGCTCTCGTAGACCGAAAAGCCGAAAACGAATGGATATCCTTCCGCCAAACAGCCTTCCATCTGGGTAGCATTTTGCGCGACGCGCGAGTAGGAAGACACCAGATCCTGCTTGGCGTTCGCATAGGCGGCTGATGGCGGCTGTTGCGCGAATTTTTGAATGTCATACGGCCAGTCGGTTTCCGGCGGCGCCCCGAGCGTCGCCACAGACTTGATGCCGTCGCGAATCTGTGCGCCGCTGTCGTGCGTCACCGTGCCTTCCATCACGCGCTCGTTGTAGTAGATGAAGAGCCGGGAGGGCATGAATTCTTTCGTGCCCTGCTTGCGCTGGTCGAATTCGATGGCCGCAGCGATCCCATTGCCGGTACAGCTGCCCAATTGTCCCTGGTCATATACCGGAGGACATGCAGAGCGCAAATCGACTGATGGAGGCAAGCCTTGCGGGAATCTAATGAGCGGCGCGGCGTACAGAAAATCGCGGGTGTCGGGAAGATCGCGCACCCATCCGTAACCGCCGTGTTCGGACGGACCGCGTACGGCCAAGTTAGCGATCGGGTGCGGGGTTTCTTGTCTTCGCCGAGTCCTAACGGCTCGACGGTGCTGCAATCTCTTTGGCATGCGTCATCTCCTGTTGGCGGCGCGGATTGCGTCGTTGATAGGCGAGCGAGATGACTCTTCTAGTACCTCACTGAGTTAGTGTCAAGTATTTATTTATACCTTTCTATAAGTACCTTCATGGGTGACGCTCTGTTGTTTCCGATGGCTGCGGTTGAAGTTGCGAGGTTGAACCACGATCACAAGTAACGATATGCCGCGTTTCAGATCATCAGGTTGGCTCGGCCCTGCTCCGGCGCAGTACAATTACCTATGGCTCCCGCCGGTAAACGCCTGATCCGCTTCGATCGCGCCTCGCGCCATCTGGATGTGCGGTTTAACGAGCTCCTCGAAAAACTCCGAGCAAACCGCCCCGCAGACGACGCAGCACTCCTTTCCCGCGCCTACGAATTCGCCGCGGAACAGCACGGATCGCAGAAGCGGGTTTCGGGCGAGCCATTTCTCTCGCATCCCCTCGAAGTGGCGCACATCCTCGCGGACATGAAGCTGGACGTTACGACGCTCGCCGCGGCGTTGCTCCACGACGTCGTGGAAGATACGCAGATTCCGCTCGCGCAGATCGAGCAGCAATTTGGTCCCGTGACCGCGCGGCTCGTCGAGGGTGCGACGAAGATCAGCCGCCTGGACCTCACTGCGCCCGAGGCGCGCCAGGCGGAGAATTTGCGCAAGATGTTGCTCGCCATGGTGAACGACGTTCGCGTCGTTGTGATCAAGCTCGCCGACCGGGTTCACAACATGCGCACGCTCGAGTTTCTGCCCGCCGAAAAGCAGCAGCGTATTGCACGCGAGACGATGGACGTTTACGCGCCCATCGCGCATCGCCTGGGAATGAGCCTGATCCGTAGCGAGCTCGAGGACCACGCTTTCCGATATCTCGAGCCGGCGGCGTTTCTGGAATTGCAGAAGGAAGTGGCATCGCGGACGAAGCCGCTCGAAAAGCTGCTGGCTGATCTGCAAAACGAAATCCGCGACAAGCTGGTCGAGCACGGAATTCCCGCAACCGTGGAAGGGCGCATCAAGCGGCTCTATTCGATTCACCTGAAAATCCGGCGCCAGCAGCGCACACTCGACCAGATTTACGATTTGCTCGCCGTCCGGGTAATCACAGACACCGTGCGAAATTGCTACGCAGCGCTCGGCGTGATTCATCAGATGTGGCGCCCGGTTCCCGGCCGGTTCAAGGACTACATCGCGATGCCTTCGCCGAACCTCTATCAATCGCTCCACACGACGGTGATCCGGCAGACGCAATCGTTTGAAGTGCAAATCCGCACACGCGAAATGCACCGGCTCGCGGAGCAAGGCGTTTCCGCGCACTGGAAATACAAGGACGGCGGCGAGCGCACTGAAGCGGACGATCAACGCATCGTCTGGCTGCGGCAGCTGATCGAGTGGGTTCGCGAAATGCAAGAGCCGAGCGAATTCCTATCGACGCTGAAAGTCGATCTGTATCCGGATGAAGTCTACGCATTCACGCCGAAAGGGCGCGTGATTCCATTACCGCGCGGCGGGACGCCCGTCGATTTCGCGTTCGCGGTCCACACGGAAGTGGGCAATCAATGCGTCGGGGCGAAGGTGAACGGACAGATCGTTCCGTTGCGTCACGCCCTCGCGAACGGCGATGTCGTGGAGATTCTCACGCAAAAGGGGCACGTGCCGAGCCGCGACTGGCTGAGCTTCGTGCGCACTTCGCGAGCCCGCACGAAGATCCGGCACTGGATCACGCTGCATGAGCGCGTGGAGGCCGCCGAAGTCGGCCGCAAACTGCTCGAACGCGAGGCTCGTCAATTTGAAATCAATCTAAAACGGGTGCCCGAAGCAGACATGCTCCGAGTGGCCGGGGAATACGGCTTTGCGCGTCTTGAAGACCTGATGGCCGAGCTGGGCTTCGGAAAGGCTTCCGCGCGCCAGGTGCTTGGCCGCGCCGTCGGACAGTCTCTCGGCGAGCCTCAGCAGAAGGAATCGCCCCAGAGCTCGCCGGCAAAGATCGTCTCGACGGTCAAGCGGATGCTCGGAGTGAATCAGCGCGCGATCCTTGTGCGCGGGCACGGCGATTTGATGGTGTACCTCGCGAAGTGCTGCAATCCGATCCCGGGCGATGAAATTGTGGGCTATGTGACGCGCGGCCGCGGAGTCGCCGTGCACAATGATTCCTGCCCGAACGTGCAAAATCTGTTGTACCGGTCCGAGCGGCGCATCGACGTTCAATGGACCGATTCTTCGGAGTCTAAGTTTTCCGTGAGCCTGGTGATCAAGACGCAGGATCGGACCGGGATGCTCGCGGACCTCACCTCCGTGATCAGCGACGCCGGATCGAACATTCAGACGCTTTCGAGCCGGCCGGACAACTTGCGCGCGCGCATTGATGTGACCGTGGAAATCGCGAACCGCAAGCAGCTCGAACGCATCGTCAACGGCATCAAGAAAATCTCCGGCGTATTCGGCGTCGATCGCGTGTATCAAGTTTGACGCAGCCTGTCCTTCCGTACAGTCACGCTCGAGACACGGCGCATCTGTTCCGCAGTATTAGCCTGTCTCGCCGCCCTAAAATGAATTTGCCATGCTCTACTTCGTCCGGCTCCGCCACACCTTAATTTTACTGATGGCATTTTCGTTTGCCGTGTTCTTCACCGGTTGTAAGAGGCTTCACACTGCAGATACATCGGTGCTCTACCAATCCGGAATGTGGTCCGACACGATTCAGCAGCTTCGAGGCCTGGACGTCAGTGATTCAGAGGTTGCTGATCTGATGAAGGCGCATCAGGCCGGGTTGTCCGACGATGGCTGCGTCCGGGTCGTCCGCCTGGCGCGTAGCCGCCAGCAGATGTTTACCGACGGAGATCACATCGCGGACCTGCTTGGCGCGGGAATGAGCGAGACGAACGTTCTCGAGCTCGCGACGTTGAACCAACTCGGACCCCGCACGATTGAGTCGCAGGGAGTCCGCCTTGCGGGCTACTCGGATCGCGTCGTGATGGCGGTGGCGCGCCGCCGCTCGCAAGGTCTTCCGACGGTTTCCTCGACATCGCTGGCTGAATTGAAAAACACAGGAAGAACCGAGCAGCAGATTCTGGACCTGATTTCCCGCGGCCTCACCGACGAGCAGGTCGGCCAAATTGTCGCGGCGCACAATCAACTCGAAAAGCCGCAGGGCTTTGTACGCCGCTCGAGCGCCCGGCATTAATCGCGACCTTTAATCCGCCGATCAAATTGGATTGGACTTGCTGTTGCCACTCAGTCCTCGCGCAGCGCTTTGACCGTCTCTTCGCGCGCCGATAAAATGCCTGCAAGTGGCGCCCCCGATGATCTCGCGAATACGCGTATTCCCACTCTTGATTTGTACTCTCGCAACCAGCGGGTGCGGTATTCCGTTTGGGCGGTCGTATCTTGTCGAGCGGCAACAAATCGAAGTTTCCTTCCGGCCTGCGCAGCCGGACCGCGTTTCGGTGCACGCCTTGTACAAGCTGAAGAATGCCGGACTGCCGGCGATCGAGAACCTCGAGATTCGGCTTCCTGATCCGGTGAATTTCACGGTCGAAAACGTGCAGGCTAAATGGCTCGGACATCCATCGTCCGGAAAAGCAATCGCGGACTTCAAGAATGAATTTCACTTCGATTTTGGTAATTCGCTGAAGACGAAGGCGTCGGGAGAGTTCGATCTCAGATACGATCTGAAGTTTCCCGTAGTTTCAGCGGCGTCTTCCGATAATCATTCTGCGTTTTTTCTGCCGAGCTTCGGCTGGTACCCCCAGTTGCTCGCTGCGGAAGGCCCGCTCGGCTCGGGCGGCGCATGGCCGGGCAAGTGGGAACTTGACGTTACCGTTCCTGAAAACTTCAGCGTGCACGCGAGTGGGCTCGAATCGGGCCGTGCGCGACGAGCGGGCGCGGTGAGGTGGAAATACCAGCAAACGCTTCGCAGCTATCTTCCGTTTGTCGCCGCGGGAAATTATTCCATACGCGAAATTCGCGGCGGCGAAACGAGGGTCGCGCTCTGGTCGATTTCGCCAGCGAGCGATGCCCGTGCGAACGCGCTTGCCGACCGGCTGGCTTCGGACGACCGTTATTTCGCCGCGGAATTTGGCACTTCGGTGAAGGCTGCTTCAAGGCTTTGGATTATCGAATGCCCCGGAAATATGGATTCGGCACAGACTCCCCCCTGGCTCGCGACCAGCGGTTGCATGACCGTGCCGGATGCCGCCGTAGTGCCGGCGAATTTTTTGTCCGCCACTGCACGCGACGAAGACACTGCGATGCTGCACTCGATCGACATGCAGCTAGCGGCATCGCGTTTCTATTTTGTCGCGAGGATCGATCGCAATGGTCCGCTGTACCCGCTCGCCGCAGTCAACGATTATGCGGTGTTTTCGCTCGAGGCGTCGCGAGCCGCAGGATCGCGCGCTGAAGCAGTTCGGCAGTTGATTGCGCGGCTTGAGGTGATTCCAGCGGCGAACACCGATAAGGCGCTCACGAGCGTGACGCGAGAAGATTCCGTGGAAGTCCGCGAAGCGGCGCATGTTCGCAGCGAGCTTTTTTATGTCGCCCTGGAAGACCGCTGCAGCTCACAAGCCGTGCATCGCGCGCTGGCGAGAATTTTTCGCGTGACGCAGGGAAGCGCCTGGAGCCTTAACGAACTCCGATCAGCGGTCGAGGCGGAGTGCAGCCAGGACCTTGCGCCATTGTTTCACGAATGGCTCGATCATCCGGGAATTCCCGCCGAGTTTCGGGCGCATTACTTGCAAGGATCGCCCGGCAACCATCAGAATTGACGCTTTGTAATCGAAATCATCCAAGGAGAACACATGAAAGATATCGTCGCCACGGATCGCGGTCCGAAAGCCATCGGCCCTTATTCACAAGCAGTGAAAGCAAACGGGTTTGTATTTGTTTCCGGCCAGATCGCATTTGATCCCGCGACGCAGCAGCTTGTTGGCGGCGATATCAAGCAGCAAACCGAGCGCGTGCTGGAGAACCTGAAGGCGATTGTCACTGCAGCGGGCTCGTCCTTCGAGAAGGTCGTGAAGTGTACGGTCTTCTTGGCAGACATGAACGAATTTGCGGCGATGAACGAAGTGTACGGAAAATATTTTTCCGCTGCGCCTCCGGCAAGATCGACGGTTCAAGTGGCGCGATTGCCGCGGGATGTTCGCGTGGAAATTGACGTCGTCGCGCTCGCGTAAAGCCGCGGAGAATTCCTGCAGCTGAACGTGATAGGCCCATGCGGAGAGCCGCGGCTATTTTGCTGTGGTTTCTGCGGGCTGCGGAATGTCTTCTTCCTTGAAATCCGCAAGCTGCAGGCGCAGGTTTCCCGGGTTGCTTGCGTAGCCCAAGCACGCCTCCATATCGATTACGCCGGAGCGAACCATGCGCTCAAGCTCACCGTCGAAATCCTGCATGCCTTCGGTCGAACCGTCACGCATCGCATCGAGCAACGTCTTGCCTTCATTCTCGCCCTTTTCCACGTACTCGCGCGTGCGCATGGTGGATTTCAGGATTTCGATCGCCGCTATGCGGCCTTCTCCATCGCGGCGGGGAAGCAGTCGCTGCGACACGATGTAACGGAAGGCTTTTGAGAGGCGCAGCCGAATCACGTGTTGATCGGCCAACGGGAAAGTGCCGACGATCCGCTCGACCGTCTTCGAAGCATCGATCGTATGCAGCGTGGAAAATACGAGGTGCCCCGTCTCGGCTGCCTCGAGCGCGATTTCGATCGTTTCGCGATCGCGCATTTCTCCCACCAGAATAATTTTAGGCGCCTGACGCAGAGCGGCGCGCAGCGCTAAGGCGAATGAGGGCGTGTCGCTATACAGCTCGCGCTGGTGGATGGTGGCCTTTTTGTGCGCGTGCAAAAATTCGATGGGGTCTTCGATGGTGATGATGTGAAAGGCCTTCACATCGTTGACCTGATCGATGATCGCCGCCAGCGTCGAAGACTTTCCTGAGCCCGTCGGGCCGGTCACCAGCACGATGCCATTGCGAAGGCTGACGATATCGAGCAGCTGTGGCGGCAAATTCAGTTGCGAAAATGTGGGCACTTTGTTGGGAATCACGCGCATGACGATCGCGCACGTGCCTCGCTGTGTGAAGATGTTCACGCGAAACCGCGCCAGCTTCTGAAGGCTGTAGGAAATGTCGCAGGAGCCCTGCTCGCGCAGCTTTTCGATTGCGATCTTGTTTCCGCCGATCAAGTCCGCGGCGATCCGCGCCGTGTCCTCGGGTGACAGCGTTTCGATATCGAGGACCTTCGCCGGCACCAGTTGGCCGCTCGCTTCCACTTGCGGCGCCCTGCCAGGCGAGAAGATCAGATCGCTGACGTGCTTTGCGGAGCGCAGCATCGCGGCAATCAGGTTGGGCGTCGGGATGCGCTCGGCGGCCGTCTTTGTGGCGGTTACTGGAGCCTGCGGAGCAGCCGCGATTTTGTCGGCGGCGCTTTCTGATGTGGAGATCTGGCCTTGCTCGGGCATGGGACATCCAGTTTGAGGGGTCGGTGACGAGTTATCCAGACACCGCCCAGCGACGGCTGCCTATCGGTTAACGGCGGAGGATACTGGAGAGAATGGCGCAATCGCTGCCGCGCTTACCGCCGGAAGGAATGGCGTCCCTACAACGTGACCGGCGCCCCCGCGCCGCCGGAAGAGATCCAGGGCGCGGGAAGCGTCTCGTCTTGCGTACGATCTAGTCTGGAGAATTCCGTTTCGCTGCAGGCTAGTCGCGGTCGCGATCGGAGTGCAGTTGCGCGAGCACTTCGGAGAGCGCCTGCGTCCCTTCCATCCGGACCGATTCCAGCGCTGCGGGATCGAGGCCAAGCGCCGCGAGAATCGTCGGCGCTACTTGCATCGTTTCGACAGGGCTAGGAACAGTTGCAGAACGGAATTTGGGATTCGAGAAGAGCATCATCACGTTGGTGTCGTCATGCGCGAATCCGCCGTGCTCTGCTTGCTTCTTGCTGCTTCCCGAATAGGTGACGCCGACGTTGGGCGCCACGATGATGTCGGGCGTCCGCGGATCGCCGTCCGGCGGCAGGCCCGGCGCGTTGTAAAGCTGCCGGATGCCGGGCCCCCAGAAAATCTGCCCGATGCCCGCGACGTTGTTGCTCGTCGGCGAAGTGGTTTCCAGCTGCGTAACCGCGTTCGACGTGCTGCAAGCGTTTTGATTGATCCAGAGCAAAGAGACGTCGTCTTCGGTGGGGCCGAGAGCCGAATTCTCCGAAGCATCAAGGCATGCCGAGAGACTTGTCGCCGGCGTGGTTGAAATCGGACTGCCCGCGGGAACTCCGATTCCCTGATATCGAGCGCTGTCCACCGGGCTCTGACCGTGTTTCGCGGTGATGACGATCAACGTGTCATCGAAATGGCCCGTCTTTTTGAGTTCGCTGACGAATTGCCCGATCGCGCCATCGACGAATTCAATTTCCTGAAGGAGCAGCGGACTGGGTGTTCCGATTGAATCGAGATAGCCGCCTTTACCGACGCTCTTCTCGATCAATTTCTGGCCCACGCTGACGGCCTGGAAATTCATTCCGAAGATCGTGGGAACCGGAGCCGCGTGGCTGCGATTGTGAGTAAATCCATCGATTTCGTTGAGGATGGCATTTACCTTGAGCGTGTCGTAGCAGCGAACTCCGACGAAACTATCGGTCCACGCGCCCAGGTTCGAAAAATTCGGATCGCCGGCGGAAAGGTTGCAGCCGGGAATCGTGTTCGCTGGATTGGTCGGATCGGAATTGATTTCCGGCGAATAGTAATCATCGAGATTTGAGTTATTTCCCGGCCCCGCCACGGAGGAATAGGACGGGTGCTTGTCGGACCAGGCAGTGTAACCGCCGCCTGCGTGGATCACGCCAAAAATGGTATTCGTCCGCACGAAATTCCACGGGAAAACCGGCGTGCAACCGGCAAAGGGATCGCGAGGCAGCTTCTGCGGATCGATGGCATTGCGCCCGCCATCGCCATTCGCAGTGATGAAGCCGTCGATGCCGTTGAGAAAGGTTTCGTTTTTGTCGATGCCTTCGTCGAATTCCGTGGTCGTGCCGTTGGCCATGTTCGGCGAACAATTGCCACCGGGAAGGGAGTTTCCCGTCGTGATTGTGGGCGGAGCGAGCACGCGGTCGAACGCGACGTCATAGAAAGCTCCGACGCTGCGCGGCGATCCGCCGCTGACGATGGCCATCAACCCCGGAAACGAATCCGAGGGCTTGGAAGTGGTGGCGTCGAGAAAATTTACGCCTGTCATCTGCAATTCAGCCAGAGTCGGACAATAGCTCGCGCCGCCATTGATAGAGGAAATTCCTGCGGCACAATTTATGAAATCGATCGAATGCATTCCGTCTATGCTGATCAATAAGACGCGCTTGACGCGGGAATTGCCTTCGCCGCGGTCGCGACCGTCGCGGTTTGGCGCTGCGGAAAGATTTAGAGCCGGCGCCAACGCCAATAGCGCGGCGACCGCTCCTATAACCAGACGTTGATTTCTGTGCATCCTGCCTCCTGAAAAGAAGAATTTGCGTATCAATTTCCGATGCGAGGACGAAAGACATCCATCGGGGCTTGCTTTTGTATCAATCGCAGATGTATCGACGGTGAGCGGCGGATGAACGTCGGGTGAAATGAAGACGCGCGAAGCTGCGGCAGCGCGCTATTGGCCGAAGTGATCTCAGAATGTGCGAAGAGAAGGGAAGAGTTGGACTGCGGAGCCGGAGCTCGCGGATATTAGCTCTGCCGGAAGACTCTCGCAACTGACGCGAGAAAAGGCTGGTGGCCTGAGTAGGCTCGAACTACCGACCTTCCCGATTCACTTCATCGGGACGTTCTAGCCACCAGGCGTTCAATCCAGACTCGGCTGCGAATTCGAACTGCGCAAAACGTACACTGAAAATAGCATGGGTTGGTGGGCCTGGGTAGACTCGAACTACCGACCTCACCCTTATCAGGGGTGCGCTCTAGCCACCTGAGCTACAGGCCCACTCTGCAAATGCTGCAAACTATTATGCTTCAATTAGTTGCGACCATCAAGTTGGGTCCAATTGGGTCCATCAACTTGCGATCGCACCTAATTTCGCAACGACTTCCCTTCGATGCTTGGCGCTGAAGTGCGTGTATTTGCTGGTCATTTTCAACGAAGTGTGGCCAACCCACTTCGTTATCAAATCACCGTGCACACCGGCCTCTTGAAACCTGGATACGGCGCCATGCCGCATGGCATGAGTAGTGCCATACGGAAGTTCCAGCTTCTTGAGAATCGGTTTCAACACGTACTCGTTGACGTTTCCCACGACCAGATGGTTGCCTCTTCGGCCGATGAACACCACCCCTGTTTGGCGGTCGCCAATGTGATTCTTGAGCATCGCCATAACATCGGGATGGATATCGACATCCCTGTAGCCCGCGGCAGTCTTCGGAGTCGTCTCTTCGTGAAGATAAACGCTCCGTCGAATGTGGACAACAGAATTGTCGAAGTCGAGATCTTCAACGTGCAAGCCGGCCACTTCTCCAAATCTCATACCCGCCGCATATTGCAAGGCGAATAGAGGTTTGAATTGGCCTTCCGCTGCGTCGATAATCTGGACCATCTCCTCTGGGGTGAAATAACGCTGCTCCTTTTGAACGAGCGCCGGCAACGTTATGGTCCATCCACTCACGTGTTTCTTCCCGAGGACGAGCCTCAGAACTTTCCACATGTTATGGATAGTCTTGGGTGCCAGCTCTCCTTTTTTATGGAGCCCCGAAATCCATTCCTGGACAGCTTTCTCATCGACTTGATCGATGGGCAGCTTACCGAAGTTTGGTCTCAGATGCGCGTTGACGATGTAGCGGCTTGAACCCCGAGACGATGGTTTGTGAAATGGCATTTTGTTCTGTTCCCACCATGTCGCAACCTCATCGAACGTCTGAAAAGGACGCAGGGTTTTCAGAAGATGGGATCGATTATTTACTCCCAGCTCTTGAATATATTCCTGCAGCTTGTTCCTTGCCTCGGACTTCGTCAGTCTGCCGTTGCCAACAGCTGATCCGATCGGAACTGATCGACGCTTCCGTCTTTCCTGACCGGTGACGTCGATATAGAACCGACCGTGCCACACATCACCTTTCCTAACAACACTTCCTGTCTGACCAGATCGAGCCTTCAATCGTTTCCTCGAGTCTGATCCGACACCACTAGCTTTTACAGCATTGGATGACGATCGATTGTCACCCAAACTCGTGAATTCTACTACGGCTGGAATCGTGCACACTTTCGCCCCATCCGTAGCAGTGAAGTCGGAATTATCTTCCGGCACGCAGTCAATCTTGCTAGCGCCTGCGACCCTAATATGCTGAGAAATTTAAGAGCGGAATTGGCGGGTACACTTGCCGCTCTCCGTTTTGCCATCTCCTCTTCCGTCGAGATCCACGAAACAGGAACGCCATAATATTTCGCCGTTCTAATTCGGCGCTGTTCTATTTCATTGCGGCGCTGTTGCTCTGGAGAAACGACTTCCCAATCGCCATAGCTCGGACCAAGGACAATCCAGGATTCATCTACGCTATGCCTCCCAAGCGCATATTTCTCTACGATTTCCTTGCGACGAGCTTCGGGCGTACGAGGAATATCGCGGCTTCGCTTCCTTACGAACCGTTCGACCCGCCGGGTTTCGAAGTTGAAATACCGCTTGCGCCTACTCATACATCCTCCTAGGCCTGTCCATTGACGTGACAAAAAGGCCCGGAAGGCTTTGAACCTTCCGGGCCTAGATTCACTAAGAGGCCTTACCTCCTTTCTTGTAGATAGGCGCTTTCTCTCGGGTCAGAACGTTTCGAACGGGGAGCTGCGTCCAGGCCTCGTAGATGTCTTGGAGAGTCTGTTCCCCGCGACCAACAGCCAAGATCCTGCGTTGGACTGTACTGCTCGCAACATCAAGGTTGAACATTTCTGCGATGGATTGAACGTACTCAGCCTCCTTCGCAGCTTTTGTGGTTTCGTCCATTGCCCTGATGTCTTTTTTCGTGCCGACCAGGACTTTGTACGTTTCCAGATGTGCGACGGTGAATGCGACAAGCATCTTTTGGAATGGAGAGAGCGGGATCGAAGGCGTTTCCTGCTCATTTGCCTCCTGAACCGCCTCTCGAATTGCAGTGCTTGCGGACCCAACTATTGAAATGGCTGTGCCATCGTTCGGCTCTGCCGGACTCCCTGCTCCCCTGAACGCTGTCAGGAGAGTCTTACGATGGCCCTGATTTGCCAGGTCAATGCCCGCGGTCGTTGCAAAACGAACGAGATTCACGGGGAATTCGAAATCCACGAGTTGGCATTCCTCGAAGATTCCGATGTAAAAATATGCAGTCGATCGCGGGATGCCCAGAGACTGCAAGAGCTCATTGAAGTGAGCTTCTTTGTCTCTGCAGAGTTCACGCAGAGCGAACAACTGCTCACCGAGCTCCTTCCCGGATTTTCGGGCGCCAGGCCACAATTGCTGGATTCTCGCAACTAGATCACGTTCGGTTTGTTGCGAGTGTGTGGAGCTGGCCTGAGGAATGAGGACCTCGGCGACTGCTTTTTCGAGGTCATTTTGATGCGTTGCCATATCGATTGTCCCATCGCCGGGTTGCGGCGTTGACCTGACGATGGATGCTTACGGTAAACCATAGAGGCTCCATCGCCAGGGGAAGCAAGCCGTTGAAATGACTGTGTGGCTCACCTCTAACCATGAACCGGCGCGGAGCGACATTTTGGTAAGTACTTCTTTATCTATGATTTAACTGGGCTGCCTGGGAAGAGTTATTCTTCGTCGTCGCGGCGCTTTTTCCAGAGCCGCACGAGAGGGTCTTCAGTGCCCTCATCTAGATGGTCTTGAGGAGTCTCGGGGGTCGCGACGGACCTTGTGAGCTCTACCGCCTCGGTCAAATCATACGCAGCTTCAGCCTCATTGTGACGAGCTTCAATTTCCAGAAACCGCGCGGCATCCTTTAGGAAACGCTCTACGCGTTTTGCAACAGCTTTGTCGCTCATCGCAAATATCGGAGAACCCGTGCTCGGGTCATGACCTCGAAAATAGACGTTTATTGCGTCGAGGGTGAGGGCTGCTTGAAACGTTTGACGCTCTGAATTCATGGGATAATATTTCCACTCCACAACCTGGGCGACAAAATGGTTATTGTCGTCGCATACCAGCCATGACGGCCAATTGTGATTTCTATTTAGCTTGGCCCATTTTTCACGAACCAAATCCCTTCTTTGCCGCATTTCTTTCGTTCGAAATCTGTTTTCTTGCTCTTGGGGAATTGGGTACCGCGGCGGTGGAATCTCTGCTTTCGAAAGGCGATGGGGAGTTCGAGTCCGAATTCGGCTCTTCGCCGGGTTCATATCGCTGATGTTCTGTTCATCGATGATGCTACCAATGGTAGGCTCGCTGCCTTTTCCCGCATCTTCGTCTCGTTCGCAATCACTGTTCGACTCTTGGATGTCAGGTCTAAAGATGCCCAATCCCTCATCGTCAAACGTCTGTTTCCGCAATGTGCGCGGATCTCTTTTTAGCCTGATAGTGACCGTCCTCTTGGGCCCACGGATCGCGATGGAAAAATTTCGTGGCTGTTCGGCCAAAGCCGAGCCAATTTGCTCCCAAAGGACGGCGAGCGGCACCCCGGCCTTTCTCGCGATATTGACTAGCTCCCCGGATCCCGGGAACACTATGCTGCGTTTGGCCACGTTGGCAAAACCCTCGCTCTCTTGGCGCGATCTGACTAAAGCTCTACCGTGTACGTACTAGGCTGACAATATTTGGCTAGACCACTTCATAGCCATAGTACGACGTCGTCTTTGTGTCCAATGTTTGGACACGGGGGAGGTCGTAGCTCATGATTCAATTTTGGACCGGGGCTTGGCTGAAATGTCGTCCTAGGCAAGCCATGAATGCGTGTGTTAAGGAAGGGAAGAAGATCTGACCTTCGTCCCTTCCAGGTTGTTTGCTATCGCTCGCGCTTCACTTCTTGGAGCATGCAAGCGAGAGACTGGTCGGTTAGATTCACATCCTCTGGCTTGTCGTAGTCGGCTGCTTCGCGTCGAACCCAATCATCCAGGCCAGTAACATGGCCTATGAGTTCTTCGATGGCAGACAGGTGATCGTAAAGCTGAACCTGAGTTGTGACGGCTTTCTGGAGAGATGCGAGTAGCTCTTTACGGTCGGACTTCCTAACCTTGACCATCGCATCCCTCCTTTTCTGGTGTCACGGTGTCCCGATCGAACTGGTGGATGATTCTGGCTAGCGGGCGACTTTTCAGGCTGTAGGCAAGTTCCCGAACCTGCGAAAGAGAAGCTGCGTCTGCTGCAATGACGTAGGGACGCCTCTTGCAGACAAGAGCTACAGCGTCTTGTTCCGCCTCCGCTGCAACGAAATCCCAGAACCATTGCTGCTGATCATCGTCGTAGCTGACCACGAGAAATTTCTTGAGAAGTTGCTTACTCATGGTCGACCTCCAGTTCCGCTCCGACCCAATCGTTTTCTTCGATCGACCAGGTCTTGTTGGAGTTGGGACAACCTGTCTCGTGACAAGCCGCGCCGTTGATCGAGAGAATCTCGCACTGCGTGCACGTGATTCGGGATTCGTATTCCTCGATTTCGGGAGCGATCCGCTCGATCTCATCCCAAGCGACGATGTGGCAGCCGGCATGAACAGTTCCGTTGGCTTCTATCCAGTCAAGCTGATAGTGGCCGAGACGACAGTTCTGTCCATTGCGACGCCAGGCTTCTCCTCGAGCCATTACAGCCCGGACGAGAGCAAGCCCGCGCTTGGCGTGAATGATCGGGAATCGGGCTCCGCGTGAAGTCACAACTTCGTGATCTTCAAGACGGAGCATTGTTGGCAGGTCATAAGGAAGATAGTCGTGGTAATCGCCACGTCTCCATTGTTCGGCCGCTTGCTGCCACCGAACACGGTGTTCTTCCTGTTTGCGTTTGGTTTCAACTGCTTTCTTGGCAGAGGCCACCGCTTCCCTGGCCTTGATCCTTCGCATCTCTTCGGAATCAAGGTCCGGGATTTGTTCAATGGGAGGATCTGGCAAACCGAAGAAGGTCGCGTAACACAATGCTTCCTTCCTGAGTTCGACGGCTTGCCGGTGGCAGTGTTCTTTCTTCCAAGACGAACGAGCCCGCGCACAGGTAGACAAATTCTGGGTCACGTCGTCTACGTAGCGCTTGAAATTACGTTCGTGTTGGTATTGATCCTCGGCTTCGCTGAAGCCGAAGTGCTGATTCGGGACGGTGAACACCGGCACGTCAGATGGAATAGATCTCCGGACAGCCGACATGTGCTGGCTGGTCGTGACGGAGTTCTTTTCGGACGTGAACAAAATACCAGCCTGTCCATCGACTCCGGTGATGTGTGTGGCGATCGGGAAGTGAGATCCGTAGGAGTAGATTGTGGCGCCGGTGAAGTAAAAGCTTCCGGTGCCATTCCTCGCTTCATCTTGGGTCTTGTGAGCCCAGAGGTGTGGAATCTCGCGGTTGGGGAAAACGTGACGTTGGCGCTTCATGCTGCCTCCTTGTTCATGGAGGCAACTCGGCGTTTCATCTCGAGCTCGAATTTGCTCTTTGCAGCCTTGAGCTTGTTCAAGCCAGTATCAAAAATATTCTGGGAAGGAATTACTCCCCAGATCACCGCGGCATTGATAAGCGTGCCGCCCAAATTAAAGGCGACGGAAGCCGGTGAAGAGATTCCGTGCAACAGAACATTCACCGTCTCCGTGATGATGAGCGCTAGTTGTGGATGTTTTGCGATCCAGTCTTTGAGCTGGGCAAGTGAAACATAGTCGCGGAGGAAAGGAACCTCATCGATGTGGTTCACTGCCATCCAGATCATGCACCACAGGCACACACCTGCGAGCATGGCGGACATTGCGGTTGGTGTGATCACTTCAGTCTCCTAAAACAGACCGGGTGGGCTCGAAACATCGTGCGTCTCGATGCGCCCGAATCTGGCTAGGAGCCGATCCACTTTTTCGAAATTGCCCTCGCGAGTTGCGAATTCGATCGAGGATTTTGGGGGAATCTGGCTCGCGTGTTGGCCGCCGATATTCGCGAAACAGCAAGGACGTGAGGTGTGGGAGGTATTTCAGAGAACTAGCAGAAGCAGCGGAACGGCGTGATGGCAAACAACATTTACTGCAAGATTTGCGTTGAGAAGATTCCGTTCAGCGCGGTCCTCTGAGCCGGGTTCGTGGACGGCGCTTGGTATCAGCATCGAGTATCGATGCCAGGTGCGAAGATCCCTTCCTAAAGCTGAATTCTCGTTCAGGTGTCGCTCATCGGTGACAGCGAGCGCTCGGGAATCCGCGGGAGAGATGCGTTGATGACCCTTCCATCTCTCCATTAGTATTAGCTTGCTGACTTAATTAGAAGATTCTAACTAAGTTTTCGAATTCGCGTTAAGCCTAGAGCTGATATCAACAGAATGCGATTTCGAGAGCCATGAGGGTGCACGATGGTAAGTCGAGGATCGGAGTGGCGACGCTGGGAGCCTCATATCCATGCGCCTGGAACCGTTCTGAATAACCAATTCGGAGCGAGCAACGCTTGGACGAACTATCTCACCGCGCTGGAAACTGCCGCCCCCAAGATTGAAGCCATTGCTGTTACCGATTATTACGTTACCGATACATACGAAGAAGTGATTCGGCAACAACTTGCCGGGCGCCTGCCCGATGTTCAGCTTCTCTTCCCTAATATCGAAGTGAGGCTCGATGTTGCGGCCAGGTCGGGCTTCGTGAACCTCCACCTTTTAGTTAGTTCAGAAGACCCGGATCACCTCGTCGAGGTCCGTCGCATCCTTACACGCCTTCAATTCAACGCGCATGGCGACCGCTTTGACTGTACTCGCGAGGAACTGATCCGACTTGGCAAGCGCACCGACCCCACATTAGCGGACGACCAGTCCGCGCTTGCGCACGGCGCTACCCAGTTTAAGGTTAATTTCGCCCAACTGCGGGAGGTCTTCAGCGAGAGTGATTGGGCGAAGAAGAATATCCTGATCGCTGTGGCGGGCGGCGCCGACGACGGGACTTCGGGTATGCGTCAGGCCGCCGACGCAACACTGCGACAGGAAATCGAAAGATTCTCACACATCATTTTCGCGAGCAGTCAAGCACAACGCGAGTTCTGGCTCGGCCAGCGCTCTGTCACGGCTGATGAGCTGCGAACGCGGTACAACGGCTGCAAGCCGTGTCTTCACGGCAGCGACGCTCACGACCAGTTGGCAACCGGCCAGCCATTTGGTGACCGCTTCTCTTGGATCAAGGGTGCGCTTACTTTCGACGCACTACGTCAGGCATGTATCGATCCGGGGAGTCGCGCTCATGTCGGAGCAGAGCCGCCACGCGGCGCCGTGCCGTCGCAAGTCATATCACAGGTCGAGATAACTGAGGCCCCTTGGGCAGTCACGCCGAAGATACCTCTCAATCCCGGCCTAGTTGCTATCGTCGGCGCGCGCGGATCGGGAAAGACCGCTTTGACGGATGTAATAGCGGCTGGCTGCGACGCGATCACCTCGGCGGCCTGGAACGCTGACGAAAATATTAGCCCTTCGTTTTTGGTGCGAGCGCGGCCGCTAATCAGCAATGCCAAGGTGGCATTGACGTGGGGCGGCGGCAATACAGTCACGCGCGCACTGGACGGTGATGACGCAGGTGGACCCTTAGCGTATCCCCGGGCCCGATACCTCTCGCAGCAGTTCGTTGAGGAGCTGTGTTCTTCGAAGGGAGCCTCCGAAGGGTTAATCGAGGAGATCGAGCGCGTCATTTTCGAAGCGCATCCAGAAGATCAGCGCGAGGGGGCCATGAACTTCGCCGAGCTTCTTGAGTCCCAGACCATGCGCTTCCAGCGATCACGCCAGCGCGAGGCAGAGGCGATCACCTCCATTTCCGAGCGGATCGCAGAAGAATTGGAGAAGGAGAGTCTGGTCGCCACGTTGAATCGACAGACCGCGCAGAAGCGAAACTTGATCGCGGGGTATAACGCGGACCTCGCCAAGCTAGTCATTAAAGGCACACCAGAGCAAGCGACGCGTCACGCAGAACTGAGCCAAGCAGCACAGTCACTAAACTTGAAGATACAGGGCTTGAGCAACCAGCGGCGCGTCTTTCTCACCATGCAGGATGAGGTGAAAAACACGCGCGCAACGAAAGCGCCCGAAATGCTTCGGGAGCTACGGGCACGGTACCCAGGAAGCGGACTTGATGCCGCGCAATGGGATCAATTCCTACTTGTCTACAAGGGCGACGTCGACAAAGCGTTGTCGGGCTACATCGTGTGGGCCGACCAAGAGATCGCGAGAATCAACGGTGTGTTTCCGATGCCGGAGGAGCCAAATATTCCGCTGATTGCCAATAACGAGGAACTGGCGGCTGTTAAGCTCGCTACGATCAAGGCTGAGATTGCGCGCCTCGAACAGCTCATCAGTGCGGATACCGTCATTCGTAACCAATATGCTGCACTCACCTCGCGTATTGCTCAGGAAAACAACGCGCTCAAGACTCTTGAGACGCGTCTGATAGACGCACAGGGTGCGGCAGCACGCCGAAAAGCTCTCCATGCTGAGCGCGAGGCCGCCTACGGCCGAGTTTTCGACGCGATCATCAGTGAGCAGAACACGCTAGCGGCTCTGTATTCGCCATTGATGGCGCGGCTTGCTGACCTGACCGGGGATTTTTGTACCAGGTGGAGTGAGAGAGAATTCACCTGGAGGGGGAAGACCGGTCATGCCCATGACTCGCTACAAGCCGGAGCAGATCGTGACGCTGCTGCGGCAGATTGAAGTTGCCGTCGCGAACG